>JBDRDH010000101.1:0-30807 GCA_043820985.1 Planctomycetota bacterium
GTGAGCGGCCGGGGCGGTGGACCCGCGATGTTCTTGCCGTCGAGGTCATAGGTCCCACCGTGGCAGTGGCAGAAGATCTTGTCGCCCTGAAACTCGACGTTGCAGCCGGCGTGCGTGCACTTGGAATCGAACGCCCGCAAGACACCACCCTGGTCTCGGTAGACCAGCAGGCCGCGCCCACCGTATCCGCCGTTCTTGCCCATGCCGGGCCGGCGCACATCCGCGGCCGTGATCTTCTCGACCACAGCGCGCCCATCCTCCCCGAACGGATCCGGTGCCGGCTGGGGACTCAGGAACCGAAACACTGGGTACAGCGCCGCGGCCAGCCAGGCCATGGCCACGCCGCCCAACGACAGAAGAAAACGTCGCCTCGGCTTCCTCTCAGTTACTTCCGAGGTCATTAGCAGTGATCCTCTCCATTAGTTTCCGGAAACACCCATACATACGCTACCGCGGCCAACTACCCCAAGCCCACATCGAGCGACATCATGATGGCGAAGCCGATCATGGCACCCGCGGTGGCAAAATCGCTGAAGCCGTCGCGCTGAGACTCGGGGATGAGCTCCTCTACCACTACGAAGATCATGGCTCCAGCGGCGAAGGCCAAGCTGTAGGGTAGCAGCGACTCCATGGTCATCACCAACCACGCACCCAGCACACCGGCTATCGGCTCCACTAGACCTGACGCCTGCCCATACATGAACGCCTTGAAACGCCCCAGACCTTCACGCCGCAGCGGCATGGCCACGGCCAGGCCCTCCGGGAAATTCTGCAGACCGATGCCGATAGCCAAGGCGGTGCCGCCCAGTATCAGCTCCCGCTGAGCGACTGGGTCAGTCGTCTGGGCCACGGCCCCAAATGCCACGCCAACAGCCAGCCCCTCGGGGATGTTGTGCAGTGTCACTGCCGAAACCAGCAGGATGCTGCGGTGCCAGGAGGTCTTGATCCCCTCCGCTTCAGCGACCTCAAGCCCGAGGTGCAGGTGCGGGATAATCTTATCAACGATGTACAGGAAAAATCCTCCGGCCAGAAAACCGATGGCGGCCGGCTTCCAATCGCCGTCCGACATCTCGATGGCCGGAGCCAGCAGCGACCAGAAGCTGGCGGCGATCATGACACCCGCCGCCAGGCCAAGCATCCCGTCCATCATCTTCTGGTTGATTCGCTTGGCAAATAGCACCGGCGCCGCGCCCGCCGCCGTGACAAACCACGTAAAGAGCGTGGCGATCAGCGCCATCGTGACCGGATGAAACTGCTGGAAGAATTCAACGAACCGATCGTCCATGGCACACCGTCAAAAGCTGACTTGGGGTATGCCGGCCCACGCGGCCGTTACTCCACCAGCGAGAAACTATCCTTACCCACACCACAGACGGGGCAGACCCAGTCTTCCGGAATATCCTCGAACGCCGTTCCAGGCGCGATCCCGCTATCGGGGTCACCCTTCTCGGGATCATAGACATATTCACAAGCGTCGCATTCATACTTTTTCATGTTCTTTAATCTCCCACATGGTGATACAGTCGATCATGAACCAATTCGGTCGTCCCACTCTGGCGTCGGATCCAAACCATACGTCGATGAAGGCTCCATAGCTTCACGCCTGATGCGAGATAACGATCCTGACGCCAATCAATATCAGTATGCATCCTCCAACCAGATTAGCGACACGTCCCCAACGGCGCAGGACCCGGCCGGCCAACGTAATACCCACAGTGCTGAACAAAGCCGCCACGAGGCCAACGACCACACTCGGCAGCCAGATCGAAATCTGCAGGAACGCCATGCTCAGGCCTACTGCCAGCGCGTCAATGCTGGTTGCGAGCGACAGGGCCACGAGCAGCCATCCCCTGCTGGGATCCGCGTTGACCTTTTTTCCGGTGCTCGAACGGGTATCAAGCAGCATCTTGCCGCCGATCAGGCAAAGCAAGGCAAATGCCAGCCAGTGGCCGAAAGTGATGACCTGCGTCGAAATGGCTGATCCAGCCAGCCAACCAATGATCGGCATCATGAACTGGAACAACCCAAAATGGAACGCGATCCGGAACACGTGTCGAGGCGTCACGCTGTCAATCGTCAGCCCCGCGGCGATCGAGACGGCAAACGCGTCCATCGCCAGTCCGACCGCGATTCCCAAAAGATTCAACCAGTTCACCTTGAAACATCCCATCCAGTCGAATCGGGCGGCAAGTGCCCGTGAACCGCAAATCCACGCTCATCATCAAGGATCAACGCAAACCCTACCACCGGTCCCGCGGTCGGAGGCCATCTGCCTGGCCTTCTCGGCCAGCAATCTCCCCGCCGCGCGGCACTCATCCAGCACTTCCACGGTAGGCCGGTATTGCGCCATGATCGGCGCGCGTAGAACCTCCCACTTCATCGCCTTCAAGTCTTCATTCACCGCTTCCGGTCCGCCCTTGCTCCAACCATACGAGCCGAATGCCAGGGCGGCCTTGGCAACCGGCTTCAGCCCCTTCAGGTAGGTCAGTACCGCGCTGGCCATCGGAAGCACGCCCTGGTTAAGTGTCGAGGAGCCAAACGCCACGCCGGCCGCGTCAAGCACCTCGGTGGCGATCCTGGTCAGGTTTGAAACCCGAACGTTTATCAGTTCCGCCGCCACACCTTCTTCGGACGCCCCCTCATGAATCGCCCGCCCCATCTGTCCGGTGCTGTCCCACATCGTGTCATAGATAACCAAAACCTTCGGCTTAAGCCGACTATTCGCCCAGTTCCCGTAAGCCTCGACGATTTCCATAACGTGGCTGCGCCAGATCACGCCGTGACTGGGAGCGATCATCTCGATGTCCAGATTCGCCGCCTTATCCAGCACCTTGGCCACTTGCCGGCTGAAGGGCATGATGATGTTGGCATAGTAGCTCTTGGCCTCCTCCATGACCTTGCACAACGGAACCTCATCGTCGAAGCGCTGCGAGCTGGCATAGTGCTGACCAAAGGCATCCATCGAGAAGAGCAGCTTCTCCTCGGGAATGTATGTGAACATCGATTCCGGCCAGTGAACCATCGGCGTCTCGATGAATTGGAGCGTCCGCTGGCCCAGAGTGAGCGTATCGCCGGTGGCGACGATCCGGGTATTCCAGCCGGATGAATCGTGATGCTGACCCAACACGACTTCGCACTTCTTGTCACAAACCAGGACGGCGTTTGGCAGTGCCTCCAGCACCCGCGCCATGCCGCCGGAGTGGTCAGGCTCGGCATGGTTACAGATTACGTAGTCAATACTCGCCAGATCCGTCAGTTCTCCGATGTTCTGAAGTAGCCGATCCACGAATGGCGTCTTGACCGTGTCGATCAGGGCGGTCTGCTCGTCGCGGATGAGATATGCGTTATAGGTAGCGCCACGGTCGGTGTTGTAGCCGTGGAAATCGCGCACGGTCCAGTCCACACACCCAACCCAGTCGATGTTCTCGCGCAACGTCTTACTCACCGACACCCTCCACGAGCATTAACCGGGTGGCAACGGACAACACTGATGTAGCCTCCTCTATGCCTGCTTGACGCCGATCTTCCGCAGGATCGTTATCATCGGGCACCAATTCGTGAATGCCGACTGTTGCAGGTTCAGTCCCACGAAGGCTGTCAACAAGTACCACGCATCGTGGACCCAATACCCCAGGGCCAGACTACCAAGAACGAACGTCCCCGCGATCAGCCGAAGATAGCGCTCCACTGTCATCGCAGTGCTTCCCTAAGGATTCAGATCCGCCGTTGAATTCCTGATTTCACGGTTATATGACAACATGGGAATTCAAGACCCAAATAATCGACACAACCTGGTCATACTACTACCAGTTCTCCGCCAACAGCTCGAAGTACGCCCGTGGGTGCGCGCACGCCACGCATGAATCCGGTGCCTCCTCGCCTTCGTGCAGATAACCACAGTTCCGGCACCGCCAGACGACCTTCGCCTGCTTCTTGAAGACCATCCCGGCCTCGACGTTCGCCAGCAGGCCGAGGTAGCGTTTCTCATGCTGTTTCTCGGCGACGGCGATAGCCTCGAACACCTCGGCGATGGCCTCGAAGCCTTCCTCACGAGCGGTCACGGCGAATTCCGGGTACATACTCTCCCACTCATGATGCTCGCCGCCGGCGGCGGCCTTGAGATTCTCCGCCGTATTGCAAATCACGCCAGCCGGGAACGTCGCCGCGATTTCCACGTTCCCGCCTTCCAGGAACTTGAATAACCGCTTGGCGTGCTCCTTCTCCTGATTGGCGGTCTCTTCGAAGATGTCCGCGATCTGGACGAAGCCCTCCTTCTTCGCCTTGCCGGCGAAATAGGTATAGCAGTTCCTTGCCTGAGACTCGCCGGCAAACGCGGTCAGCAGGTTCCTCTCCGTCTGGCTGCCTTTCAGACTTTTCATCTGTACGTGCTCCTTGCGGGTGTTTTCAAGCACCTAGTTTTCCTTTAGGAACTCGTTGTCATATTCGATCTCAAACCGCAGCTTGTGCTTGGCTTCCTCCTGGGCCAAACCCAGCAGCGTCGCCTTTAACGTGGGATCATCCGTGACTGACGCCAGGTCGCTGTAGAGCCTGAACGCGGCCTTCTCCGCCTTCATCGCCAGGATGAGCGCTTGCTGGTAATCGATGTCCCCGGCAGGCTCGGCGTCCTCCAGGTAATCGCCGATCTTCAAATCCAGCACACGCTGCTCGGCGGCCAGCATCTGCTTGCCAGCCTTGACCTGCAAGAGCCTGGCCTTGTGCCCCTGCTCCTCTTCAGCAAAGCCCAAAAGAGCTTCCCGCATCTGCTCGCGCGGCATCCTCCCAGCCAGCTCCGTGTAGAATTGAGCCGCCTGTTCTTCTTGCCGAATCGCGAAATCGAGGATTTTGTCCACACTATCAAGTGCCAACTTCTTCTCCTTTCAATTCAGGAAAGCGCTGAAGGACACGCGCGTGGTCTCGACGTCGCCCTGCCCGTTTCACCCTTCACGCTCCATCTTTATCCTAGCCCCACTTGCCCTTGGCGATGTGAATCTGCATCTCCGTCATTGCCAGCTTCATGATCTCGTAACTGTGCGCCTGGGCCTTCTGGAAGACGTCCACACAGCCGGGATCGAGATTGTCCTCGATACCATCTCCGCAGACCTGCTCCATCTTGCGGCCCAGATTCACCAGCCGGCAATGAAGGGCGTTCGTGTGCCGCGACCGCTCCACCAGATGCGCGGTTGTCTCATCCAACGCCGTGAACTTCTCGGCGGGAGCGCCACACTTCGGACACCGTGCCGGAGGCTCGTCCCCGTCGTGAATGTAGCCGCATACACATTTCCACTTCTTCATCTCAAGGTCTCCTTCTCGTCATGCCCTTCGTTCTCGAACGCGCTGGCCGTCTGTATCGCCTTCTCGCTTGTCATGCATCCGCTCCTCAACACGCCAGAGCGTTTACTATCATGCTGCGGCCTCCTCCTCCATATGCTCCGTATTGAACCACTGGCGATAGGCATTCGTGGCGTGGTCTTTTTCCCAGACCGCGAGATCCACCAGATCGTGGATCATACTCGTATCCTGACGCTCATGCTCGCACGTGTCCCTACACACATTCAATAGCGAACTCCACTCCATCTCAAGCTCTGCAATCCTGGTCAGCATGACCCTGACGCCATACTCTCCGTTTCCGCAAGTCTACGTCGCCTGCCTTGCGACCATCTGGAGCACGCAGCTTACGCCCAGCCGCGTCTGCCCTTGTACTTTAATGTCAGCCGCATTTGGTCCTTATCAATAATAGGCACGATTAGCGATAAGAGCCTGCTTGTCAAGAGGTCTCGCGAAAGAATTTCGCTCCGTGTGGACCCCGGCACGGCGCGACATCTGGCCCACCGCCCCCCTGGCCAAGAAGTCTCTCACGGTCTACCCTCGGGTAAGCCGCCTCTTTGAGTCGCTTTCACATCCGCGGACGCGCGGTGTGCGGCGTGATGCGACGCCGCTCAAGTTCGAGTGGATGCGAGCCACTATCGCAATCCCTGTCTTCGCCCGGCAGTCCGCCGCAAAAGTCCGTGCCGGTCTGCAAATGTAGCGGCCGGGCTCTGTTCCGGCCGTGGAACGCGGGAAAAACGTTCTTCCACGACGACGTCCGGAACGGAGCCCGGACTCTACACGCCTTTTGCGGCGAACTGATATAAGAGGGCTATTGGGAACCCCGGCCTTTCAGTCGTCCCTGCGGGACTCGGATTCGGTTAGTTGGCCATCGTCTCCCAGCATTGCATGCTAGGCTACGCTCAGCCGTCCCTGCGGGACTGATTGTTCCCGATCCGACCCGGATCCCAGAACTGCGTGCTGGGCTACGCTCATTGCGTCCCTACAGGACGCCACCGCTCGCCAATTCGTGCACCCCCCCGCCGGGGCTAACCTGGCTGGCTGCTGGGAGCAGACCGCTGGCCTACGGGTGGCGGTCCTCGTAGGCGGAATGAATGAACCCATCCCCTGTACTTCCCCTCCCCTTTGCTTCCCCGAGAAAGTCCGTTTTCGTTTGTGTCATGTAACTCGCCTGCGTACAATGTGGGCTTGGCGAGTGATGAATGGGAATGTCGGGTCAAGGACGTGCCCGATAAGGGGAGAAGAAGGAGAAGAACACGAACGCGAACCGCGGAGCGCGCTTGGGATGGAACAGTTGGCTACTCGTTGGTTTCATGGGGGGTGTCATGCTGATAGCGGGGTGCGTGTTCGATGCGGGGAGCGGGTTAGCCGGCAATAGCCTTCTCGATCTGCTGGGCGTGACCGCCGGTGCCACGGACGTGAAATCGCCCGCACAGGGGCAGCCGGATGCGGATGACGGTGACACGCAGACCGGCGAGTTCGAGGGCGAGCATCAGTTTGGCGCCGAGGATGGGGATCAGGACGATGCGGACGATGACGTCGAGAACGGGCCCAACGACCAGGTCGAGGACGGGACCGACGAGGACGTCCAGAACGGACCCAACGACCAGGTCGAGGACGGGACCGACGAGGACGGCGAGAACGGGCCCAACGACGAACTCGAGGACGAGCAGGACGATGACGTGGCGGGAAATGAGCTGCAGGCCGTCCTCTCCGGCGGCACCGTTCGTGCAACGGTCGAGTACGAGCAGGAAGCCGATCACACCAGCTTCGAAGTCGAGGTGACCGGCGGACAACCAGACGCCACGCTCGACGTGGCGGTGAACGGCGTGGTGGTTCTCTCCATCACGCTCGATGCGTCCGGCGCCGGCGAATTCGAGTTCAGCAGCGCGCCGGAAGATGCCGATGAGCAGCAGCTACCGGCCGAGTTCCCGGTACTCAGCGCCGGTGACATCGTCGCGCTCGGCGCCCTGAGCGGCCCGCTCGAGACCGAGCAAGACGACTAACTTCCGGAAACACAGTCCCGCCAGGGACGACTGAATGTAGCCCAGGGCGCAGCCCTGGGACCGCAGCCGTTCACCCCCTAATTCCCAGTCCCGTCAGGGACGACTGACCGTAGCCCAGGGCGCAGCCCTGGGACCACGGCACGCACAACCCTTAAGTCCCGTCAGGGACGACTGACCGTAGCCCGGTACGCAGTGCCGGGTTCATGAACGCCCACCATCCATACCCCAGTCCCGCCAGGGACGAGTGAAACCTCATCCGTCCCTGCCGGGACTGATTATTTCCAATCCGAACCCAATCCCAGCATTTCATGCTGGGCTACATTCATCCGTCCCTGGCGGGACTGGGATATGTGGCTGGGCCAATATGTCCCAGCGTTGCACGCTGGGCTACACTCATTGCGTCCCTCCGGGACGCCACCGCTCGCCGATTCATGCACCCCCTCACCGGGGCTAACCTGGCTGGCTGGTGTGAGCAAGTCGCTGGCGACGGCCTGCCGGTCGCCGTAGGTGGATTAAATGAACTTATCCCCTTTTCTCTCTTTATCCCCTTTTCTCTCTTGGATTAAATGAACTTATCCCCTTTTCTCTCTTATCCCCTTTTCTCTCTCCCCTTTTCTCTCTCTATGAACGGGAGAAGTGGATAAACCATCCCCCACCAAGCGGAGCATACCAATCGGATTCGTCAGGCATATCGTCCGTGCATTCCACTACAGTATGGTATTGTCCGACTCCACCCGAAAAATGCTCAGGGGCAAAATACTCAACGGCCTTACACAAACTGCTTACGACGTTGCCGTAGCGGTACACCTTGACGCATACAGGATGTAAATCAGGGCGCAAAGACGGACGGGTGAGGCGGTACGCTCCAATCTCTTTCAGCAACTCCATGTAAGCGTCGTATCGCTCTGGTGTGATTCCGATCTTTTGTAGCAATTCATCCCTGGAGAGATCTTCGCCTTCCTGTCCTGAATACCTATCTCCGTGGAGCCAGAAAGACTGCGGACGCTGTGAACTCGGAGGCTGAAAGCACAGGAAGTCCGTCCCTACTCCCACAAGAACTCGTTCGGACAGGATCATATCTCGCAGTTTGGTGAAGACGGCGTGTTGATCCTCGAATAGTCCCCGCAATTCAGCGTCGGATGGCGGCGTTGTGGGGCGGATGCGGTGACCATTTACATACTCGATGATCTCACGCATACATGCTTCACACTTCGCTACGTCATCGTGATTCTGACACATGCCCGCCGCAATAAATCTAACGCTCCAATCCTCCAAGTCCGCGAAAGACCGTCCCCTCATTTCCTGTATTAGCATGTCGATTTGGCTAGGATCGTCGAAAACGCCGGCGCAAGCGTCCTCTACGCTTTGTCGAGAGAGATCATCTGGAGAGTCATCCGACAAGTCCACCGCTTTAGTGGTTGGGGGTTGTTCATTCTCCGGGGATTGAGAACTCGACAAGTCCTCGCCCCCCTTCGTCGGCGTATCCGTGTTACTATCACGACGGCATGCCATGGGGGAGAGGCACAGGCAGACAATCAACAGAAGGTATTTCATGCGGCTCATCTCTTAATTGATCATAGCCATACGGATAGTCATGCTACATTAGGCCAGCTCCTTCGGACCGATTACGGCGCGGTGCAGGATTTCGGCGATGTCGAGGGTGGCGATGCCTTCGTGGCCTTGGTCGGCGAGGCCGTCGGTTAACATTGTCATACAGAAGGGACAGGCCGAGGCGAGGGTGCGATCTGACGCGCCGGCGGGTAACGCTTCGAGTAACTGGTTGACGCGGGTGTGGTTGACGCGGGCGTCACCTGCTTCCTCTTCCTTCCACATCTGCGCGCCGCCGGCACTGCAACACATGGCCCGGTCGCGGCAGCGCTCGGGTTCGACGAGCTTCAGGCCAGGTACGCTCTGCAGCACATCGCGCGGCGGATCGTAGATATCATTGTGGCGACCGAGATAGCATGCGTCGTGATACGCGACACTGGCGTCAACAGCGTGCACCGGCTTGAGCTTGCCGCCGCGCACCAACTCGCTCAACAGGCTGACGTGCGGCACCACGTCGTAGTCGCCGCCGAAGTCGCCGTATTCGTTCTGGAGCGTGTTGTAGCAGTGCGGGCAGATGGTGACGATCTTCCGCACGTTGTAGCCCTTCATCGTCTCGATATTCTGCTGCGCCATCGTCTGGAAAAGGTACTCATTGCCCGCCCGCCGCGCTGGATCGCCGGTGCACATCTCCTCGGGACCCAGGATGGCAAAGTCCACGCCGGCGGCCAGCAGCAGTTCCGCCGTGGCCCGTGCGATCTTGCGGGCCCGATCGTCAAACGACGGTGAACAGCCCACCCATAAGAGCCACTCGGCGTCGGGCTTATCGCTGCGTAAGGGGATTTCCAGCCCCGTCGCCCAGTCGGCGCGTTGTTCATTGGGGTAGCTGTACGGATTACCGGCCCGTTCGAGACCCTGGAACATGTTCTGCAATTGCTCGGGGAACACGCCCTGCTCCATGACCAGGTTGCGGCGCATGTCCACGATCTTGTCGATGTACGAGATGAAGACCGGACATTCCGTCTCGCAGGCCCCGCAGGTCGTGCAGGCCCACAGAACCTCTGGCTTGATGATTTCCGGTACCAGCACGTCCTTTTCGTCCGGCTCCGCGGCTTCACCATCGCCGTTGCCATTGCCGGTCGGCGGGGTCGCGGCGAGCCAGACCGGTGCCCGTTCGTACATATGATCGCGCAAGTGCACGCTGAGGTGCTTGGGCGAGAGTTCCTTGCCGGTCATATTCGCCGGGCAGTTGTCCGTACAACGCCCGCACTCGGTGCAGGTGTAAAAGTCGAGCACGTCCTTCCAACTGAAGTTCTTCACCAGCCGCACGCCCAGCGTCTCCTCGCGTTCGAGCTTGCCCTCAATATCCTCGGTGGTGGGCAGTTTCCCGGAGACGTTCAGATTGCGGCAGAAGACGTTGGGCAGGACCGTGATGACGTGGAAATGCTTGCCGTACGGCAGCAGGTTCAGAAAGATCAGCACCAGCGCCGAGTGTGTCCAGAAGCCGACATGCCAAAGCACATGTTGCGCGGCTTCAGGCAGCCCTCTCAGGATCATGGCCACGACCGAGCCGAATGGCATGGCAGCCACCACCACACTCCCGTCCGCATCAGCATGATGAATGAGTTCGATGCCCTCATACACGAAATCCGCGATCATCATGGTGAAGATGATCAGCAGGATGAGCAGGCCCTCGAAGTTCAGCGTCAGGCGCTTGAGCCGCAGGACGGCGCGGTTCCAGAAGAAGATCACCACGCCGACGATGACGAGCAATGTGAAAATGTCGCGCGCAAAGGCGTAGACAATGCCGAGCGGGCTGTCCAAACCGAAGACACCCCAGAAATCGAAATCGGCCACATAGCCACGCACCCAGAGGATGATGGTATTGAGCAGCAGCACCATGAAGCCGAAGAAAACGATAATGTGCGCCCAGCCGGCGGCAAAGTAGCGCGGCATGCGCTGCTGGCCGAACATGTACAGCAGCACGGCTCTGATACGCTCGCCTACACGGTCAGCCCGCTTCGCCGGAGCCTCGGCGATCAGCATGAGCCGCCAGCGCTTCCAGGCCGACACGGCGAAAGTGGCCAGCGACACCACCAGGATTACCGTCATCGCGATCCAGCTCATGCGTTACCTCCCACTGGTAGCCGTTTTTGTGGTGCAATTGTAGCGAGATGCGGAGACAATGCGAGTCACTGTCGGATAGGCCCAGAGCGTGCCGCGCCTTGACGGGCCGGCACTAATCCGCAAACTGACGGATCGTAATGGCAACCACCGACGGAGATCGTTCCGTGATGAGCCGGCACCGACAATCACTGCTCCTGATGTTGTTGACAACGGGATGCGTCGCTTGCTTCGGCTGTGCGGGCAAAGCGGAGCGCAAAGCCTGGGACCGCTACGCCGACTTCCTCAGTCCGCGCGTGGGCGAATCTAAGGTGGATGAGTTTGTACAGGAATGGGGCATGCCCGACAGCCGGATCGAGCTGGACGATGGCTACGCGTGCAACTGGCATTTTTCCAAGGGCAGTCGATCGGTGGGCTTTTCATATTTCGTCTCGGTCGGCGAAGCACGCGAAACGTACGACGACGTTCTGCTGATGTTCGATGACGAGCACACGCTGCGTTCATGGCGGGTGGAATGCGAGCGCTGAGTACAAGAGAGCAACGCGCCTGGTATATCTGTCTGATCCTGCTGTCAGGGATCGAATGCCTGACCAGCGGCTGCGCCCGACTGCATCACTACAACCAAAGTAACTTCATCGAAGACCACATCCGTGCCAGCCGGGATAAGAAACGGATGGAGTGGTTCAAGGCCTCGATTCTCGTCCCCGGACGTGACATCATCACGCTGGAAACACTCTGGCGTCATCTGGCGGGTAACGAGGCCTGGAATGCCGCCAGCCCAGGAATATCGGATTCATCCTTTTATACGAATCGCACCGCCGCCGAGCTTACGCCCGCGCGCGTGGCCACGGGTCCGTGCCAGGATCCGGCCCCACAGCCCCCCTTTACGATCAAGAAGCTCAAGACCAGCGGAGCAACCCCCGGCTTCATCGGGACCGATGCCGACGGCCGTAGGTTTCTGTTCAAGCTGGATCACCCGGATTATCCCGAGCTGGGCACGTCGGCGGCGATCATCGGCTCACGCATCATGTGGGCCCTGGGATACAACGTCCCGCCGATCTACCTGGTCGAGATCACCGGCACCGGCGACGCGCGCTTCGATGGGCAACGCGCCACCGCCGCTTTATTCCTCGATGACGTCGCCGGGCATTTTCACTTTGACTGGTTTCGTCATCGGCGGGAGTTGCGCGGCCTGCGTCTGGCCTGCGCCTGGATCAACGACACCGACCGGGTCGGCAGCAACACACTCGTGGTGGTCAAGGACGGGCGCGCGAAGTATTACCTGATCGACTTCAATTCGTGTCTGGGATCCTGGCAGGGTGTACCGAAAGAATCCTGGCGTGGGTGGCGACACCAGGGTAGCGTCGGCTGGGCGCTGCTCGAGTTCCTGTCCTTCAGCCTGGCGCATCCCGAACCAGATCCAGTACAGCCAGCCGTCTCGCCGGCGGTGGGCAGGTTCACCGCCGATCATTTTTCACCGCTGCTCTGGCGGTCACAAATGCCGAACACTCCCTTTCAATACATGTCCGGCGCGGACCGGCGTTGGATCATCTCGAAGATTCGCGATCTCAAGCAGGAGCACCTGGAGGCGATCATCGCGGCGGCGCGCCTCAGCCGTCCGGAAGATACGCGTTACCTGCTGGACACGCTCATGCAGCGCCAACGCCGCATCTTGGGACCGGACGGTAAATCAAGATAGCTAAAGATGTTGAAGCATCTCGCCAAGTAGGACATTGTGGGGAGATAGAACATGAGTTTTCGCCGGACATATTCAAACGCCCCCTGGGAAAAGCGGATCGGCTATTGCCGTGCCGTGCGGGCCGGGAACCATATTTACGTCACCGGCACGGCGCCGGTCGCCGAAGATGGAACCGTCCACGCCCCCGGGGACGGCTATGCCCAGGCCCGCCGATGTTTGGAGTTGGTGTGTGTGGCTCTGCGCGAATTAGACGCGGATGTGCGGGATATCGTCCGTACGCGCATGTTTGTGACAGACATCCGGCGTTGGGAAGAATACGGCCGTGCTCATCGTGAATTCTTCGGTGATTCACATCCGGCCACCACGATGGTCGAAGTGCGGGCCCTGATCGATCCTGATATGCTGATCGAAATCGAAGCCGAAGCGTTTTGCTCCAGCAAGTAATTTGGTCTGGAAGCTGATCAGTAATAGCTGGTCTATCCCAACGAATACCCTTGAGGATACAATCCAGGGGATACGAGAAAGTGACCGAATCAGGGAACCTGGGATATGGCAGACGCGGATAAGATTAACGCCAAACAGACCAAGAAGGCGGTGAAAGCCGCGGGAAAAAGCGCCAAAAAGGGCAGTACTCCAGGGCAGCCGCCACCGCCAGCTCCTACTCCCCCCGCGACGGGTGATTATGAATCCCCTGCCGAGCGCGCGGCCCGGGCCGCCGAGAAAAAGGTCCGCCTGGAGCACTGGCGCATCTGGATCGGCGCAATCGGTGTGGTGGTTGCCCTGATAACCCTGTTGATAACTTTGCAAAGCGGCTGCTGACGATTACTCGGTCACCTTGGGCACATCCTCGGCCGGGTCGTAAGTCACGTGTACCTGGTCCGTCCGACGCAATTTCGGTCGGCGTTTTGCGGCAACCTGCTTGAGATAGGCCCGCGTCCAGACGTGCAGTGTGCCAACTTGAGAATCAAACACGCTACGCCGGCGTTCAAATTCCAAGGCGCGCTTCAAATTCTCATGGTTGGCAATCTCACACTCGTTCCGCCGGGCACTCAGTAACTCTTCATGCTCCCGCACCCGCAGGGCCTGCTGTTCCGCGTTCTGAACCCGTGTCTTGAGTTCCTCTTCACATGTGAGATATTCTCTCTCGCGACGCTCGAGTTCCTCCAGTCGTCCCGCCAGCATCTGATCACGAGCCGCCAGCTCGGCTTGCTGGCTGGCGAGCTTCTCGGCCCGGAGATCGAGTTCGGCCTGATAACGCTCCACTTTACCCTGGCATTTGACCAACTCAACGTCACGGCGCTGTAACTCTTCAGTGCGGCGCGCCAGTTCGCCTTCATGGGTGTTTAACGCCGCGCTCGCCGCCTGTAAGTCCGCATCACGGGTATCGAGGGCACTTCGCCGACGATCAAGCTCGGTCAGGCGACTATCCAGGTCATTTCGCTGGGCCGTAAGCTCGGTACTCAGTTCCGATAGCTCGGCACGTTGCGTTTTCAATTCACCGGTCTCGGTCTCCACGGCGGCCTGGCTCTTAAACAGCTCGGCGCTGCGCTGTTCGTACTCCTGGAGGCGGGTCTGCAATTCGGCTTCGTAAGAATCCAGACGGCCCTGCCGCGCACGGATTTCCTCGGCTTCGATCGTAAGCATCTCCCGCCGGCGGGCCAATTCCTCGGCCTGAAGTTTCTGCTCGCGTTCAGTAGACTCCCGTTCCACGTCACGGGCCTGAAGTTCATGATCACGTTGTTTGAGCCGGATACTGTCTTCGTCCAGCGTCGCTCGGCGTTGATCCAGTTGCTCGACCCGCGCCGAGAGTTCGCGATCATAGGCATCCAGACGGGCCACGCGCGCCTGTAACTCGTTTCCGCGCCGTTCCAGCTCCGCCGTGAGCGTTTCGATGCGCAGAGTGCGATCTTGCAGCAATTGTTCGGCGCGGACCAGCTCGCGTTCACGTTCATCCAGCATATTTGAACGTGGCGTGACCTCGTCTCGTAATTGGCGCAGCTCGTCGGCGCGGGCGGTCAAATCCTGACACAAGCGTGCCCATTTTTGTGCCCGGGCCTGGAGTTTGTTGTGCGAGTCAGCGCGCACATTGTCTTTCTTGGTTTTTTCTGGTACTGCCGATTGCGTATCCATGGTCTGGTTCATGCCTGCTCACAGCTCCACATGTCCGGAGGGCGTATCCGGACCTGGCTCCATCTAGTCCATAAAACATGGACCGAAGGAATTGTGTCCTGGTTCATTATCGACCCATCTACCCGGTACCGTAATAAACTTCATGAACAGAACTGAATCCGTCGGCGGCGTGATCGTTATACTGGGACCTTGTGTGATACCCCCGACCCACGATACCCTTTACATTTACCGCGGAACGACCGCATTAGCCGGTGGCCGCGCGGTTTAATCCAGGATATGTTTCTCGGCATTGCCGGCTGGTCCAGTCGTGCCGCAAAGGTGATAGTCCGATATGATGTCTATCAGGAATAAACGACTGGTCATATCTCTGGCCGGGGCCCTGCTCCTGGTGGCTGCCATATGCGTGGTGGTGCTGGTGATTACACGCGCCCGAGTACACACAATAACCGGAACCATCACCGCCCTCGACGTTAGTAGTCGAACCGCCACTCTCGAATTCGTGCATCCCAAAAGTGGCCGCACGATCACTCTCGAAGGTTCGGTGCCACTTGATTGCGATATCCGCATAGACGATCGTCCGGCCGATCTGGCCGATCTGCGCGTCGGCGAAGAGGCCAGCGTCGGGGGTGCCATTCACGGCGATATGTCGGTCACCGCGAATTGGGTACGAATTAGCCGAGCCACGGTGTCTGATCCAACCACTACGTTACCCACCCGCCAACCCGACGGCCCACCCTAGTCGCACACCAGGGGTAAGACTATTGATGTACCCAAGATACCGAAGCAGGTATTGAAGCCCGGCGTTCAATCCGCGCATAAAGGTGGCCCGGCGTTACGGTTGTAACGACGGGCCGAAAAAGCCGGCGATCACCTACTCTCGCCCGATCAGGACTACCATCGGCCGTGTGGGCTTTACTACTGAGTTCGGAATGGGATCAGGTGTTTCCCCACACGCAAGGTCACCGGCAGATCGTGTGCCTGTCAGTGGTCGTTAAGACGCGCTAACAGGTTAGCACTCAAAGCAAGTTCGTCAGGTGGAATGCGGGACGCAAACGTTTTCCGATGCAGCTGGTCTGTAAAATTCACAGCCAATCATAAGCGCGATCAAGCCTTTGACCGTTAGTACCGGTTAGCTGAGGGCATCTCTACCCTTACACATCCGGCCTATCAACCTGGTCGTCGACCAGGGGTCTTCAGCTCACCCGAAGGGAGCACCGAGTCCTAATCTTGGGGACGGCTTCACGCTTAGATGCCTTCAGCGTTTATCCAATCCGTGCTTAGCTACCCTGCCGTGCCGCTAGCGCGACAACAGGTACACCAGAGGCACGTACCACCCAATCCTCTCGTACTAGGGTGATGGCCCCTCAAGACTCGTACGCCCACAGCAGATAGGGACCGACCTGGCTCACGCCGGTCTGAACCCAGCTCGCGTACCACTTTAATCGGCGAACAGCCGAACCCTTGGGACCGCCTTCAGCCCCAGGATGTGATGGGCCGACATCGAGGTGCCAAACCGCCACGCCGCTATGGACGCTCGGTGGCGATCAGCCTGTTATCCCCGGAGTACCTTTTGTCAGATGAGCGATAACCCTTCCACACGGGATTACCGGATCACTAGGGCCTGCTTTCGCATCTGCTTGACTATTAAGTCTTGCAGTTAAGCCGGCTTATGCCCTTGCACTCGACGCACGATTGCCAACCGTGCTGAGCCGACCTTTGCACTCCTCCGTTACTCTTTAGGAGGAGACCGCCCCAGTCAAACTGCCCACCTAGCACGGTCCCCCGCCCGGATTCACGGGTCGGGGTGAGGCAACTAATAGCACAAGGGTGGTATTTCAACGTTGGCTCCACGACTGCCGGAACAGCCGCATCAAAGCCTCCCACCTATCCTACGCATGTGATACCAATTGGCAATACCAGGCTGCAGTAAAGGTTCACGGGGTCTTTCCGTCTTGCTGCGGGAACGCGGTATCTTCACCGCGACTACAATTTCACCGAGTCGGTCCTTGAGACACTGCTCCAGTGATTACGCCATTCATGCACGTCGGAACTTACCCGACAAGGAACTTCGCTACCTTAGGACCGTCATAGTTACGGCCGCCGTTAACCGGGGCTTCAGTCGTAAGCTTCTCCCGACAAGTCGGGATGACCTACTTCCTTAACCTTCCGGCACCGAGCAGGCGTCAGTCTGTATACGTCCACTTTACGTGTTAGCACAGACCTGTGTTTTTGATAAACAGTTCCCAGAGCCGCTTCTCTGCGCCCTTTCCCGGCAAGCCGGGAGGAGGGCCCCCTTATCCCGAAGTTACGGGGTCAAATTGCCTAGTTCCTTAAGGACCGTTCTCTCGAGCGCCGTTAGGATACTCTCCTCGCCTACCTGTGTCAGTTTTGGTACGGATTCGCATAGCGTCCCCGGACGGCTTTTCTCGGTTATTCCGTTCCATGCTTCAGCAACAAATCGGCCTCGCCCTTGCGGGCACCCTCTATTCTAGTAGTGGGCCACGGTCTGGAATAACGTCCCCGCCGGTTCAACCGCTATACGAAGTGCAGGAATATTAACCTGCTATCCATCGTCTACGCCTTTCAGCCTCGACTTAGGATCCGACTAACCCTGGGCGGATTTCCCTTCCCCAGGAAACCTTAGGCTTACGGCGAGCGGGATTCTCACCCGCTTTATCGTTACTTATGCCGGCATTCTCACTACCACAGGCCGACACCACTCCTTGCGGTATGGCTTGTATCTCCTGTGGTACGCTCCCCTACCGCTTCCGCCAGAGGCGGAAACCCGCAGCTTCGGCGCTATGCTTAGTCCCAATCATCATCGGTACCCATTTTCTCGACCAGTAAGCTATTACGCACTTTTTAAATGGTGGCTGCTTCTAAGCCAACATCCTGGCTGTTTATGAAAACGGACTTCCTTAAGCACTCAGCATAGCTTGGGGGCCTTAGCTGGCGATGTGGGTTGTTTCCCTTTTGTACACGAACATTAGCGCCCGCATACTCACTCCCGGGATAATCGCCACGGTATTCGGAGTTTGATTGAGGGAGGTACCCGGGAAGGGCCCTCGTCTCATTCAGTAGCTCTACCCCCGTGGCGTAGTGGCCCGAGGCTGTCCCTAAAGACATTTCGGGGAGAACCAGATATCTCCAAGTTTGATTAGACTTTTACTCCTCCCCACAGCTCATGCCAGAACTTTTCAACGTTCACGGCTTCGGTCCTCCAGGACGTTTTACCATCCCTTCAACCTGGCCATGGGTAGATCACTTGGTTTCGGGTCTACCGCATACGACTATGCGCCCTATTCAGACTCGCTTTCGCTACGGTTCCGTGCCGTAAGCACTTAGCCTGGCCGTATACGGTAACTCGCCGGCCCATTATGCAAAAGGTACGCCGTCACTCGCTCCCGACAAGTCGGGAAATCGAGCTCCGACAGCTTGTAGGTACATGGTTTCAGGTACTTTTAACTCCCCTAGAAGGGGTACTTTTCACCTTTCATTCGCATTACTTCTTCACTATCGGTCTTGCAGTAGTACTTAGCCTTGGAGGGTGGGCCCCCCAAGTTCAGTCAGGGTTCCACGAGCCCCGACCTACTCGACCGTCATCGCTCGGCTGACACCTACGGGACTGTCACCTTCTGTGGTTGGCCATTCCAGACCATTCGGTTGACGTCACGATGACGTATGGCTCGAAGCCATGGGCTAATCCGCTTTCGCTCGCCGCTACTTACGGAGTCTCGGTTGATTTCCTTTCCTCCAGGTACTGAGATGTTTCAGTTCCCTGGGTTCGCTCCAGACGGCCTATACATTCAGCCGCCGGTGACAGTATCTGGTTGCCCAGTACCGCCGGGTTGCCCCATTCGGACGTCTCCGGATCAATGCGTGTTTGGCCACTCCCCGGAGCTTATCGCAGCCTGCCACGTCCTTCATCGCCTCTGCACGCCTAGGCATCCACCATGCACCCTTAGTAGCTTGATCACGCTTATGAAGAGCTGTGAACAAGCTGCAAACGGAAAACTCTCTAAGAAAACGTATTTCACGAGGCGCCTAAACACCTCATGAAATGTGACTCAGAAAATCACGGTTGCGATACCCGCGCTTTCCACCTATGAACTTGTCAAAGATCAACACTGTTGACCTTCAGTCACCAGCACCCGCTTTCGCAGGCCCGCGGGCTCTCGCAAGAGCCGACGGGCTTACGCCCCACCGAATGGAGCCGACCGGAATCGAACCGGCAACCTCCGCGTTGCAAACGCGGCGCTCTCCCGATTGAGCTACGGCCCCGGGATTCCCGACCAGGACACGCCTAGTCGCATCCGCCGGAGCCTCAGACGCCGCCGCCGCCGGCACGACTGATCGCCCAGATCACCAAGGCTATCAGAAGCCCGGTCGCAATCACTGGAAGCCATGATCCCAAGGTCACGCCTCCAAATACCGTCGATTACCACCAACTGATAATCGAATGGGCCCGATAGGACTCGAACCTATGACCTCGTCCTTATCAGGGACGCGCTCTAACCAACTGAGCTACGAGCCCAAACTCATGCGGCTCGTTTCACCTCAACCCGGCCGGCTGGCACAGGTTCGTCCGGCCGCATATGCCGCCAGAGACTCCGAACCTCGACTCACCCACACTACCACGGTAGTACCACCGTTAGTGCCGAGCTTTAAAGTGTACCACGTGGCCTAGCGGTGTCAACTAGCCTGTATAATAATTTCGGTCAGGCCTGCCTAGATACTTCAATCCCTCCGGCGATTGCCATAAGTGTATGACAATTAACAACTTGCGGCATGTCAGCCGTCGCCGAAAGGTGCCCGATACCAGTGGTCGCGCGGCTGGTCGCAAGCTAGAAAGAGGCCCCGAATGCGAAGTTGAACACGCGGGTATTATCCCCGTCATCCTTGGCGATCGGGAATCCAAAGTCGAAAACCATCGGTACCGGTCCGAAGAAATTGATGTTGACCCGCAAACCGAAGCCCACCGTGGCCCGCCAGGAGGTAATCTCAAACTCCTCTTCCACCGTGCCCATATCGAGAAAGGTTACGCCGCGGAATGTTTTCCCGTACAACGGGAATGAATATTCCGCCCCCGTCAACAGGATGAACTTGCCGCCGACGCGTGTATTAAAAATACCAGCCTTCGGTGAGATGCCACGGAAACTGAATCCGCGGATTGAGCCGAAGCCACCGCCATAGAACTTCTCGAACACGGGGGCGTCACCAACGAGATACGATGTGTCCGCCCGGACGGCGAATACACTCTTGCGATCGAAGATGTCGGTGCGGAGTGTCTTGTACCAGGAAAAACTCATGGTGGGCCGGCCGAAGTTGAAATCACCACCCAGGGCGCCAACCTGCTCCCAACCCAGCGAAAAACGATAGCCTTCACTGGGCACAATCCGGCTGTCGGTCGTATCACGTACCACCGTGCCCTTCAAACCGGTCAGGAAATGATCGCCACGCACTTCACGGATGACACTGGGCATTAATGGATCCAGATTATCAATGGCAATGCGTTCGGCGCGGATCGCTCCTTCCACCGCCCAGCCAGCCAGCGGCCCGTGCGGGAAACGCTTACTCACACTGACGATGAAACCCAGGCGCTCCTCGTCATAGCCATCCCGACCACGTTGAAAGAGGTAGGCCGAAGTATCCAGTCGGATCGGACGATCAAGCAGGTAGGGCTCGGTAAAGTCGATGCGAAAACGTGTCAACTCGGTACCTGGCTCGGCCTGGAAACGCAAGCGCTGTCCATCGCCGCGAAAGGCCTGGCCCCGGAAGAATTCGCCCCAGGTGCGCGGCCAGTCGAGCAGGTCGAAGTTCCGGTTTTCGATCGTGAGTGAGCCCAGTACGCCACTATCAGTGCTCACGCCGACACCGATCAGAAAATTAACCGTGTCCGCCTCTTCAACCTCGACCAGCGCTTCACGCATCCCGTCAACATCCGGGAGCGGCGTGACCTGGGCATAGTTGAACAGGCCGGTCTCGCGAATACGCTGTTCGGCGCGACTGGTGGCGATGGTGTTGTATAACTCGCCGGGGTAAAAAAGCAGCTCGCGGCGGATCACTTCGTCCTTGGTTTTAGGATTACCACGGATGGTGATGCGGCCGAAGCGCGACTGCTTGTTTTCCGCCAACCGGTACCGCAGGGCGACCACGCCGGGCTCTTCGAGAAAGTCGTAGCTGGTGTCAATATACGCATCGACGTAGCCGATCTCGCCATAGAGATCCTTGAGGCGGCGTTTGTCTTCCTGGAGGGTTTCATCGCGCACTATCTCGCCGACAACCAGTTGCAACTGCTCCTGCAAGCGCTGCTCGTCGAAAGCGCTGTTGCCTTCGAACGTGATTTCACGGATGCGGTAACGGATACCCTCCTCAATCACGTAGACCAGGTTCAGATCGCTGCGTGAGACCTCGTCGAAGTCCAGGCGAAAACCGACGCGCGCGTCGAGGAAACCCTGGTCACGGTAATAGCGCTGGATCTCCACCGCGTCACGGTCGGCGACCTCTTCGTCAAACTCGCCGGTGCGCAGCAACCAGATGTAGGTCTTGGAGCGGATGTTGGCCCGCAGCCGGAATTCGCGAAATGTGCGATTGCCTTCCAGTAGTATCTTGCGGACTTTGACGCGCGGCCCCTCGTTAATCTGGTAGACCACCCGGCTTTCATCCTGCAAGGCCCGCGCATCGACTTCGACCTGTACGTAATAGTGTCCGGCCTTCTTATACAGACGCTCGATCTCGTCGCGCGCCCGGCGGATTTCATAGATATCAATCACATCGCCTGACGACGGGGTGAGCTCGTACAGCTTCTCGTCCGTGAAGCGTTTGTTGCCCTCGATCTCGACTGAAAGTATTTCCGGCTTTTCCTGGACGGTGAAGATCACGACGGCCTGGCCATCCTCGACGCGCGTGGTGGCAAAGGCGTTCAGGAAACGCCGCGAGCGCAACAGCTCGCGGGTGTCCTCCTCCACCTGCCGGCGTAGGTATGGCTGTGATTCGCGGGTTTTGATCACACGGCGCACCCAGCCTTCGCTGATGGTGTCCAGGCCGGTGATCTCGACCCGCTTGATGGCCATGCCCTCGGGGGCTTCCTGCTGCTGGGCACGGGCGGCGGGGATGGGACATATCAGCCCTCCCTGCCAGGCCAGACACACCAGAACGAGCAGCATCCGATAATTCAGTGTGGAAACTGGTTTTTGCACGATCCACCACGCCGATTGAGAAAAACGTGAACTGCCGGACCCGGCCGCGCCGCCGGAGACCGCGCCAATATCGTGCGTTACTATACTACCACTGAGCCACTTGGTCCATCAGCTATGACGGCGGATTACCCGGCAGCAGGAGACCTGAATGAAACCGCTCATCGGTGTCAGTAGCAATTTCCGTATTGATCCGCTCGAACCCCACCGGCCGCAACTATACCTGGATGCCACCTACCACGATGCCGTGCTGGCCGCCGGCGGAACGCCACACCTGACGCCCGTGCCGGATGAATACGACGACGCCCTGCTGGACGAAATCCTGGCCGGCTTCGACGGCCTCATCTTCACCGGCGGCTTCGACCTGCACCCGCGGCACTTCGACCAGGCCGTGCACCCGCGCACGACGCTGCTGCACAGGCGCCGCGACCGGCTGGAAGTAGCCCTGTTTCGACGGGCGGATGTCGCGGAATTGCCGATACTCGCGATCTGCCTGGGGCACCAGGTGGCGCACGTGGCGCGCGGCGGGCAGCTCGTCCAGCACGTCGATGAACTGGGCCTGACGCCGGCGCTGACGCACTACCTGCCCCAGGACGCGAACGCGTTCCACCGCATCGCGATCGAGTCCGGCTCGCGGCTGGCGGAGATCGTCGGCGCCACGGATATGGAAGTGAACAGCCGCCATCATCAGATCGTCGACCAGACCCGACCGGGCCGCGGGCTGCGGCCGGTGGCGTTCGCCCCGGACGGCGTGCTCGAGGCCTCGGAGGACTGCGACGGCCGGTTTCTACTGAGCGTGCAGTGGCACCCCGAAAGCCTGTTCGACCGACCCGAGCATCTGCGGCTATTCGAAGCCCTCGTGGCCGAAGCCGGGCGCCACCACCGCCGCTAGCGCAGTTTCAGGAATTGTTCGTTGCCTTGGGAGGGCGAGCCGCGGCTCGGGAGGAGACTCGCCCTTCCGCACACGTCCGTCTGCAATTCCGGCAGTTATCTGCCGTCCGCCACATATCGGACAGACGCACTTGATATCACGTTTTCTTGCCCCCGCATCCGAGCGAATGCCCACCCAGTGCTACTTTTAAGAGACCCGGAACAAACTTGTTGGACCCGGCCGCGGTGTGTCCCTATCAGTTGAGTGAAGCCCACGCTCGCCGTACCCGAAACCGGGTGGGTAAACAACCTTTGGAGGTATTAGAAATGCGTTCACTTATGTGTACCTGCGCCCTGCTCTTGGCGGTGAGTGTGGCACCCGGCGCATCGGCATCAACAATCACTCTCAGCAAATACAGCAGTGGCATGACTTCGCCGTCCGTCCTGGATGCCCTGCTGGAGTTCAGCATCACCGGCGGCGGCACGGAGTTGACGCTCGCCGTGTTCAACGACACCACGGCGCCCAACGACTTTGACATGAACCACGTGTTCTTCAATGTGCTCGACACGTCGAGCGCGACGGGCCTGGTTCTAACCAGTCCCACCATCGGTTGGGAAGTGATTCTCGACAAGCATGTGGACGGCTTCGGCCAGTTCGACATCTGCCTCAAGGACGGCGTGGGCGTAGACCCCCATAAGATCGCACCGGGCGAGACCGGGATCTTCACGTTCGACATCCAGGGAACGGGACCATTCCATGACACGGACTTCTCGACCGAGCTGACCGACATATCGCCGGGTAACACTCCCGCGCTTGCCGCCGCCAAGTTCGTTGACGGTCCGTGCGGCAACAGCGCTTTCGGCGCGACGGATGTACCCGAACCTGCCTCGCTCGTCCTGGCGGCCGTCGGTGGCCTGGGCATGCTGCGAACTCGCCGCCGTTAGCCGTGGATGACGCAAGGCTGTACAACTCTGTTCATTAGTAACTGCGGTAACCTTCAGGGCCGCCGGCGCGCCTCACGCGACAGGCGCGGCCGGCGGCCCAGACATTGGCACCCGGAGAATCTGACCGAGCGACCGGAACATCCGCGCTTGTTTGAAGCTGTTATCGAAGCGGCGCGTTCCTGACCGGCGACTCTGGTCAGGGACCGCTTTAAGATTATCCACTTTCTTGGCCTGTATACACCTCACCGCTGTCCGGGCACCTTTCCAGATACACCATTGTTTTCCAGGCTGAAAATATTAACGGGGGATACTCGCGACATAATCCGGAGGGCATTATCCACATAACATAACTTATTATCAGTACAAACCTTGTGTTACACATTCCTGGCATTCCTTCAGTTGACTTTCGCGCGTCTGCCTTCCTAGGGTTAAGTACAAGATGATTTAGACCTTTACTTGTATATGGCCGAATAGCGGGGCTCCGCGGTTTCGCCGTGTCGCCGATCCTCGCTGGGAGAGATCGCGATGAAAATAATCACGGGACTAATTCTGCTGGTTGGCCTGTTATGCACGCCACCGGCGCTCAGTAGTGTGGTCGTCTGCTATTCAGTCGATATGGGTGGAAATAACACCGAGCCACTCGATGGCCTGGCAGCGCGTGGCACCTTCGAGCTCAGTGGAACCAGCTTGATCATATATCTTGAGAACATCAGCACCGGAATGCCGGCGAGCTTTGACGTAGGCGACTCAATGCTGGTTTCGCTGGGAATGAACCTGCCCGGTGTCGACTTTGCCAGTGGCGACGCGGCGGTTATTGCTGGCGGTTCGACCGGGATTGGAGCCTGGTCAGACCGCACCGCTGGCGACAGCGTCGCGGAGCAGTGGATCTGGACCAACGACTTTGGCGGCGATTTCATGGAAGCCTACCAGCATGTCATCAGCACCAGCAGTGGTCAGGGCGGCGGCACGAGCACGCGCTTTGATGGCTTGTCGGGTACGGTTAACGGACCTTCTGGCGGTATGGCGACAGAGCTACCGCTGCTCAACGTACCCGGAAGCTGGCCAGCAGTCAGCCACTCAATTCGTTATGAATTGACACTGACTGACACCCTCACCGAATCGCAGCTTCAGGAAGTCGCTGACGCCAGTATCGTTGAGTTTGGCTCAGACGCACGTTACCTCGGCGTGCCCGAGCCGGCTACAATGATAATGCTGGTAATCGGCGGTCTGCTGTACGGGCGCCGGCGCTAATCCGATATCTATAATTCCGGTTGTTTGCTTAATCCACGGCCATCCACGCATCCGCGTGTGATGGCCGTTTGTTTAATGTAGTTGTAAAAGTAGGCCGCCAGCGAACAAGGTCTGTACGATCAGCAGTGGGACGATAAGCCCCCAGACAAATCCTGGGGTAGTGGGCCAGCGGCATGTCCGTGTTCGAGAGCAGCGCACGCGAATTGACTTCGCCGAGGTGGTCCGGGAGTTGTGTGACGAGTTATACCCCCAGGCCAAGAAGATCGTGCTGGTGATGGATAACCTCAACACGCACAACAGCGCCAGTCTGTACGAGGCCTTCCGGCCGGCCGAGGCCCGGCGCTTGGCCGAAAAACTGGAGACTCACTATACTCCGAAGCACGGCAGTTGGTTAAACATGGCCGAGATCGAGCTGAGTGTTTTGAGCCGCCAATGTATGCACGACTACTTCGAGACCCGCGAGCTGCTGGCGCGGGCGATCGCAAAGTGGGAGCGCGAGCGTAACGCCAGAAAGGCCGGCATCGACTGGCGGTTCACCACCAACGATGCCCGCGTCAAACTGAAACGGTTATACCCGTCAATATGAGCGGGACACGGTACTAGTTCCCGCGAGGGGGTTTGATGTTCATGATGGTTGGCGGATATTTCCTCCCCGCCGGCCTTCCATTATGCTAATAGCCCGGTTCTGGAGGTCGGATAATGCCCGAAGATGCGACCATCGACATCCGTTCCATCCGTCCCGACGACTACCCGGCTATTGTGCGGTTGTGGGAAGCCGCTGGGCTGTCCACGCGACCGGCGGGGCGCGACGCCGAGCCGGCCTTCCAGAAACAGTTGCCGCACTTTCCCACCACTTATCTGGTCGCCGAGCACGAAGGACGCATCGTTGGCGTTATTCTCGGAACCCATGATCAACGCAAGGGCTGGATCAACCGGCTGGCGGTGCATCCCCAATGGCGTCGCCGGGGTGTGGCACTGCAACTGATCGAAGCCTGTGAGGAGGCCTTCGAGGAACTTGGGATTGGAATTGTTGCCGCCCTGATCGAGCGGGGCAATGATTATTCAGTTGAGTTCTTCCGGGCCGCCGGCTATGTCACGGACGTTCCGGTGCACTACTTCGTCAAGCGCGCCGCGCCCGGCGTCTGAGCCGTCAGGATTTGTTGTGCACGGTTTCACTACGCTCATCCCAAGGGTTATACTTGGCTAAATGAGTATGGGGTTAGTATCAAAACGGTCACTTCGCGCGAATGCACCACTTCGCCGCCGCGCCTTTACCTTGATCGAACTCCTGGTCGTTATCGCCATCATCAGCTTATTGATGGGTATCCTGGTGCCGGCGCTGGGGGCCGCGCGGCGTAAAGCCCGCGCCACCCGCTGCCTGGCCAACCTGCACGTGCTGGGGCATGGCATCGCGGTTTATACCATCGAGCATGAAGACGCGCACATGCCCAGTCGCCTGCCAAAAATCGATGACTGCAATGCTTACGCCGACCTGTTCGGCCGCCGCAAGTATCGCCCCACGGTCGTGGCCATGATGAGCATCGCCGTCGGCGTGCCGCCGTTCGAGGATCCTAAGGCGTGCAAGACCGAGATCGACATGTTCGGCGAGGACGGCGATCGCCAGAACTATTCATACCCCGTCTACGTCTGTCCCTCCGTTTCTGACTGGACTGATGAACGCAATGGCAGCTACGGCTACAACTATCAATTCCTCGGCAACTCGCGTCTGAGTGATCCCGCGATCCTCGACTCTTATAAGAACTGGACGGTGCGTACCACGCAGATCCGCTACCCGGGACGTACGGTGGCGTTGGCCGATTGCATGGGCACCGCCGCCTCCTGGCCCCGGTTGGCGCGGGGTGATTACATAAACAACGCCCGAGACGCCGACCGCTTTGGCAACGAAGGCTTCAACCTGGATCCGCCCCGCGTCGATGCAGTCAACGGCGAAATGGCCAACTTTGATGCAACTCCCCAATCGCGCACCGCCGCCGACCCGCGCCACGCCGAGCGGGCCAACGTACTCTGGCTCGATGGCCACGCCACCGCGCGGACGCTACGTCAGTTGGGCTACATCGTTGAGCCGGACGGCATCATCGCTTTCGATGGCGAGGCAGCCGACAACACCAGGTGGACTGGCAACGGTACCGACGTGCCCTGGACGCCGGACTTCACCCAGTAATCAAGCATATAAGGCGCGTTGTAATAGTCAGTCCGTGGATGTTGAGGCGGGCGGGGTGGGGATGGGGTGAGGTTCGGTCAGCTCTTCAGCCAGCGCTTCCATCGGAAAATCGACTTGCTGATAGCCATGGGCGCGGGCCAGCAGGATAAGCGCCTCGCGCAGTGCCGCGGGCGTATCATCATGCGGCATCAGGGCGGCATAGGTGCGCTCACCGGTCGGTTCCAAGGCGATACTGGCCAACCCGATCAGGCGCGCTCCATGAAAGGCGGCTTTCAGATTACATGCTTCGCGCTCCTGCTGGGCGATTAATTCGAGCGCGACCGTCTCGGCGGTGACGGCGGACTCATCCAGCGAAACGCGCGGATCCGCTCCGGCGCGGTTGTACAAAAGGATCGCCATCGTCGGCCAGTTGGCGCGGGACACGTCGCGCACTTGCAAGCTGCCGGTGGCCGTTGAGAGCGGATCTGGGAGGGTATCCGGGGCCAGGCGGCGCACGACAACCAGGTCCTGGTCTGAACATGTGTGCCGGCGCATGCTCTGCATTCCCATCGGCGCCAACAGCCTCTCCGCCAGATCGGCCGGACTGGTGGCATACAGCCATTTACCACCCGCCATGTCAAACCAGGACAACAACGTCTCGATCATCATACGGCCATGCCCTCGGCGGCGGTGATCGGGATGGGTATATAAATAAGAGAGAATACCCAGATCGTGGCGCTTGCTAATCCCGGCCAGTGCCAGCATGTGTCCGCCATCAGGGATGACTGCGAAGGCATCCTGACTCCCCGGGATGCCAGTGCTGAATCGGCGCTCGAGATCGTTGAAGCGTAACGGATCACAATCTGCCAGCAGGTTTTTCACCGCAGGCCAGCGGTCGGGAGCAGGTGGGATAATCAGCAGTGGTTTCATAACCGTGACTGGATTCGCCGCAGTACATCCGCCGGTTCGGTTGACTCCAACCGCGTGCATCGTATCAGTTGAGCGCTGGCTGTCCATACAACGGGTCTACTTACCGGCGTCACTATGTCTCTTCTCTAATCTCAACACTAACATCCGATAACCACATACAAGTTTACTTCAAAACCGGTGAAGCAACCAGGAGCGGGGGGGTTTCTGGCAACACTGATCGACAAATGTGCTTGATGCGATCCGAGCTAAGGACGATAATACCATTTTGGTCAACGTCGATCCGTGGTAAGCCAGATTGGGGGGCGAGAACAAGCGTGACTGAGACACTGTTCCACTATGTGGGCCACATGTGTTCCCCACTGCCAACCGTGATTAGTCACGCTGGTTTACAGACCCTTAATGTTACGCCGCAAGATGTAATTATCGCCCTGTCAAGTTGCACCGTGCGCTTGGAAGGGCTCCGTGATGGTACTTCTGGAGGTATCGATTGATGTATTCGCGAGGACGGTGGTTGAAAATAGTGCCAGCCATGCTGGCTTTTATGCTGTTGTCGGCGAGTTTCACCGTGGCGGATTCCTGGCTGACAGTCACGCCGGCTGGTACGGCTGGTCTCAAGGAACTGACGACGCCGGCTACTCCGGAACTGGCCATCCGTGATCTAGGGGTGGGTGGCTTTCAGGCCACGCTGGATCTGACGGGTTTCGTTCTCAGTCCACGCAAGACCGATATTGGTGAGTTTGTCCTGATAACACTTCCAGACGCTTCACACGCCGGTGAGTATGGCTCACCCACCATACCGGTTTATCGCCGTTTGTTCATTGCGCCGGAGGGCGCGGCGGTTTCTGTCAACGTCGCTCTCGGTGACGCCTACCTGGCTGATGCTGATGTGCTGGGTGCCACCGCGCGGCTCTATCCCGTGCAGCCACCAATCCCGAAGCTGCCTGGCGCGCTGGAAAATGCACCGTTTGTATATGACGAAGCGGCTTACAACACTGATGTTAATTACGCCCCCGAGCGCGCCACGATTACCGAGCTGGGTATCGTACGCGGGCAAAGGCTGTTCATGCTGGAGATCTGGCCGCTGACCTTCAATCCGGTTGCCGAGCAGATCACGTACTGGACCAGCATCACGGCGGACGTCAAGTTCTCTGGCGGCCAGGCGGGCGCTAACGAGCTATCACCTTTGCCGGGCTTGCGCAGTATCGTGCTGAATGACAGCCAGGTACCACAGCTCCTGCGTCGTGGTTCAGGTAACTACCTGATTGTAGTTGCTCAAACACTCGAAGGGACCATTGCTTCTTTCGCGACCGCCAAGACGGCTCAGGGTTTCACGGTAACGACATATAGCGTCCCAGGTGGCACCAGCAACACCGTGATCAAGAATTACATCGCCTCTCTCTATGCCAATCCGGATACGGCCCCCGACTACGTGCTGTTGGCAGGTGATACCGATACCATCCCGCACTGGATTGGCGGTGGCACTGGTAGCCCGGACACTGATCTGCCGTACGCCTGTATGGACGGCAGCACTGATTGGTACCCCGACATCGCGCTGGGCCGTTTCCCGGCCCGTAACGTCACTCAGTTGCAGGCTATTATCGACAAAACCCTCTATTACGAAAATGGCCCGCTGGCCGATCCGGACTACGTCAAGCGCGCCGTCTTCATGGCCTCCGAGGATAACTACACCGTCAGTGAAGGCACACATAACTGGGTCATCGAAAATTACATGACCCCCAACGAGATTGCCTCCGACAAGCTGTACTGCCATACCTACAACGCCACCACGCAACAGGTGCGCGATTCGTTCAATGATGGGCGCTTTTTCGGCATCTACAGTGGACACGGCGCGACCACCTACTGGGCTGACGGTCCGGCGTTCTACCAGGATGACGTCAACAACCTGCTCAACACCAACATGTATCCTTATGTCATGAGTTTTGCTTGTGTTACCGGTAGCTACACCCTGGATGAATGCTTCGTCGAGACCTGGATTCGCGCTCCAAACAAGGGCGCCGTGACAATTTACGGTTCTTCAGTCAACAGCTATTGGACCGAGGACGACGTGCTCGAGAAACGCCTCTTCGACGCCATCTACGACGAAGAGGATGATGTCATCGCCGAAGTCGGACCCGTTTGGATTGATACCCAGATGCGCTACCTGGCCGAGATGGGCAGCGGTGGAATGACTCGGCGTTATTTCGAGATGTACAACCTGATGGGCGATCCGGCCTTGTCTTTCCCGGGTAATTGTTCGGACGCCGGCACGCTCCTGCTCGACCGCGCCAAGTATGCCTGCGAGGCCATGCTCATCGCGCGCGTTTCCGACTGCGGCCTGAATCTCGACGAGGGCGCCGTCGATACCGTCGTGATCGATATCGAATCAGACTCCGAGACGGGCGAGACCATTCTCCTGACCGAGACAAATCCGAACTCGGCCACCTTCGAAGGCTGGATGCCCATCAGTGGTACTAACGCTCCTGGCGTCCTCCTGGTCGCCGCGGGGGACACGATCACGGCGACTTATGCTGACGCGGATGATGGCACGGGTAGTCCGGCGACGGTGCTGGCCACCGCCTTGGTGGATTGCACGCCGCCGGTGATCTCCAACGTGCAGGTCACCGA
>JBDRDH010000102.1:0-41297 GCA_043820985.1 Planctomycetota bacterium
GCACATACGCGTATAGGTTGGCACCGCCTCGCTCGCCAATCGGATCCCGACTCAGCCACCGTCCGAGCCGTGAGTCATAGTATCGCTTACCCCAGTAGCCCAGGCCGGTTTCGTCGTCCCAGTACTTGGTGCTGAAGCGGAAGGGATTATCATCGGCATAGGCATACCCCGACGTATCGTTGACGATGTTGCCGTAGGGGTCGTATTCGTAGTGAGCCACCAACCGGTCGGCATGCCAGCCATACAGGGTGGCGCTACCGTAGCCCTCGGCCCAGCCCACGAGTTGGCCGACGTTGCCGGCCTGCCCTTGACGCCGCTTGGCGGTGTCCAGGGTGGCGTCGTAGGTGTAGACGTAATCCTCTGACGCGTCGGCGTCATGCACCGCCAGCAGACCGCCGACCTGCCCTTGACGGAGTGCCGCTTTGTCAAGGGTACCGCCGGCGGATTCGAGAGATGACAAACCAGAGGTTTGCCCTCCAAGGTCCAGGCCCCAGGTGTAGGACCGTACCTCGTCGTTACTGTCGTCCCATTCCGCCAGCATCAGCCACCCGGCCCAAACAAACCGGCGTTCGAACGTCGCCGTCGCTTCCCACTCTTCGCCGACCGGATCCCAGTCATAGATCGCCTTCCTGACCCGCCGACCCATGTAATCATAGGTGAACTCGATCCGCTTGTCATTGGAACTCTGCGGCGTCTCCGGCTCGACCGCGATCAAGTGATTCTCGCCATCCCAGACGTACTTCACCGCCCCGCCGCCGGCCGCGACCACGGCGCTGAAGTCGCTGATGTCGTAAGCATTGACATATCCGTCGTTGTTGAGGTCGCCACGCATGCAGTCGCACGGATCGCAGGGGTAATCAGGGGGATTCACTGGTGGGATTGTGTGGATGGGGTGAAGGCGCTGCTGGACGCGCATGGTATAGAGTGCGATGCGCGGTTTTTAGCGGATTGATTGCATGTTTCCCCCGCCCCTCCGGGGCGGCGAGATTTTAGGGGGCGGTTTCCTATCCACGGGTTGCGCTGCGCTCCACCCGCGGCTAAGCGCCTGCGCCCCTCCGGGGCGGAGATGTAAATAGGGCCGCCTATAAACCACGGGCTGCGCTCCACCCGTGGCCAGACGCCTATGCCCTTGCAGGGCGAAAAGAGCGCATGGGCGTTCTCTTAGGGCGGGTGTCCTGCTCTACTACGATCTTGTGGCATCTTCATATGTGCTCTATTGGCGCGGTTTGCCGAAGCGTGGTATTCCTATCGCCTGGGCTCTGCAATAATGCCGGTCAGGTTGTGAATATGAGTATGTGATCCGGATCCTTGGCTGGAGTCGTTTGTGACTTATGTGATTGCATCTGTGCTGACACTGGTTAACGCCGTCTGGTTGTTACTGGTGGTATTGGGGTTGCCGGGTAACTGGTTGATCGTGGCCACGACCGTGGCGGTAGCGTGGTGGCGGTGGGAGGTGGACGCCGGTGCGGGGGAGCCGATCTTTGGACTGACTGTGTTGATAGTCATCGCCGTGCTGGCGGCGGTGGGAGAGGTCTTCGAGTTCATCGCCGGTGCGGTGGGCTCAAAACAAGCCGGCGGTTCGCGACGGGGAGCGGTAGGGGCGCTGCTGGGGCGCTTGTCGGCGCCATCATCGGCACGATCTTTATCCCGATACTGATCCTGGGCTCGCTGATCGGAACTTGTGGCGGGGCGGCTATTGGAGCCTGGGGTTTCGAACTCTACGGCGGCCGTGAGCTAAGGGCATCGGTGAAATCAGGCGTCGGCGCCGGTCTGGGGCGCCTGACCGGCACGCTGGGCAAAGTAGTGATCGGGGCGATCATCTGGATCCTGGTCGCGGTGGCGGCGTTCTGGCCGTAGGGCGGGGTGTAGGGCAGTGACATTTGTGGGACCGGATTTTATCCGGTCGGGGAAGTTGTGGGCGTGGTCACAACAACGGCCGACAGGGACGTCGGCCGCTACGGTTGGGCGCTTGCTGGCGCTGCGCATTCGTATGTTGAGGGGCGTGGCGTTAACCCTCGCTGGCGCTTCGGGCTCTGTTGGGGGCGCTGGCTGGCGCTGCGCGTTCGGATAGGGGGGATAAATCTATCCCACTCACCGCCGAGACGGCTGTGTTACCCTGGTGTTCGGGGCAGGGGTGCTGCTTAACGGCCTTTGGCGAAGAAGGATTTGATGCTGTCGTAGATGTCGTCCTTGGTGTTGACGCGGGTGGTGACCATATTCTCGGCGTCGGAGAGGTGCTCGCGCAGGCTGTTGATGAAAGCGCCACTGCCGTAAGCGCTGGCGACCTGGCAGTAGCCGAACTGGTTGGCTTGCGGCAGCAGATGCTCGCGCAGAATGTTGCAGCACTCGCGCGAGTCGGATTCGGATGAATTGTCGCCGTCGGAGAAGTGGAACAGGTAGATGTTCCATTCGTCCGGATTGTAGCTCTTTACCACCATCTCGTGGCAGGTTTTGAAAGCGCTGGAGATTTTGGTTCCGCCGTCTTCGCGGATATGAAAGAACGTCTCCCGATCGACCTCGCCGGCGTGTACGTCGTGGACGATGTAGCGGCTTTCAATGCCGTCATAGTTGCGCCGCAGCCAGGCGTCGATCCAGAAGGCCTCCAGCCGCACCAGCTCTTTTTGCTCGTGCCCCATCGAGCCGGAGACGTCCATCATGTAGATGATGGCGGCGTTTGAGTCGGGCTTCTTGACCGGCTTCCAACTGCGGTAGAGCTTGTCGCCGCGCTCGAAGACGATCACTGGATTATCCGGGTCGTAGGCTCCGGTCATGATCATCCGGCGCAGGGCTCGGCGGAAGGTGCGCTTGAAATGGCGCAGCGATTCGGGACCAGTTTGGCGAATGCTGCTGTAGCGATCTTTGACGGTCGTGATGTTGCGTTTGCCCTTCGGCTGGATGCGGGGTAGTTGCAGCTCCTCTCCAAGGATGTCCGCCAATTCGTCGAGTGTGACATCGACTTCCATGATGTGCTGGCCGGGCTCACTGCCGCCGGGCCCGATACCGGCCTCGTCGCCGTCGACGGTCTGGCCGGGTTGACCATCACCCTGCCCGACGCCATTGTCGTTATTGTCGCCGTAGCGAAAGTGTGGCAGGTCGATGCCGCGGATGGGGATGCTGACGAGGTGCTTGCCCTCCTTGCCGATCAACTCGCCGCGCGTCAGGAACTTGCGCAGATCCTTGCGGATCTTGCCCTTGACGATCTGGCGAAAACGTTGATGGTCTTTTTGGATTTTCATGGCTAAATCAGGCAACAAGGCAACTAGGCAACAAGGCAACTAGGCAACTAGGCAACTAGGCAACGAGGCAACTAGGCAACCAGGCAAGAGGGCTTGCGGGCATACCGCGATGACGTGACCGAGACGGCCCCCGGCCTCGCTCGCTTTCCAGAAACGCGCTGTGCGACAATATCATTACTCCACTCCTTGGTGCTCACTATCACGGAGAGCGCGAATCAAACCGCAGAGGATGCGGTCCACTTCCCTGAGGAGGTCCATGTCTGGTCCGGCACGATCGGAATCCATGAAACCCAGTCGGAGCGACAGGATTAATTGTGTCTCGAGTTCGCATAATGAGCCAAGTGCGACATTCAGGAAGCGGAGATAGTCGCGTTTGCTTCGGCGACCGTAGCCCTCCGCGATGTTGGACGGGACCGACACCGCCGCTCGCCGTAACTGCGCGGTCAAGCCGAAGCGTTCATCGGAGGGGAAATCCTTCGAGATTGTGTACATCCGCTCGCAGAGGGCCATCGCTTTCTGCCAAGCGATCAAATCCCGAAATGAGCGGATTTCCGACGGCACATGGACCTCCAGTCTGATGGTCTCTCTGCCTAGTTGCCTCTAAGTCTACTCACTCTGCTTCGCGTCGCCGCGGGCGAAGATGCTGGCGACATAGTTCAGTACATCGGCCGCACTGGTCTCGTTATAGCCGAAGAACTTGATCAGACGCTGCTTGACGACGTCGATCTTGGCCTGCGTTTCATCGTCAACCACGCCGGAGACCACGTTCTTCAGCTTGATGGTATCCTTCGAGTCCTCGAAGAGCTTCAGTTCGAGCGCTTTATGCAAGCGGACGTTGGTGTCGTACTCGAACTTCTTGCCGTCGAGGGCCAGGGCCCCGATGTAGTTCATGATCTCCTGGCGGAAGTCGTCCTTGCGGGCGTCGGGGATGTTGATTTTCTCTTCGATAGCCCGCATCAGCCGCTCGTCCGGCTCTTCATCCTTGCCGGTGTACTTGTTGCGTACCTTCTCGTGCTGGGTATAGGCCCGCACGTTCTCGATATAGTTGGCGCACAGCCGGCCGATGGCGTCCTCGTCGGCGGAGATGGCGCGTTGCACCTCGGTCTTGAGGATGTCCTCATACTCTTCACGCACGATGGCCAGCAATTCCTTATAGCGTTTCTTCTGCTCCTCGTCGGTCAGCAGCGAGTGATGTAGCAAGCCCTCTTCAAGCTCGTTCATGACCATGAACGGATTGATGGCCCGATCCTGCTGGGCCTGCTCGCCGACGAGTGTGTTTGAAAGTTTGTCCTGGATATAGCGCGGGCTGATACCTTGCATACCCTCGTGTGGAGCTTCAAGTCGCAACTCCTTGATGGAATCCTCGGTGAAGCCGGGAATGCTCTTGCCGTCATAGAGCTTGAGTTTCTGCAGCAGTGTCAGGCCGGCTTTTTTGGGCTCATCCAGGCGCGTCAGCACGGCCCACATCGCCGCGGTTTCAACGGTGTGGGGGGCGATGTGGATGCCCTTGACCTTTTCGCGGCCGAAATCCTTTTCGTAAATCTTGATCTCGTCGGTCAGCCGAATGTTGTAAGGAATATCGATCTTGATGGTACGGTCGCGGAAGGCTTCCATCAGATCGTTTGATTGCAGTTTGCGGTACTCCGGCTCATTGGTGTGGCCAATGATGACCTCGTCGATATCGGTCTGGGCGAATTTCTTGGGTTTGATGGTATGTTCCTGGGAAGCGCCCAGCAGATCGTAGAGGAACGCCACGTCCAGCTTGAGGACCTCGATAAACTCGCACAGGCCACGGTTGGCAATGTTGAGCTCGCCGTCGAAGTTAAACGCGCGCGGATCGGAGTCCGAGCCGTACAAGGCGATCTTGCGGTAATTAATGTCGCCGGTCAGCTCGGTCGAATCCTGGTTCTTCTCGTCCTTGGGTTGGAAGGTGCCAATACCGACACGGTCTTTCTCTGACAGGCTCACGCGCCGTACCACGATGTGGTCCATAACCTGGCGCCAATTGCCATCATAACGCACCAGGAGATCCTCGAAGGTCCTACGGCAGAATGGATCGAGATCGCCCTCGATGCGGATCTGCTGGTTTTCAGGCAGGTCGGCGTTGATCTTGGCCAGGATCTCCTTACGGGCCCGCCGGGGAATCAGCTTGAGTGGCTCTTCATGCATCGGGCAGGCCACGTGTTCGAGCTTTTTGTCTTCGTCCTCGTTCTTCCAACTGAAGGTGTAGAAGGCCCCTTCATCCAATCGCGAGTAGTACTCCAGACCCTTCTTCAACAGGCGGACGATGGTGCTCTTGCTTGAACCGACCGGCCCATGCAACAACAGAATGCGACGTTCGGTACCATAGCCCTGGGCGGCCGATTTGAAGCACTCGACCAGGTGCATCAGGGCCCCGTCAAGGCCGTAGACCGCGTCGACACCGTTGTCGATGGGATCGTCGAAGAATTTGTAGTGCACGTAATCCCGCTTCATGGAGGTATAACGCTTCGTGCCAAAGTGCAGAATCATGTCATAGACTCGCTGGAAGGCATTGCGTGCCAGGCGCGGATCGGCCAGCACCAGATCCAGGTATTCCCAGAAGGTGCCTTCCCAGTGCTGTTGCCGGAACGACTGACTATCCAGGTTACGGTCAATAATCGACAGGATTTCGTCTCGATTTGCCATCGAAGACCTCCATGGCAGTTACACATCGAGTCATAGTCGGTACATACGCCGGCCGAAATCGCTTTCGGCGGCATATGACGGGCTTCCCTGGCCCGCTCAATTAGTCAATTCTCATACATAAGATGCTATTAGCACCGATAACTTGAGTCAATGCGCGCGTATTATGCCCGCTGCCAGGATTATCGACACTTCGGCCAGACCGCTTTTGAAAGGATTGCGACGTGATTATCAGGGTTGCTTCGCAACCGCTGTCCCGACTGAAGTGCTCCCACATTTCGGACAGCGGATCGTCTTTCCCACCTCGGTCGGCAGGAACTCCTGACCACATTCCGGATTGCGACACTGCCAGAGCTGGCGCGCACTGCGTTGCCCGCATTTCGGGCACTTGAGTGGGAACTTCTGACCGGCTTTAACACGCACGACACCCACATAACCACATTCTTCGTTGATACATTGTACTTTTACGTGGTACTCATCGCCGGTCACAATGTCATTTTCGGCCGGCTGCAGCGACAGGTACAACCAACAGGCACCGGCAATAAAGAGGATTCCCATGACGGCGATCACAATATTGCGGCGGCGGCGCCTTATGGCCATAATCCCGATTTCCACATCTCCCCTGGTATGCAAAGCTGAGCGGTAATCGCCAAACTTGGCCAACTGGCGGCGATTGCGCATAGACCATCCTCCTGGTTCTATTATACGGCAGATCTGGAGCGGATGACCGCCGCGATTATCTCCAGGTTAGTGGCGACTTGAGGATATACCGCCAGGTTCCCTCGGCGTCTATGATGTGTGGAGTGATGGTCTGGGGCCTGGAGATGGCTGGCAACATGAGCTACCGCACCGGAATCGGGTACGATATACATCGCCTGGTCGCTGGCCGGCGGCTGGTATTGGGTGGCGTGGAAATCCCGGGTGAATATGGCTTGGCTGGCCATAGTGACGCTGATGTTGTGTTACATGCCCTTTGTGATGCCATGTTGGGGGCCGCCGGACTGAGTGATATCGGCGAGCATTTTCCAGACACTGATCCAAATTTCAAGGATGTTGACAGTCGGCGTTTTGTGACCGAGGTGCTGCGGCTTCTGACAGCGCGTGGTTATGAGATCGGTAATGTGGACCTGATCATACATGCCCAGCGGCCCCGGCTGGGGGGGCATAAGAGCCACATCAAACAAACCATTGCCGTCATGCTCGGCTTACCAGAAGAAATGGTCAGCGTGAAGGCCACCACCAATGAGGGCCTTGACGCCATCGGACGCGGCGAGGCCGTGGCCAGTTGGGCTACGGTCCTGCTACGGAAAGCATTCTAAACCGAGAAGCTCGGGCCGGTTAACAGCCTTTTATAGACGCTTACAGGTCGAGCGGCTAAGATAGTCAGGCAATTCAGAAGCGTGGTCTGATTGAGTAAGTTACTAACATGGCGAGAGGGAGTGTGCGGGTTTGCCGGCGGCATGGTTACTGTTTGATATTCTGGTCCGTAACTGGGCACTGGTCGCGATCCTGTCCACGATTATCACCTTGGTCGTGGTGCCGGCGCTGGTGCTGATGAAGTACGTCCGCATTTCGTTAAACATCATGCGGACCACCAAGCCACCTTTGGCGCGCAATCCCCTGGACTTCGATGAGTTGGCCGGTGAGTTAGTCACTTTTCCAGCTTACGACGGGATGCCGTTGAGCGGAAAAATCATTCGGGCCAACCGGGCCGGGCCGCGGCGGGGAATGGTCGTCTTCGCCCACGAATTCTGCTCGGATATGCATTCCTGTGCCCGTTACTGTCGCCCGCTGCACGAGAATGGCTATGACGTGTTTGCGTTTGACTTCCGCGGTCATGGCCAGTCTCAATGTGCGGACGATTATGTGCCGCGACAATGGCTGACGGACCGCGAGATCGATGATATGCGCGGGGCGGTGGCTTTCATTCAGAATTGGCTGGCGGAGCAGGGCTATTCAACCGAGATCGGCATCTTTGGAATTTCACGCGGGGCGGGGGCCGCCATCATGGCGGCGGTCGAAAATCCCAACATCCGAGCCATCGTCAGCGATGGCTGCTTTAGTACGGATACGACGGTTGAGTACTTCATGAAACGCTGGGCGTACATCTTTGCCAAGGTGCGCATCGTCTATGAGAATCACCCCCCCGTTTTCTGGCGCTTCCTGCGCTGGTCAATGATGCATTTCGCGCGGCGGAAGTTCAAATGTCGCTTCCCTTCCGTGCGCAAGGCTATCCAACGCATGACGCCGCGCCCCATCCTGCTCATCCATGGCGAAAAGGATTCATACCTGCCAGTGGAGCAGAGCAGTCGTCGTTTGTATGCCCTGGCGGGACAGCCGAAGTATTTATGGGTTGCCCCGGAAGCACGCCACAACCAGGCCGCGGTGCGTCATCCGGAATTCTACGCCTGGCTGACTACCAGCTTCTTCGACCGGCACTTGGCGCGGCTTTCACCGAGTGAGACCCGCCCCCCCGATCGGCCGCTACGACGCGGTCCTGGCGTGGCTGTATCAATGGAGTGTGTACCAGGGGCCGCCGGCTAGATCCGCGGACGACCGATTATGCCCAGTCTGCTGGAGCATCTCACTGCCCGCCTCGCCTTTCAGCATGCCCGCCGGGTTTACAACCGATTTCATCACGCCCTTGGGAATGTTAAAGCCGCGCAACAGCACGCCCTCGAGCATTCGCTCCCAGTGATTTCCCGTAGTGAATTCGGGCGGCAAGCCGGATTGGGCAAAGTGCGCGGCCCACTGGATTTGAAGCGGGCCGTGCCACTGGTGACGTACGATAACATCCGGCCACTCATGGAACGTGTCTGGCAGGGGGACACCCACGCGTTGTTTTCGCCTGGACAGCGTATCCTGATGTTTGCCACCAGCAGCGGCACCACGGCTTTGCCCAAGCTGATACCGGTTACGCCGCGATTTGTCAGTGACTATCGGCGTGGCTGGAATACCTTTGGCCTGAAGATGCTGAGCGACCACCCCCGCTCGGTCTTACGTGCCATTCTGCAAAGTAGTGGCCGCTATGATGCCCAGCATAGCCCGGCCGGCATACCGATTGGAGCCATCACTGGCTTACTGGCGCGTTCTCAGAAACGGATAGTGCGGCGATTCTACGTCAGCCGACCGGAGGTGGCGCATCTGTCCGAGGCGCGTGCTCGTTACTACACACTCATGCGCCTGGGCATCGAGCGTGATGTGGGTTTTGCCATCACCGCCAACCCGGCCACCTTGATCCAGATGGCACGCACCGCCGACGAGGAAAGCGAAAGCCTGATTCAAGACGTCCGCGACGGCTCTCTGTCGGCACGTATCGTTACGGAGTCATCGTTGCGCGCGGTATTGTCCGCCGGTCTCAAGCCTAATCCGGAACGGGCCAGGGAACTGGACCGGATTCGTGAGCATGCGGACGGGCTCAAACCGCGCGATTATTGGCAGCCGGCCTTTTTGGCTTGCTGGACCGGCGGCAGCCTGGGGCATTACCTGCGCAGACTGCGGGAGTGGTGGGGCGCGCTGCCCGTTCGTGATATAGGATTGCTGGCCAGCGAGGGCCGAGTGACCATTCCGCTTGAGGACGAGACGCCAGCGGGTGTGCTGGATGTTCACGCGGGCTTGTTCGAGTTCATACCGGCTGAGCATGCCATGGCTGAATCCCCCGAGACCTTGTGGGCCTGGGAACTCGAGACAGGCGCGGAGTACGCTATAGTACTTACCAATACCAGTGGCCTGGTTCGCTATCGATTGGGCGACGTCGTTCGCGTTCGGGGTTGGTTGGAACAAGCACCGGTATTGGAGTTTCTCTATCGGGCTGGTCGGGTGGCTTCAGTGGCTGGCGAGAAGCTGACGGAGAATCAGGCGGTGCAGGCGGTTAAGAAAGCTGCTCTAAGTCCAGGTTTGCCGGAATTCGATTTCGCCTTAGCTCCGTGCTGGGACGATCCACCCTACTATCGTCTTAGCTGTGAATTCTCTCCCCCCGCTGAGTTGGCACCGGCCATCGATCAGGCGCTCTGTATGGAAAATGAAGAGTATGCATCTCGTCGTAAGTCTCTTCGTTTAGGCATGTTGCGGATCAGGGTCATCCCGGGAGGGGTGATCGCCGCGATGGATACGCACCTCTTACTCAAACGAGGCTCGACAGCGGAGCAGTACAAGCGGCCGAGCCTGTTCACCAACCCCGGGGACGATGATCGCGCGTTGGGTTTGACCGAGCCAACCGACGGCCCATCAAGCTGATTAGAAAAAGCGTGCGAATCAAACGAATTCGACCAAAACACTTACCTAGTTTACCAGGTATAAGCTGTTTTAACATTTAGAGTTACATGGACTGATAAAATAGATAATATTCGTGCGCGATCACGGTGTGATTATGATTAAAGTGGTCCAGGGGCGTGGTTCGATAACAGCACAGTCACCATAGAGGAGAGAGTACCTAGCCAGGACGAAATGCAATCATCACATGTCGCGCGGACTTTGTGTCGAAACGGGACGCCGACGCAGTAAGGAGTGCCGGAGGCGATGAAAGCAAAAACGGTCAAGGGAGTTCAGACGGCGAAAAAAGAGATAACGAGGAAGTCAGTGACAATCAAACAGGCCGCCAAGCCAGCTACCAAGACACGTAAACCTCGGAAATCACAGAAAAACCAAATCGCCGTGTTATGGCGCGACTACCATCGAACTCACTCGGTACCTGCTCGTAATCGACTGGTTGAGTATTACATGCCGATCGTCAGGAAGTTGGCTGAAATCATTGCTCGTCGGCTGTGGCCGCGGGTTTCCGCCGATGAGCTGGCCAGTGCCGGATATGATGGATTGATCGCGGCGGTAGGATCGTTTGATCCGGAGCGGGGGGTCAAATTTGAAACCTTCTGCCGTCAAAGAATCCTGGGGGCCATTCGTGACTGGCAACGCGAGATCGATCCGCTGGGTCGGTCGGGGCGTACCTTCGAGCGCAGTCTGACATCCACGGAGGAACGCTTCCAGGCTCAGGAGGGTCGCACTCCGACCGTGACCGAGCTGGCGGAGCGTATGGACCTGCCGATCAGCAGGTTTGTGAAGATGAAGAAAACGGTCCTGGCCTCGCACTGCGTACCACTGGAGTCGACCTTGGACCGTAACGATGAATCACGGGTGAGTTCGCTGGTGCCGGTTGATCCGGGGCCCGGCCCGACTCATCACACCGAGCGTGAATTGATCCGTGACTATCTCACGCGCGGTCTTAAGGAACAGGACCGTCTGATCCTGACGCTTTACTACTACGAAAAACTGACCATGGCCGCCATTGGAACCGTGCTGGGAGTCAGTGAATCACGCGTTTGCCAAAGACATGCTGAAATTGTGGATCAATTACGGGCGCGCTTCACTCATACGGCCTGCGACCTGGTGGCCTGACCGGTCTTTACTGGTACCTCCCTCCTCGAGCAGGGGAGCCCGGTTTGTGACGGGTTTCCCTGTTCTTTAGTCTACCCAGGCGATTCAGCTTCATGGGGCTGGCAATGATTCTGGTGTGGAGTGCGGTGCTATCGCCGCTTCCCGTGCCAGCGCTTGTCGTAGATTCTCGTGATGCGGCTTGTCCTTGAAGCCATGGGAACGCATTTCTTCCAGCACTTGCGGGAGTGACCAGCCGTCACAATGCAGGTGGTAGAGACCAATCGCCAAACCGGTGCGATTGCTGCCGGCCGCGCAATGAACGAGCGTAGCCCCTTCAGATGGTGCTTTTAACAGTGCCAGTATCCTTTGTCGATCCTCGGCTGTGCTGGAGCCGTCGCCGGGAAGGGCGATATTGTGCCATTCAATATTCAGGGTGGTGGCGGCCTGATACTCGGCCTTTGTGATCTGGGCCTGGTCGTCCAACAGGCAGATAACACGCCTGATGTCATATAGCTCATGCAGACGCGTAAGCTGTTCGGGTGAGACGCTGCCACTACGGTACAGCCGCCCTTCCACGACCGCCGCGAAGCGTTTCGGCAGCAGCGTGGAAAAGTGCCAGGTCAGTCCGAGGGCGATACCAGCCATACATAGACTGATAATGGTCAGTACCCAGAACTGTCGTCGTGTGATCTTCACATACACCTGTTGAGACAATCACTCTGAACGTCGTTGATATTAAACTCCCACGCCGATTCGTCCTCCACCCCGGAATGCTGGAGTTTATCGAGGACGCGCCCAGGAAAAAGCAGATTTACCTGGCAATTCTGGTTTCTCTTTTGAAGACTATGATTGCATGTAACCGGAACCGGTTACGGATATGCTTAACCACGAAACGGATTTCTGCCTCTGCCTAACGAACCGGTGCTGGAGCACAATCCGATTCGTTCTCCCATGCATTCGCCCACCAGCGAAAGGCGTCAGTGTTACGCCTGATAAAGATGGTGCGGTCCCCACTCGCTGAACCTGGTGAGTGGGGCCCACTTTTTATGTACTGATTTTGTGTGTTAGCTGTCTGGGGGGCGCTGTGGGTTTTCACTTCGTGTTTGTCCCGGTAGGATTCGCCTCGGCCGTGATCATGGTCTGGTCGTGGCTATTACGTCTTGCAGTCACGATTCCAAGGATCATCGTGATCGAATCGCTGGAGATGCTAACTATCGGGGCGGTCGCCGGTGTCCTGGGTGGCTTGCTGGGTGTCGGGGGCGGCTTGGTCATGATTCCCGCGATGGTTGTCTTCCTGGGTGATCGCTTTGGCACCGACTCAATCCACCTCTATAAGCTAGCGGCTATTACAACGTCGATAGTCGTTTCGATCCCCGCCGCCGCTCGTCACCACCAAGCAGGCGCGATCGTGTTCCGCATGCTGCTGGGGATCATTCCACTGGCGCTTGTTGGGGCCGTGGTGGGTGTAGTAGCTGCCAGTTATCTGACGGGCGAGTACTCACGAACACTCAAGCAGGCTTTTGGAGTCTTCCTCGAATTAGTGGTAGTGACCAATGTTTTCCAGGCTTGGTGGACGTCTCATGGCGAGGCGAGCCTGGTGTCGGCGTGCCCGGTTCCGGAGCGGCGTGGCCTGATCGGATTGGTGGTCGGTTGGCCGGCTGGCCTGATCGCGGGTTTGTTGGGCATTGGTGGTGGAGCCTGGGCGGTGCCGGCACAACGGATGTGTCTGGGAATCCGCTTGCGCAATGCGATAGCGAATTCATCCTGCATGATCGTGGCGGTGGCCACCGTGACCGCAATCTCCCAGAGTCTGGCAGTTGGCCTGACGAAAGACGCGGGAATTCCGGGCTTGCAGGCGGCTGATGGCTGGTGGCTGGCGTTGTGGTTGGCGCCTGGGGCCCTGATCGGAGGCTGGTGTGGGGCCGGCCTGACACACCGGCTACCGACGCGCTGGTTGCGGCTCGCGTTTCACGCGCTGCTGGCGGTAACTGGAGTCCGGCTGATCTGTGGATAAATAACACGATTTTGCCCCGAGCATTGCCGAAAACACCCTTGAGCAGTATAGTTAAGGATTCTGTTTCTCATGCGGCGCCAGATGTTCTGGCGCGAGAGACAATGACCTGGTGAACTGCTGCCTCTCCCCTCCTGTCCCGATCCCGGTTTTCCCGCCGTGGAGTGGGACCTGTCGGTTTCCGCTGCAGACACAGGAAAGCGTAATGGTTGATCCGACTCTATTTAAAGACATCAAGGTAAGTGACGAAGAACTGGACCGCGAGTTTCGCGCGGCTTTCGGCGATGAGTTCTCGGCGGAAACGATGGACCGGGCCATGGAGGATTCCGTCGGGGAATTCAGCCCAAACAAGATTATCAAGGCCCGGGTCATCAAGATAGTTGATCGAGAAGTGATTCTCGATATTGGCCTCAAGAGCGAAGGCATAGTCGGATTAGAAGAGTGGGAGGACATGGCCCAGGTCGATGTCGGTGATCAGATCGATGTGCTCATCGAGGAAATCGAGTCGGACACGGGGATGGTGTTGGTGTCGAAACGCCGGGCCGATCGAATTTTGAATTGGAAGCGCATCGTGGAAACCACCAACGAGGGCGACACGATCACCGGCCGGGTGCTGCGCAAGATCAAGGGCGGCCTGCTGGTTGACATCGGCGTGCCGGTCTTCCTGCCGGCCTCGCAGGTGGACATCCGCCGGCCGGCCGATATCGGCGAGTTCATTGACAAGCAGATCGAAGCCAAGATTCTCAAGATCGATCAGGAGCGACGAAATATCGTTATCTCTCGCCGCAAGCTGATCGAGGAAGAACGCGCCCGCGCCAAGGAAAAGCTGATGGCCGAGATCGAGGTTGGCCAGCTTCGCACGGGTATGGTCAAGAACATTGCGGACTTCGGAGCCTTTGTCGATCTGGGTGGCATCGATGGCCTGTTGCATATCACGGACATGTCCTGGGACCGCATCGATCATCCCAGCCGGATGTTGAAGATCGATGAGGAAATCGAAGTCAAGATTCTCAATATCGATCGTGAGCGCGAGAAAATCGCCCTGGGCCTCAAGCAAAAAGAGCCGAATCCGTGGGAGCGCGTCGTGGAACGCTATCCGGTCGGCGAACGCATCCACGGCGAAGTTGTCAATATCATGAATTACGGCGCCTTCGTGAAGATCGAGCCCGGCATCGAGGGCCTGGTGCACATCTCCGAGATGAGCTGGACACGCCGGATCAACCATCCCTCAGAGGTCGTCACGCTGGGTGATGAGATCGACGTGGTGGTTCTCGATATCAATAAGGATAAGCAGGAGATCTCGCTGGGTATCAAACAGACCGAGATCAATCCCTGGACGACCGTGGCGCAGAAGTATCCGCCCGGCACGGTGGTTGAAGGTACGGTGCGCAACCTGACCAACTACGGGGCCTTCATCGAGATCGAGGAAGGGATTGACGGCTTGTTGCATGTCTCCGACATGAGCTGGACCAAGAAGGTCAGTCACCCCTCCGAGATGCTCAAGAAAGGCGAAATGTATCGCTGCGTGGTGCTCTCGGTGGACCAGGAAAAGATGCGGGTGGCCCTGGGCCTCAAGCAGATGGCGGAGGATCCCTGGCTACGCGCGGTTCCCGAGCGCTATCAGCCCGGCATGGTCATTCGTGGCAAGGTCACCAAGATTACCAACTTCGGCGTCTTCGTTGAGTTGGAAACCGACCTGGAAGGCTTGCTGCACGTCTCCGAGCTAGCCGATCACAAGGTGGAGAACCCACAGGATATCGTCAAGATCAGTGACGAGATCGATGTTAAGATCCTGCGCGTTGACACTATCGAGCGCAAGATCGGTTTGTCCAAGAAACGTGCCGACTGGGCCGGCGAAGGCGGACAGGAAGAGGAAGAAACGGCACCGAAGAAAGAGAAGAAACGCCGTGGCGGCTTGCACGGTCCCGGCGAGAGCGGTCTGTTGATCGGGGATATTCACACCGTCCTCTTCAAGCAGCCGGAGGTGATACCACAAGAGGCGCCGCCCCCCGCGGATCAAACGCCGCCAGTCGAGGAACCGGACGCTCCGGAGCAAACAGTCGAATAGTCGGCATATCGGATGATTTGATAGAAACGCGGGATTCCCTGGTGGAATCCCGTTTTCTATGTCTATGTGGTCCGAGTGGCTGAGGCTGGGCCGCTACACTTACAATTGAATCGGTCTAGGAGCCGATCTCCTGCCGCCATGAGCCATAGACCGGAACGAGTGAAAGCTCTTCCAGGCCCCCGGCGCTGGTGACATACAGCAGCGCGTCGTCAATACTGAATTCCTGATTGCTACTCCCGGTTTCAACCTTGAAGTAAACCTGGTAGATTGGGTCATAGCCGGATGAATCGAACGTCCCTTCAATGTGCGTCCAGTCTGTAGCGGCCTGGGTGGAAGCCACCTCGATCTGGTGCCAGCCAGAGGGATTTCGCAGCCAGACAATTAGTTGGACATCTTCAGGAAAATTCTCTGTTTTGGCCCAGACCTCCAACCTATAGCTGGTATCAATGTCGATCTTGGTAGTGATGTCCTGGAGGGGGCCATCCCACTCGTACGTGCGGTTCTGGACGTGCATGCACGCCGCGCCACCGTGGGGATCTTCCGTCGCTATCGCCAGGTCGCACTGGCCCAGATCCTCCCAGCCGGTCAGTCCATCCTCGATATCGCCGTTGGTGAGCAGGTTATCTATGCTCGCGGGCTCATCGTCGGGCCGCTTGACGCGCACGCTATAGACCCGCACGGCGTCCCCGGCGACGCCCATACCATGCAAGCGCACGGCTCCCTTGAAGCTCACAATTAGGTCACCGCCGCCGGATACCAATTTCCAGGTATAAATGCTGCCACCGATTGACTGCGGTGTCGCCCAGGTATCATTCTCGCAGGTCAACAGGAGATCGGGATTCTGATTGAGTTCCAGCAAAGCCAACTCGATACCGGACTGGGCCGCGAAGCGGGCCGCGGCGACATCGTTGGACGTCTGAACCGTGCGCAGTTGAATGCGGGTGGCAGTTAGGGCGGATAAGCCGATAACGACGACGATGGCCGAGATCAGGAGGGTGGCGACATAGCCCACCGCGCGTCGATTATGGCTGGTGATGCGGAGCATGGCGTATCATCCAAACTACTTAAGAAGATCCGGTGATGTTACACTCTACTTGACATTGATGAATACCGTCGCCTTATCGGTGCCGCCCTTGCCGTCGGAGGCGGTCAAGGTCGCGGTGTATTGACCAGCGGAGAAAATATGTAGCACCGTAGAGCCGGAGCCAGTATCGCCGTCATCAAAGTCCCAGTCATAGCTGAGCGAATCGCCGTCCGGGTCGCTCGAGCTGCCAGCAAAGAACGTCACTAGGAGTGGTGCCAGGCCCTCGGTCGGTATGGCGTCAATCACCGCGGTGGGTGGCTTGTTGCCGGATGTGATTGAGCCGCCATCTCCGCCGCCGCCGCCGCTATCCTCCACTTCGACGTAGGCTTGGGTACGTACGGCGACCAGCGTGGCGGCGAGTTGGCCATTTTGCTTGACATAGACTGTAACGCGCTTGGCCCCCTCGTTGCTGAACAGCGTCAGCGAGAGATTGTCGGAGGATACCCAGTCTACCTCGACGCTGCGTCCCCAGTCGTCCAGGCCGCTGATTTCCGTGCCGTCCTGGTACTGAGGTGGTGAGGCCGACCAGTTGTCGTAATCGTCCACGTCCTCAAAGAGAGCCCGGCTGCCGTCGCCGATTTCATCCGCCCCGAGACCAAAGCTGTCTGGTCCATAGTCGGCGTCGGCATAGTCCTGGGCGAGGATTTCCGACATCAGATCCTGGGCCAGAAGAGTTCCCAGATTTTGAGCGCACATGCGCTGCCGCGTCATGCGCGCGGCGCCGACCGTGTTCAAGGCGGCTACCAGCATGGTGCCCACGATCATTATTGACAGCGTCGCTTCCACCAGGCTCATGGCCCGGACCTGATGCCGGCGCGGTCTCCCCACCACTTGCGCTTGGAGCGAATGGCCGGGGATCAAATTGGTTGAATGTCGATTCATGAGTGCCCTGGTATGGTTAATCGGCCTCGGAGACTCGGACAGAGATATAGTCGAATTCAGCATCGTCAGCGCCGCCGTAGATCATGGCGCCGCGTGTACTTTCTGTTGGCAGACAGTTGGTATAGAAGTATGTTCCGCGATCCTCGCCATTAGCCTGTATGTTGATGGTATTCAGATCCGGATCGATCAGCAGGCGCAAAGTAATAATGTTACTTGGCAAGCCGGTCACGGTGGCTAGTATCAGCATTGTGCCGTCGGAGAGCTCGCGACTCACTTTCAAGGTTTGCGTATTGTCTGGTTGAAGTTGTACCTGGGCCGTGAACGGCGCGCAAATCAAGCCAGACCAGTCGGCGTTGACCATGAGCAGCGCGCCTTGACCGCCGGCGGTAGTACCACGGAAACGCACTTTAATGGTTGTGAGTGTGGTGAAATCACAGTCCGGATAAGTACGCATGGCGTTGGCAGGGTGCCAGACGCCTGACTCAAAAGTACCGGGATCCAAACCGTTGACGCGTTCGGTCCAGTCGTCGTATCCGTCGCCATTGGCGTCGTAGCGCGGATCGCTATCGAAGCGTGTTTCCCACCAGTTGGTCAGGAGTTCCGGCTTGTTGAGGGTCTGAGCAGCGCTGTAAGTTCCCGCTTCCGCGTCATCCCTGGTTTGCAGGGCGATATTCACTCTCGTAATACACTGGCGCGTGGCGGTTTGCGGAGAACCCGGTGTGCCCACCTTGCCATAGATGTAGTGGTAGAAAGCCTTATTCCCGATGTACCCCCATACGATGCCGGAGTTATCCGTCCACAGCCGACCCGAACCCCAGTCATCCTCGTATCGGATCTTCGCCGATTTGCCCCCTACGCCAGAGTGCTCCCAGACCAGGCAGAGATCCTGGTCGGGACAGAGCCCAATCATGTTATCGAACACAATCTCTTTCCAGGTGTAGTAGTCAGGCAGCTCGGACTCATACATCTCGACTTCACCAAGCACGGTATCCGTAGGTAGCTTGTTAGCGTCGGCCACCCGCAGGCGCACATAAGTTAAATCATTATCGTTGTTCTCTTCTTTAGCCATGAAGGACACGCGCGTGACTCGCCAACAAAGGGCGTTCTCGGGTAGTGCTGGCTTAAAATACTGGCCACTCCACTTTTCCTTTTCGATAGTTTTTTCTTTTTCATCGTCGAAGTTGTCGAAGGAACTCAGCACCTGTTCCGCCCCCTCCACCGGAGGCCCGGAGTACTCTTCCTCGATGGTCTTCAGGTCGTAGGCCAGCGCGAACTCGTTAACCTCCGGGCAGATCTCCACGGCCGAACCACTGTTGTACTGGCGTGTGAGTGGGTCACCCGCCGCGCCGGACCAGGCGTAGCGGATTCTTTCCGGGATGCCGTCACTGTTTCGGTCGGCGACCGTGAAGGTGATGGCCGTGGTCGAGTGTTCCATGATCCAAAGGGCGGAGCGCAGCTCCTCGGCGAGTTGATCGACGATGGGGGCACTGTCCAACACGATTTGCGCCGTATCCTGCTCGCTGGGGAGCGCGTGGGTGGCGATGAGCACCGCGGATGCCAGACCAGTCGCCAGGATACCCATGATGCCGACACTGATAACCAGCTCGACCAGTGTGAAGGCGTTCGTGATGTTTGGGGCGGTGTGCTTCATCGCTGGCGCTTAGCTCCCAAGCTGACCCGATTAACTGGAGCGTTTCCGGTTACGGACTTTCGAATCCCAGCAGTTGCGCGTCGGAGGCTGTGGCCTGGCCGGTCTCGGCGTCGACCGAGACGGTTATGATCAGATCGGCGACCTGAATCACGACCATGCCGCCATTGTCTGGTTGGCCGTAGCCGTCGTAGACGAGTTCGAGGTTGCCACCAAAGTCCACTGAAACGATAGTGGCGTTATATGGACTCTCAGCCAGCTTTGTACAGTATTCCTCGTTGTGCTGGTCGAGATGGCGCATGCCCAGCAAGATGTAGGAATCCTCCTCGACATTGAAAGTGATTGCCTGACTGGCGCTGGTGTTGCGGGCGTGACGCTGGGCCAGGGCCAGATCCGCGGTTATGCGGTGCGCGGCGCGCTCGACCCGGTAACGATGCAAGGACGTTCCGAAGTGTGGTACGGCCAGGGCGGCGGTGATCCCGATGATGGCCATGACGATGACGAGTTCCAGCAAGGTAAAACCGCGCCGATCGTTGCGCCGTAATGACCATGGCATGTGCGGCATTTCTCACCTCACCTCGGCACGCGTGCTAAAGTTACGGACCAATAACCTCGGCCTCGCCACCCACGAGAACAGCCCCGCTCAGCAAACTGGTCCAGATGCTGTCCGGCGCGTTCACGTTGATCTCGCCGGTGGTATCGTTGTAAAGCCAGCCGGCATCCTCTGCTGGATGATAAGTCAGTGCGGTTTCGCCAGTGACTACATAGACGGTTGAAAAGCCAGCCTTTGGTCCGAGTTTAAGTGCTGGCATGGCTTGGCGCAGATATGGGCCGTATCTGTAACCAGCGGCCGGTGCCGCGGAGGTACGGCCATCGGCGTTCGAATAGGACATCATCTGTGAGAGAAAGGCCGCCTCGGAGTGGGCCGCATTGGAGCCGTCGCCGTAGTAGGCCGGGTAAGTTCCGCCGTGCTCGATGGCGTAGAGTTCGATCTGACGCCGCAGGATGGCCAGGTCATCGGCGGTAGCCTGGGAATATGCGTGGCTGGCACCGCGGCTGAAGCGCGGAACCGCAATCGCGGAGATAATGCCGACCATGGCGACGGTCACAATCAGCTCGATCAGCGAGAACGCCAGCAGCCCGGTGCTTGAGACGTTGTCTGGTGGTACGAAAGTCGGCACAACCAACATCCTGAATGTCATGTGGGCCCAACCGTTCCCCGGGGACGGTTGGGCCCATTGCGCGTGCCCTCAACGTGGTTGACATTTTCGACGGGGGCCAATGTCAATAAGTATCGTACGAAACTCCGTCCTGGTCAGTGGCGTCGGAGTTTACGCACATATCCCCAGTCTGGTAATTGTAAACCCAGCCGGCATCGGCCGCGGAAGCCGTGTACACTGGATCGGTGGTTACCATCTCAACCCCGTCCTTGCCGGTGCGGGGAGAAACCGGGCAGGCCGGGATGCCGGTGCGGAGATAGGGCCCATAACGATACGTCGAAGACTTGGTGGCGTTAACGACGCCATTGTCGTCCGTGAACGTGGTCAACTGGGCGATGAGGGCAGCTTCGGATCCGGCCGCGTTGACGCCATCGCCATTCTCCGCGGGGTATTCGCCGTGCTCATAGTAGTAGAGCTCGACAGCATTGCGCAACACGGTCAAATTGGCGCGCACACCGGAATCACCGGCTCCGGCGGCACCGCGGCTGAAGCGCGGGATAGCAATCGCGGCCAGGATACCAATGATGACGACGACAACGATCAATTCGACCAGACTGAAAGCACGTTTCATGAGAAGGCACCTCGCATACCTAGTTGATATTCACTTTGGTAATGTGCGTGTCTACCGCACGATTCTCACAGGATATATCGTCCAGACCAGCCGGGAGATTTGTCTGGCCTTAGGGTGATTTTCTGGAATTCCCCATCCGTAGGACGGCCCGCCCGGCGTCTGATAAGAAAACCGCTTCCCGCTCACTGATTGACTCCAGGACGAATCCGTCAAGCTGATCTCCGACCTGAAATTTGCGGTAGCCGACTAGTGCTATCGGATTAGGTCCGAAGATGATGGCGTGCAAAGTATGTTCCTTGACAAAGAGGTCCAGCGTCTGCTGGGCGAGCTGCCCCCGTGCTGGAGGGGCCGCGCGCAAATCCAGTGTCTCCACCCGCTTCAAATCGAAGACGTTGGGTATCGGTGGCAGTTCAGGGAGCTTATCCAACTCAAAATCCTGAGAATTCATTGCCTGTGAAGTGGCCGCCAGGAGAGAGGAGGATAAGGCGGTTGCTTCCTGCCCAGTGGCACTGGCTGTACGGAGAGGGGGGAATAGCAGCTTGTCCACACACAACGCCGCTACGCCTCCCATGAGCACGATCAGGGCCAACCGGTCGCGCTTGCTGAGCTTCATGGACCTGCCTCCCCACTTGTCGGCCAACTGGTTATTGAGTTTACCCGCACGGTCCAGGCCAGCTCACATGTATTCTGGGCGGGGCTGGACGGTCCATTCACCAGCAGGTTGTCGACCTGGACATAGGGTGAGCTGGATTCGATGCTGTGGATCAAGCACGCAAATCCGGGGAAGGTACCCTGGGCCCGGACCTGCACGTCCCAGCTCTGATAATCCTCGCCGTGGTGAACCGCCAGGGGCTGAACCTGCATCAACGTCACTCCACTGCGCTGGCACTGTTCAGTCATCAGTTCCAGAAAAGTGCCGACATTTGCCAGTGGTTGCGTGGCTTGCTCCCGCATCCAGAGTTCACGTGTGCGCAGGGCCTCTTCGGCCGCCTGGTTACGGGCAACCAAGCGCGTGCGTTGACGATGAGTATCGGACAGTTGCTCACGTGAAGTGGGCAACGCCGCCAGGCTGTGTTGCAGGGGCATGATTATCCAGAAGACAGCGAAGGTGGCTAACAACGCCATCAACAGGCCCCCGAGCAGGTCTAGTCCGAGAATCAGTGGTTTTCGGCAGATGACCATGCCTCACCTCAAACACGTTATGCCAAAGTCCAGGCAATCCACGGCGCTGTTGGGCGGCGTTGCCGACTTGACCAGATTGACTTCGCGAAATGAGCGGCTCTCTTGCAGGTGACGTAAAAAGGTGGCCAGTACCAGGTGATCAGTGGCAAAGCCCTCGATGCACACTACGGATCCGGTACGTTCCACCGTCGTGGTCTCCAGCCGCGTCCCGGCTTTGCTGGCGACTGGCTGTTTCAATGGCTGGGTATGTATACGCTTGAGGACCACCTGATCGGGCACGGCCAGGGCCAGCTTGGACAAGTGGGTGGACCACACTTCCTTGGCGCGCATGGCGTCCAACGCCGCCTGCCGGCGACCCAGGATCTCAATCCGCGCCGCCAGCACGGCACTTTGTTTCTGCTCCTGGCGGGTGTGCGACAACTCATCGGTCAACATGGTATCCAGACGTTCGATCTCACCCGTGCGACTATATGACCAGCCCCAGACCAAGCCGATGCTAACCAGCGACAGGGCCAGCACCGTGAACCAGCGGCGGCGCCGTTGCCGGCCGATCTGGGCCAGCCACAGATTCTCGGGGAGTAAATTGACACGATGGTTGGCAATGCTCATTCGATATCCCCCAACGCCAAACCAACGCAGGCAGCCAGGCTTGGTTGATGAGTCGTTTGTACTGGCAATCCGTGCCGCTGTGGAGTAATCCCCAGACAGGGATTCAATCTCAATACATCAATCCCCAATAGCTCTTGTAGTGTTTCCGGCAGATTTATCAGTTTAGCGCTGCCACCACAGACGTACAGTTCGGTGGGTGTGGCCTCGGGATAGCTTTTCATGGCGTACGAGAAGGCCCGGCCGACATCGCCGGCCAGAGCCCGCATTCGTGAACGAAGTACTGGCTGCACCAGGCTGTTAAGCTCAGCCATGCGGTGCTGAAGTGTCTCTGGAATCTGGTTGATGCCGGTTGGTGTGCAACCAGACGCCTCGGGCTCCTGCCGGGGAGTGGCGCAGTTGCGCTTGAGGGTTTCCGCGGTGCCATAATCCAGTTGCAGGGTGTTACCGACAGTGGTCGTGATGCTATGGCCGCCGATAGGTGAGCTACGCACATAAATGCAGGTGTCACCCAGGGCGACTGCCAGCAACGAGCCAGAAAAACCAATGTCCAGGACGCCCCACAAGCGGTCATGTGAATGACTGGTGGAGGAAGGGCCTGGCATGCCGGACCGGCGGGCACTGCGCAGCAGCGCGCAAGGTAATACATCGATGCATAACAGCTCCAGGCCGACCGCCGTGAAGAAGCGATACCAGCGGTTAATCACCTCATGACTGGCGCTGACCACCATGACATTATTGCCCGAGCGGTTACTCGGCGGCAACGGCCAGAAATCCACCACGTAATCGCCGGGATCTCCTTGCAGTTGGCGGGCCAGGTCGAATTGCAGGGTGGACAATTGCTGCGCGCGCGGCGCGCTCCAGAGTTCATCCGCCAGTTGGGTTGAGTGAAAATAGGCGTCGGGCGGCTTGAGCGCTAGTGTGGCGCTGTTACCCTGGAAGCCGGACTGGTTTACCAGCCGGGCAGTGCGCTCGACCGAGGGAACAACAATTTGCTCCGGGGCAGGCTGTTCGCGGAGGGGGTCCTCCAGGATACCCCAGCGATGTAGCTCGATATCACTCCCATGGCGAACCAACTGGCACAATGAGATACTGCCCGCGCCAGCGTCCAACGCGATCCCGGAATGGTTTTGTTTGAACCACATGTTTCGTGGTTCTCCTTTTGTCAGTAGTGTCCGGCGTGTTCCATCTAGCCGGCGGCGGTGGCAATATCGAACAGTGGCAGGAACATGGCGACGCACACGGTTCCAACCACCAGCCCCATGAACAGTAGAATGCACGGCTCGAGCACGCGTGTCAGAGCCGCGACACGCGCATCCGTCTCCTCTTCAGTCCAGGAGCCCACAAATTCCATCGACTCACCGAGATGACCACTTTCCTCGCCAGTTGCGATTGCGGCCACCACCGGCGGCGGAATGATATCGGACTGTCTCATAACACTGCTGATGGAGCGGCCCTCACTGATAGCCTGTTCGATGCGGCTGATGATGTGCTTGAAGACAATATTTGTGGTTAATTCACGGGTCAGGTGGATGGCTTCCAGGACGGAAACGCGGCTGCGCAGCAGGGCGGCCCAGACAAGCAGCAACTGTGAAAGAATCACGCCACTGACGGCGGGGCCGAGCAGCGGGACACGCAGCACCAGGCGCCCATAAATCTGCTGGCCGGCTGGTGTACGAATCCACGAGATCAGTCCGGCGAGTATCGCCAAGGGTAATCCCACCACTGGTGGCCACCACGTTTTCAACCAGCCCCCGGTGGCCAGGAGCATGCGGGTGATCATGGGCAGCTCGGCATCCAGCATCTCGAACAGGTCGGCAAAGCGCGGCAGGACAAAGAGTGTCATGGTGGTTACCACGCAGATGGTCAGCAGCATTAGCACACAGGGATAGGTTAGCGCGCCGATGACGCGTTTACGCAAACGTTGCCGGCTTTCCAGCAGATCGGCTATGCGCGTGAATGAGTCAGCCAGAGTGCCGGTGGCCTCGCCAGCCCCGATAATACCACGAAAGGTCCCCGAGAAGCTCTTGGGATGACAAGCCAGGGAGTCCATCAGGCTATTGCCGCCCTCCACACTTTCCGCCAGTTCGTCGAGCAGGGCATGCCAGGCGGCTCGGCCGGGTTGCTCGCGTATCGCGCGGATAGCCGGGACCACCGAGCCGCCGGCTTTGAGCATCATGGTCATCTGGCGGGTGAACAGCAGCAGCTCGGAAATACGGGCGGAAGGGGTGATGTGGGTTGACTCCTTCGCACGCCGGCGATCCGGAGCAGCGGCAGCCGAACGTTTATCCGGATGTTCACTGCTTTGCTGTTCCAGTTCCAGGACATACAGGCCGCGAGACATTAATTCATGCTGGGCGGCGGCCAGATCGGTCGCGTTGAGCATCTGAGTCAGGCGCTTGCCGCGTGAGTTGACGGCAGTGTAGCTAAATAACATGACCCATACTCCTGATAACCAACCTATTTGTCGGGCTTGTTCGTGGCGTTTACCGGCCGCTGAACGCTATCCCGGTCTTTGGCGATCTCCGCCCGCACACGCGCATCGGTCTCGACATGCGTGACGCGCAGGACTTCCTCCAGGGTCGACACGCCGCGATCGGCAATCTGTAATCCATTGGCGCGCAAGTCGAGCCAGCTTTGTTGTCGCAGGAAGCGTTTGATTTCCTCCTCGCCAGCTTCCTGGTGGATCAATTCGCGTAACTCATCGGTGGCCGGCATGATTTCGTACACTCCCACCCGCCCTGAAAATCCGGTATGGTTGCATTTACTGCATCCTTCGCCCTTGCGGTAAATGCGCCGCACTTCGCCGTCGCGACCAGCGTCGTGCAGGGCGGTCTGGGGTGGGTAGTACGAAGCGATACAGTGCGGGCAGTTCTTGCGTACCAGTCTCTGGGCGATGACGCCGTTGAGGGCCGAGGCCAGCAGATAGGCTTCGATGCCCATGTCAATCAAGCGTGCCACGGCGCCCGGGCTGGTGTTGGTGTGCAGCGTTGACAGCACCAGGTGGCCGGTTAACGCCGCCTGCAATGCGACGTGGGCGGTTTCCGAGTCACGAATCTCACCCACCAGGATGATGTCCGGATCCTGACGCAAAATGGAGCGTAACGCGCGTGGAAAAGAGAAACCGATCGATTCATTGACCTGGATCTGGTTGACCAGGTCGAGCTGATATTCGACCGGGTCCTCGACGGTGACGAGATTGGCGCCGTAGTGCTTGATTTGATCCAGCGCGCAGTACAGGGTGGTTGTTTTGCCGCTGCCGGTTGGACCAGTCACCAGGACCAGGCCGTGGGGCCGACGCAGCATCTGCTGGAACTGCTCCAGCGCGGCACCCTCCAGGCCCAGCTTTTCCAGGGTGACATGCAGCTTCCTCGGATCGAGAATCCGCATCACCACCTTCTCGCCCAAGATGGTTGGCATGGTCGAGATACGCAAGTCGACGTCACGGCCTTCGGCCACCACATGCACGCGGCCTTCTTGTGGCATGCGCCGCTCGGAGATATCCATCTTGGCGATGACTTTGATGCGCGAGACGATCGCGGCGTGCATGCCCGGCGGGGGAGTCATCAGTTCTTGCAGCACGCCGTCCACCCGGTAACGCACGCGCGTGCGAGTCCGGTCCGGCTCAATGTGTATATCACTGGCGTCGTGGCGGATAGCGGTTAAAACCGCCAAATTAACGAGATTAACCACCGGGCTACCGTCAATCATGCGGTCGATATCGCGATCGATTTCGTCGGCGGGATCCTCGCGCTCGACCACCTCGACGTCGGATTCGGTTAATGAAGTCAGGAAGGATTCGACGCTCACTTCGGATTGGCGATATTTCTCGCGGTATTCCTCAAGATTACTCTCGAGCGCGAAGACCGGATTGATTTCGCATTTGGTCAGTTGCGCCAGCCGGTCGATGGTAGGCAACGATTGTGGTTCCGTCATGGCGACGGTCATTCGGCCTTCAACCAGGAACAACGGCAGGATTTTGAGATGTTTGGCCTCATCGGGATCGACCATTTGCACGACCTTGGGATCGATCAGACCATGCCGTAACGTACAACCCTTGACTTCCAGTTGTTGGGCGATGGTGGATGTCAGAGTATGGGCGGTGACCACCCCCATGGCCACCAGCATTTCGCCAAGCTGGCGTTTCTCGACTTGCTGGGATTGCAGGGCTTGCGCCAGGTCCTCCGCGGTGATGACCCCCTGCTCGACCAGCAGGTCACCGAGCTTTTGTGAGCGTTTCAGCAGCATGGGCAGACCTCGTTGCCAGCGGGCCGACTAACTTGGAGTGGCCGGAGGCTGTCGGCAACCGCGAACCGCGCTGTTGGATGTCGAGCTGCTAGACAAAACTTCTGACGGCCGCCTCGACGGAATCGAACAACAGAAAGCGTTTCAAGGTATCGGTTATGTAGAGCGCCTCGCGGACGGTATCGGTCAAACCGACCACCCGGGGCCGCATGGTGCCGGTGGCCGTCTCACCGGCAAACGCCAGTAAAAACTCGATGCCGGTACTATCGACGTAGGGTACATCGTTCATCTCGAGCACCAGGCGCTTGGCTGCCCGGGCAGTCTCCTGCTCGAAGGTTGACTGAACTTCCGGCACCGTTGCTTCGGTTAATGCGTCGCGTGGAATCACCACGGTGACACTGCCGTGCTTCTGGAATTCAACCTTCATACCGATTCCCGCTGTTAATCAGATTACTTAACTGAGTCGCTCCCGCTGGTCCTGGGTAGTGCCAATGGCGTGGATGTGGTCGTGGGCGTGCCAGCACGCGACAGATGCTCCGGCAGTCCACTCATCAGGTCGGCGGCAATATCGATCCGCTGTTCCCGCGCGTACTCCAGCAAACCCAGCGCCCGCTCAAGTAATGCCGAGCCATCCGGGTCTTCAGAGCCGCGCATTCTGAAATCGGTGGAGCCTGGATTTACCACCCGCAAGCCACTGTTCGGATATTCAGGATTGAGGACAGTTGGTACGCCCGTACCCGCCAGGCCAGCGCGAATCTGCAGGGTATCCTGATCCTGTTTGGTGGTGGGGATGTTTGCCAGGTGCTCCTGGGTTACACTCAATATGCCCTGGACACTTTCAATGAGTTTTTCCGCCACCAGGGTACCGAGTGCCAGATCCAATCGCCGCAGGACCACCACGAAACGGTCGTCACTGAAGCGCCCCAGCAGATCATCACTACGCACGCGGTTCTGCAAGGTGTATCCCAAACGCTGTATCAGGGCATCGCGCTGTGACCAGCGCCCGGTATCGTCCAGCCGGCGCAAGCCCTCGATGGCGATGGTCAGCACCATGACCGGCTCGCCTTCACGGGCCGCGTCGCGAATTATCTCCTGCAATTGCTCCAACAACTCAGTGCGGTCCAGCATCCCACTCTGGCGATCAGTTCGCATCAGGCGGCCCAGGGCTTGCAGGCCGCAAATGTGGGTCCAGAACAACTCCAATTGATTGCGGACGGCGACGGCCAGTTGTGCGCCACTAGCTTTTCTCCTGGCGATATGCTTGACGGCGACCAGGGCAGTGGTCTGTTTGCTGATTCGTAAAGGCAGTAACCAAGACCAGCCTCCGGTAATGTATTGATCATCGGTTTTAGTTTCCGGGGCAGCTTCGGTACCGTGGGGGGGCGATTCCACTATGAGCGTGCCCGGATTGGAGTCGCCAGCGGTGTACACGCGACCGGTGGTTATCACGTGGCCGGTCAGGCCGACGCGCGGGGAGGGACATTGGCTGGCGACATTCTTGTGACGTGTCAGTGGCTCGAGACACTCGCGGTCCGTGGAGACACGAAAAACCCGCACGCCGGTGGCGCCCAGGTGCTCACGCAGTGTCATCCGGATGAACTGGTCAAACGCGGACCAGTCCGCCGAATCGGAACAACTGTTGCGACCAGCTTCAGACTCGGTCCACTCGGAAAAATCCGCGGTAATGGCTCCCAGGATAACCTCGGGTGCCTGGGTCGCGTCAGAAGTCGTCTCGCGGTTATTACCGGACTCGTCCAGACGGGGCAGGGCGGGACTCCAGCCACCCGCCAGATGTCCCAGGAAACCTACCACACTAGTCGCCAGGACAATGAAAGCCACCAGGTTACTCGTGGGTGTGGCGATATTCAGAGTCAGGCCGATCGCCGCCACGAGGCCGGTAAACAGTCCGGCTACCAGGCCCAAACGTTGGCCAAGGCCGCGCAGGCTCACCACCAGGGCGCCACAGATGGCTAATACCAGGAAGAAGATGGGTGCGGCGGTGTTCTGGAGACCCACCTTGGGCAGTAGGTAGCATAGTACCACTCCACCGGTGGTCACTCCGCATGCCAGCAACTGACCCACTCCGACACTTTGCCAGAAGGTGCCCCTCATCGGCTGGCCTCCTGCAAGACGGCTGGTGAGATGTGCGCGAAACGCCGCTGAAAGTCATCGACTTGTTCGCGGCGATATTGCGAAAAATTCTCAATGAAGATGCTGGTCAATTGTGGGTCGGTTCCGCGGCCGGATTCCTCCTCGAGGATGCCGAGAGCACGTTCAACACTAAAACCGGTACGGTACGAGCGCGTGGATGTCAGGGCATCGAATGTGTCGACCACTCTAATGATGCGCGCGTATAGCGGGATGCGCTCGGCACATAATCCATGGGGATAGCCGGAGCCATCCCAATTTTCATGGTGGTAAAGCACTCCATCGAGCGCGGAACCGAGACGCGCCACCGGCTTGAGCACTTCATAACTGACGGATGGGTGCCGGCGCATCTCGACAAACTCGTCGTCGGTCAACTTGCCGGGCTTGTTGAGGATTTTCTCGGAGATCCCAATCTTGCCGACATCGTGCAGGATGCCGGCCCATTCGAGCTCCTGGAGTTGTGTTTCGGGCAGTCGCAGGGCCTGGCCAACCATGCGGGCCAGCCAACCAACCCGTTCGGAGTGGCCACAGGTATAGTTATCCTTGGCTTCAATCGCATTCGCCAGGGCACGTACGGTTTCGACCGACATTTGCTGGAGATGCTGAACCATCAGCACGTTGGCCAGGATGTGTCCGCCATAACCGAGCACTGACTCCGAGGCCAGCATGTCCCCGGAATCGAAAGGCGGCTCGGTCTGGTGGCGCAGCACGATCACGACCGCCGTATCGTGCTCCGGCAATTGCAAGGTCAGCAACAGGGCGTGGGTGCCCTGGAGCAGCGGGCTGGAGGTTTCATCCGGCGCGCAGACGTGTGCGTGCCTGGTTTGGCGCACCAATTTGATCTGATGTGCCAGGCTGGCCTGGACGCGGTCGGCGGCTAGATCGACGGCATGTCCCAGGCTGTCGACCAGTGGGACCATCAAGCAACGATTATCATGATCGATATAAACAGCTCCGGCTCCGAGCATGGCGCCAAAGCGCTGCAGTAGTGCATCTCGGATGGTGTCGGGATCCTTGAGATGCGCTATGTTTTCAGTGATCTCGAATACCAGATTGAGTTGCTCATAGCAGCGCAGCAGCTCCTTGCCCAAGCCCTCGTTCTCCTGACGCAACGTCTCCAACCGTGCGTTTAGCGACATGCAATCATCGCAGGTCGCCACGGAATCGCCCCCCAAAGAGTAGGAGCCGACTTCGCCCATTAATGGTCTCCCGCCAGGGTCGAGTGGCTGGCCGGCGGCCTGCTTGGTGTCTGTTTGTCCCGGTCAGGGCAGTTGGGGTGGGCTACTTTCTCCACCTCACGCAGCAGTTGTGAGGGACTGAACGGCTTGGGGAAAACACTGACACGGGGATCAGCCAGCTTGGTCAGGATCTCATGCTGATCACAGCGTGACGTTACCACGAATACGCGTTGCAACGTGGGGCAGGCATCGAAAGCCTGCGCGGTGAGCTCGATGCCGTCCATTTCCGGCATGTTCACATCGGTTATCAGCAACTCGGCCGGATGACATTTCAGTGTATCAAGTGCGATGCGCCCGTTGGGCGCGTTCAGCACCTCGTGACCATTGCGTGACATCCACATCGTCAGAACGTTGCGTATGTGGGCCTGGTCTTCAGCTATTACGATTAGTGCCATCGGCTACTCCAGCTCCTTCTGGCCCCTTGCTCGCGTCGGTCACTGGGAGTTCAACCACGAAGGTTGAGCCCTTGCCTAACTCACTCTCCACCCAGATTGAGCCCCCATGCAATCGTACAATCTCCTGTGTGATTGCCAGTCCCAAACCGGTTCCCTCCTCGGCGGTGACGTTGTCGTCCGTGACACGGAAGAATTTCTCGAAAATCCTTTCACGGTATTCCGGAGCAATGCCAATACCGGTATCCGACACGCGAACTCGCAGCATGCGCTCGCCGGGTTCTACCGCGATGGTGACTGCGCCGCCTTCGGGCGTATATTTGATGGCATTGCCGATCAGATTAGTCCAAACCTGTTGCAGTCGATGACGATCTCCCGATACGTGTGGCACCTTGGAGGGGATCCGCAGGGCCATTTCAATGGACTTGGCATCGGCCGCGGCCTGCACGTCCTGAGCCGCCTGCCGTAACGTGTCGTCCACGCGCATGGTGACCCGTGTTAACTGGGCCGCCCCGGCTTCGATCTGCGACACGCTCAGGACGTTCTCGATCAATTTGGATAAGCGGCGTGTCTCGGTCATGATGACGTTGTAGCACTCACGGCGGGTCTGTTCGTCGTCGAAGAAGTCGTCATTCAGCGTTTCGGCATAAGCCCGGATATTGGTCAGGGGGGTGCGCAGCTCGTGGGTAATATGCGCTAGGAACTCGTCGCGTGAAGACTCGGCCTCCTTGAGTTGCGTGATGTCCTGAATCGCGACGACCAGGTCCTCGACATCCTTACCCGGCGCCATCTGCGTCAGGTGAACCGAGATAGTGCCGCTGCTGTATTCCAGGCGACAGTCGACGCCCGTGCCATCGGCATTGTGCCGCAGGCGCTGAATGGCCGTCACCACGCTATGGTCGTGCAAGCATTCTTCCAAGCGCGCATGCCGTGCCACTTGATCGCCAAGCTGGAGCAACCAGGCGGCGGAGCGGTTGGCATAGACCACCCGGTCATCCGCGTCGATTTGCAATACACCGACGGGCAGGGCATCCAAGATTGAATGTGAGGATTGTGATTGCAGGCTCTCCAGGGAACTATCCACGGCTTTCCGACAGCGAAACATATCCAGTTCCCGCTGCATCTCGCGCACCGCGCCCAGCAGGGAGTTCCAGGCTTCAACCTCGCGACCGCTTTCGTCCTGCAGCATCAGCAGTTCGAGGGTTTGCTCCGCGCCACTGTGGTAGGCCATCAGATTGTCGCGCACGAAGCCGATCGGACGGAAGCGGCATTGCATCCAGCGATAGATGAGCCAGAAGCCTGCCAGGCAGACTACCGCCACCAGGCCCGAGACTGACCAGAACAGACCGGTCGCGACCAGGTTGGGAGGTGTACCATAGCCGACCTCCAATTGCCCGCGCACTTCGCCATCTGATCCATGGATCTTGGTCTTCAGGCGGCGTAAGGCGGACTTGTCCTGCTTGTTACTAACCGCCTCGAATTGCCAGGCTTCGGCGCCCTCATGTGCGTCGAGCACAATCCGACACGATTTTACCTGCGGCAAGCGCATCAGATCGTTCGCCAGTTGGCGCAGACTGTCGGGTGATTCGCAGTGGGCATCGTGCACTGCCCGAGCGGCTAGATTCATCACTACGGGAACGGATTCATCCACCTGGGCTTGGGCCTGGTGGCGCGCCAGGAAGATCACGACGGCTCCGGTGATTGTCAATCCGGAGAGAATGAGAGCGATGAACAGCAGCCCAAAATGGGCGAACACTTCCTGCCGGGTGCCCGAATGTGTGGACACTACGTTGCTTACCGTCGCCAACTCATTGTTTGCGCGTTTTTTGAACACAGATATAACTCGTCTATGGGTAGCTCATTCAGCTATCTGTGTATCGAATTGAGTGAGCCCGAGCTTTGTAATTGCTTTCGAGGTGGCGGCCCGTGGGGCTATCAGTAGTGCTTTTAGGACGTGTGAGACGGGAAATGTCTGATAATCTCAGCGTGTGGCTTGAAACCACTCGATCGTGTGTTTGAAGCCCATGCGCCGCGCGATTTTCGGTGACCAGCCGAATTTGGACCGCGCACGTGTGATATCTGGGCAACGAATGCTGGGATCGTCTTGGGGCCGGGGTACACATGTAATCCGGCTATGGCTGCCGGTGAGTTCGATAATCTCCTCGGCCGCCTGTCGAATAGTGATTTCGTTGGGATTGCCGAGATTTACCGGCGCGGAAATGTCACTGGCCGCCAACCGCAGCAGTCCCTCGATCAGATCGGAGATGTAGCAGAAGCTGCGGGTCTGGCTGCCATCACCGTGTACGGTTAGCGGGATGCCCTGCAAGGCTTGGTTGATGAAATTGGGCAGCGCGCGTCCGTCGTCGCCGCGCATCCGTGGCCCGTAAGTGTTGAAAATGCGGGCCAGGCGGATCTTGATTCCCAGACACTGGTGATAGGCTGTCAGCAGGGCTTCGGCGAAGCGCTTGCCCTCGTCGTAACAAGACCGCGGCCCAATCGGATTGACGTGCCCCCAGTAGCTCTCTGGCTGGGGATGTTCCCGCGGATCGCCATAGACCTCGCTGGTACTGGCGTGTAGCAATGTCGCGCCGCACGAGTGAGCCAACTCGGCCAGATTGCGAACCCCCTGCGAGCAAACCGCCAGTATGGCCAGTTGACGACGCTCGAAATCAAGCGGCGAGGCGGGGCAGGCCAGATCGCAGATCAGGTCGAAGGGTCCCTCGACAGGGAGTGGATTCGTGATATCGTGTTCATGGAACTCGAATTGTGTATGCGCCTGGAGGTCGACGGCGTTGCGGCGACTGCCGCTACTGAGATTATCAAGGCCAACGACGTCGTGGCCTTCATTCAGCAGCCTGGTCGTCAGGTGGTATCCGATGAAACCCGCGCAGCCGGGTACCAGAACGCGCATGTCAGGCCTCCCAATCGGTACACCCGGGGTAGCCGGCAGTACACCGGCGCCGAAATCAGGTAGCGGATGGACATTATAGCCGGGCTACCGGCCGAGCACTAACCATGTGCTAACCGCCGGAGTCCGAGTCTGATCGGGAAAAGAGAGATGCGAATTTGTGTGGTTGGTAGCGGATATGTTGGGCTGGTGACAGGTGCGTGCCTGGCGGACAGCGGTAACCATGTCACCGCGGTTGACAATGATCCCGCCAAGATCGAGCAGCTCGCGGCCGGCCGGTGCCCGATCTTTGAGCCGGGGCTGGAGGAACTGCTGGTTGATAACCTGCGGGCTGGCCGACTGCAATTCACCACGGATCTAGCAGCCGGCGTCGCCGAAGCACAGGTGGTATTCATCGCCGTCGGGACACCACCTCGGCCGGATGGCTCGGCGGACCTGTCAATCGTCGAGTTTGTTGCTACCCAGATTGGCCGGGCCATGACCGGCGACACGATCATCGTGACTAAGAGCACGGTGCCCATCGGCAGCGGGGCGCGGATTGAATCGATAATTCGTCAGGAGAGTCAATATGCGTGTAGCGTGGTCAGCAATCCCGAGTTCCTGAAGGAAGGTAACGCGGTTAATGACTTCCTGCGCCCGGACCGGGTCGTGGTCGGAGCCGATGACCAGGTAGCCGGGGCCGTTGTGGCGGAGCTGTATGAACCCTTCGTGCGTAACAACAAGCCCATTCATCGCATGAGCCGCACCGCGGCGGAGCTTACCAAGTACGCCGCAAATGCATACCTCTCGACACGGATCAGCTTCATCAACGAGATTGCCGACATCTGCGAGCGCTTCGGGGTTAACGTGGACGAAGTGCGTCGTGGAATTGGCTCGGATGCCCGCATCGGTTATCACTTCATGTATCCTGGGATCGGTTACGGCGGGAGTTGCTTTCCCAAGGATGTCCAGGCCCTGGCCAGTTCGGGACGTGCGGCCGGCGTGGACTGTTCTCTGCTTCAGGCCGTACACCAGCGCAATGTAGCTCAGCGTGAAAAGATGGTGCAGCGCATCCTGAGCCGACTCGGCCCGGACCTGCGCGGGCGACGCCTGGCGATTTGGGGATTGGCGTTCAAACCCAAGACTGATGATGTTCGGGAAGCACCGGCGATCACGGTAATCCAGGCCCTGCTGCGGGCCGGGGCGGCGGTGGTGGCCTATGATCCCCGGGCGACCGAGAGTGCCCGAGCGGTGTTGAGTGATCAAATCGCCTACGATACCGATGCCTATGCGGCCCTGCGTGGTGCTGATGCCTTGGTGATTTTTACTGAATGGAACGAGTTTCGCAGCCCGGATTTCGAGCGTATCAAGCGCGAACTCCGACAGCCGTTAATTTTTGACGGCCGCAATCTCTATACTCCCGCCACCATGACGCGCTACGATTTTGAGTATCATAGCTTCGGGCGTCCGCCGATCCGGCCGCGCGTGGCGGGATCCGACGCGCGCTAACCGACCGGTCCTGACGTTAGCGAGGTGGCCGAGGTGACAGATCCGCGAACAGTACTAGCCAGCCACACTGCTCCAGCCGCCACCGAGTTGGTACAGGCCGAACCGGATGGTGCCTTGCGCTGTCTGGCCTGTGGCCACCGCTGTCGGATTGCCGACGGTCACCACGGTAATTGTCACGTTCGCTTCAATATCGGCGGTGAACTACGGGTGCCATTCGGGTATGTATCATCGTTGGCGATTGACCCGATTGAGAAGAAGCCCTTTTATCATGCCTATCCTGGTACCAAGGCGTTGTCCTTCGGCATGCTGGGGTGCAATTTCCATTGCCCCTTCTGCCAAAACTGGGTTACCAGTCAGACGTTGCGTGACAGCCGGGCCGTCGCCGATCCGCGTATTGTGGCTCCGGAAGAGATCGTGGAGTTGGCCCTGCAGCACGCTTGCCGTGTTCTGACCAGCACCTACAACGAACCGCTGATCACGTCCGAATGGGCCGTGGCGATATTCAAATGTGGTCAGCAATCGGGCCTGTTCGGCTCTTATGTTTCCAACGGGCATGCCTCGCCTCAGGTGCTCGAGTACTTGCGTCCGTACGTTCCACTCTTCAAGATCGACCTGAAAGCATTTAACGCGGATACCTATCGCCGGCTGGGGGGTGTTCTCGAAAATGTGTTAAGCACCATCCGCCTGGCCCGGCAAATGGACTACTGGGTGGAGATAGTCACGTTAGTGGTGCCCGGGCTGAACGATTCTGATGAGGAGTTGTCCCGGATAGCCGACTTCATCGCCGGGGTTTCCCCCGATATTCCCTGGCACGTCACCGCATTTCATCCCACCTACAAGCACACGGATCCGCCACGCACGCCGGTCGAAACATTGCTGCGCGCCTATGACCTCGGTTGCCAGGCGGGGCTCAGGTATGTCTATCCTGGCAATTTGCCCGGTAATTTCGGCGACCGTGAGCACACCCACTGTTCAAGCTGTGGTCACACCCTGATCGAACGGTATGGTTTTCAGGTTCGCCGACTACGATTGACCGACGGCGCCTGCCCGGCCTGCGGCACGCCAGTGCCGGGTGTGTGGTAAACCGTTGAGTTCTCTATGCGCTACTTGATCTCGTTAAGTTTGACGGCGGCGCGGTGTTTGGCCGCCAGGCTGGCCGCTTCAAGCACGCGCTGGGCTTCGTAAGCATCCGCGAAGGTGGGTAAGGGGATGATCGGCTCCTGGCCAGCCAGAGCCGCCATCATATCAGCCACCATGTTCACGAAGGTATGTTCATAACCAATAATACAGCCGTCTGGCCACCACGCGCCGGCGTAGGGGTGATAGCCGGTCTGGGTGCACATGATGCGGCGCCAACCGGCGGTGCGCTTGTTCTCGCGGTTATCGTAGTACCAGAGGTAGTTCATATCCTCGACACTGAAACGCAGGGCACCCAGCTCGCCGTTGATCTCGATCTGGTTGTTGTTTTGATTGCCGGTCCCCAGGCGAGTGGCCTCGAAGCTGGCTACCGCGCCGCCGCTCATGCGCGCCAGAAACAGAACCGTATCATCGACGTCGCTCTTGCCGGTAGCCTTGCGGCGTCGTGAGCCGCCGGTGGGTTTGACGGCCGAGGGCGGCAGGGGCCGTTCGGTCACGAAAGTCTCGGCGATCGCTCCCGTGACCTCGGTAATCTCCTGTCCGGTGATAAAGCGGGCCAGGTCGATAATATGTCCGTTCAGGTCGCCGTGGGCACCGGTGCCGGCGTACTTCTTCTGAAAACGCCAACTGAGGGGTGTTTCGGGGCCACCCCAATCCTGCAAATAGCTGGCACGCACGTGATAAAGCTTCCCTAACTCGCCCTCAGCGACGAGCCGATGGGCCAGCGCCACGGCCGGGCAGCGGCGATAGTTATACCAAACAAACGTCTGACACTTCCGTGCCCGGGCGGCGGCGTTCTTCATGGTCTTGGCGTCCTTAAGGGTGGCAGCCAAGGGTTTTTCGCAGGCCACATGTTTACCCGCCGAAAGGGCGGCCAAGGCCTGCTCGGCATGCATATAGTTGGGGGTGCTGATATCAACCAGGTCGATGTCGCTGTCACGAACCACCTCTTTCCACGAGGTGCTGTATTTTTTCCATCCCCAGCGAGCCGCGAAGGGAGCCAGAGCTATCAGATCACGCCCAACTATGGCCCGCATTATAGGACGTATGGGAAGGTTGAAGAATCGCTCAGCCTTCAAATACGCGTTACTGTGAGCCCGGCCCATGAATTTCTGGCCAATCAGGGCGATTTTGCAGGTATCGGACATGCATTCCCTCACCAATGATTCGCCGCGCTGTTCGGGTCGGGATCATATATGAGCGCGAGGCTTCTGTCGAGTCGCTCCGTGTAAAAGCCTGTGAGTTCGTCTGTAGCAAAGACCAGAAGATCGGCGACGCATACCCCGTAAACGCTCCCGGACAGGTCGCCGGCGGATTGTACAGGATTGGACGGTTAGCCTTCGGCCATGAAGCGTGAGGGATTACTTGCATCTGAAGATGTGGCATCATCTGGTGAAGTGCCGCCGGGCTCTGGAGGGTCGCTGTGTTCTTTACTGATTTTTTTGATGAGCATCAACCAGGTTTCGCGCTGATGCCGCAAAATCCTCAGGGCATCCTCGACGGCCCGCGGTTCGTGTTGCATATTGGCATCGATCAGTCGGCGATAGATGAAGTTGTAGAGCGAAGCCATGCGGTCAACCAATGCGGGATTATTCTCGGGGCGCAGACCAGTGGAAAGTTCCAGCACGATGCGCTGAGCGCGCTCCAGGGTGGTGAAAGCCTCTTCATATTTTTTTTCGTGAAGTGCTTCCAGACCGCGAGTCGCATAACGGATGGCGCCATCGAGCAACATCAGGTGTAGTTGCTCCTGGTTGGCGGTCAGCACCGCGTTCTTGAGATACTCTCTGGAAGCGTTAGGGCTGTAACTCATGTCGGCAATATCGGTTCCGGTCGCGGCCGCGTTTAGTTAATCGTCAGGATCCTGGCTTGGCTACTCCGGGAGGGCGAGCCTCCCGGCGAGCCATGGCTCGGCAGGAGCCACGCCCACCCAAAGGAGCCTCGCCCGCCCGCGGACGCCGGATCGTATCTGAAACCGCTCTACTGGTTTTGCGAGACATACCCGGTGGCACTCTAACTGGTTGTAGTCAGTAGATTGCTGAAGCTGTTGAGCGCGGCCTGTTGCGATTGGAGTTGACCCAGAGCCTGTTCCATCATCTGAAACTCGCGCAGCATCCGCAAACGTTTCTGCGCCAGTAACTCATTGAGACGCTCCACGCGGTCACCGAGCAATTCCCGCTGATCCTCCAGCGCGTTGTCCCGTCGATCCAGCAAACCGCCGGTCTGCGTGATCTGCTTTAGTTGCTCCTTCAGAGTTATGGCCAGGCCGGTCTCGGCCGTGGTGAAGAAGTTGGTGACTTCTTCCGGATCGGCTTCGTACACTTCGCGGAAGCGCTCGGCGTCGAAAATTAGCTGGCCGCCGGTGCCTACTTTCACACCCAGTTGCGAGAACCGCGTGAGATTGCCGGTGGCACCGGGTATGGCTCCAGTGAAGGCCCGGTGCAGGCGATTTTCCAGGGTTTGCACCGTGCTATCGCCCAGCAGCAAGCCGGCGGTTTCCGTATCGACATTGTAGCCGCTTAACTCGCTGATCCGGCTGATAATAGAGTTGAAATCGTCAACCAGGCCGCTCAGCGTGCTGATCATGGAATCCATGTCGCGGTCAACCGTGACGGTAATCGGTTCATCGCTGGTGGCGGTCAGGTTCAGGGTCAAACCGTCGACGATGTCGGTGATCGTGTTACTCGAACTGGTGATGACAACACCATTGTTGGCATTGTTACCCATCACGATCTTGGCATCCTGCGCATCAGTCAGCGCGGAGAAGTCAAAATCGGTCTCGAAGCCGTCCAGGATCAGCTCGCCCGGGAGCCCCGACACGGACGAGACGACGCTCAGGCGGTAAGGGGCCGCAGCCGAGCCATCGTTGATCAGGCTGGCACTGGCTAATGACGTGGCATCAATCCGACTGACCAGATCGTCGAGGGTATCGCCGGTATTGATCTCAAAGTTGAACTCATAGGTGCCATCGAGCTGGCCATCGGTGGCCTCTCCCAGGATATTGAGATCACGGGCGGTGGTTCCGCCGTTTTCCTCCTCAACCTTCATATCCAGGCTGCCCGCGGCATTATCAACCAGTAACAAGCCATCGCCATGGTCGTTGATACGTGCTTCAACATCGAGCACCGCCGAGGCGTTTATCGCCTCGATCACGTCCCGCAGGTTCTTCGCGGAGGTCAGGTCGATTACGCCGGTCATCCCGGATGAATCGGTGATGCGGATCTTGCCGGCGGACACACCTTGTCCCAGATTCAAATCCTCCAGGAGCGTGGCCTCGGACATGTATTGTCGTTGCAGGTTGTCGCCGCGCAGGCGTGTGGCGGAGCCCTGAATGCCAATCGAGCTGGCAAAACTACCGTCCACGTCACTAACCGTGATGGCGGCGGTGTCATCCTGAAGATTGATGAGCTGCAAGCGTGTGCCGGTGCTGTCGTAGCCCGCTTCGATCCCCAGGTTGAACTGTATCGCGGCGGCGTTTATCTGCTCGATGACATCGCGTAGTGTCTCGGCACCTTCGAGGTTGATGTCGGTGGCGGCCCCGTTGGCCTCGATGTGAATGGTACCGGTTTCAAAGCCATTGCCGCCATTTAGTGTCTTCAGCAGGACGGAATCGATGCCACCGATGATACGTTCGCCGATGACCTCGCCACCAAATGAGCCATATGCGCCGGGCGCGAAACCCAAATCGTATAGGGCCTGTGAACCTTCCTTGGCGGTTAATACGGTTGCCGGGAAGGTCCCGCCACCGTTATCAGTTATTACCATGCGCGTGCCGCTGGGATCGATGGCCGCGGAGATAACTGGCGCGCCGTTGACGTACTGGTTGCCGGCCCCATAGTTAATGGCCGCGATGACGTCGGCGATTGTATCCACATGGAGGATCTGCTGGCCGTTGATCTTGGCGGCGCCCTCCGCCGATTTGCCGAGGATGCCGAGATCACGAGCGGCATGGCCTTCGATATCCGCGATGGTGAAATCGTTTACATTGCCGCCGGTGCTGTCGGTGATTACCAGGCGGCTGCCACTCATGACCACGGTAACATCCTCGACCGCATCCTGGATCATCTGTTGTACATCGCCAATGGTTTGCGCTGCACTCAGATCCACGTCAGTGGCGATGCCGTCTTTGGTGGTGATCCGCATGGTGCCCAGCTCCACGCCCTGGGCATGATTGAGGCGCTCGAGGCGTATGGCGTCGGTGACGATCTCGTTGAGTGAAACGGTCACCGTGGCGGCCGGATTGGAGGATTGGATGGTGAAGTCGCCGCCGGCAATGGCGCGTCTGATCCCCAGACCGTCATTCAGGGCCGACAACATGGTCGTGTCGGCCAGGTACATGATGCCACTGCCGGTTAACTCGCCACCGGCGTTGTAAGTATTGCCCGGAGCGAAGCCGAGGTCGGCGGCAGTGTGTCCGTCGTCAACTTCACGCACGCGCAGACCCAGCGTACCACCGGTGGTATCGCTCAGTACGAGTCCCTCGCCACTCAGTTTGGCGGTAACGCCGATGTCGGCATTGTTGATCTTGTCAATGACGTCGGAGACGGTCTGGGCGTCATACAGATCGATGACGGCGTCCTCGCCATCCCCATCGATGATCTTGATTGAACCTCGTTGCACGCCGGTGAAACCGTTCAGTTCGTCCAGGGATGTGTCGCGGTTAACCTGTGCCAGGGCGGTTTCGAGGCTGAAATTGCCGGCGTTCAAGGCCATGTCGCGCTCGGCGAAGCCGCGGCTGATCAGTTGATGGTTGGTCGCCAGGGCGCGCACCATGAAGCTGTACGAACCGGGCTGGGCATCTTCACTCGCGGTAACGGACAATGCGCTGGTGTTGGACGATACCGCGGTTTTAGCGCGGAAAAGACTTGGTTTGGTAAGAGCTTCCACGCGCGCCAGCAACGCCGTGACACGCGCAGTAATGTCCATGAAGGCTGTTCTTTGCGCGTCGATATTGCCCATGCGCCTTAGGAGTTGGTCGCGGGGGCGCGCGTCGATGGCGATCAACTGATCGACCAGCGTGGCGTAGTCCAGGCCGGAAAACAAGCCTATACCGGAAGTTATGGTAGCCACAACGTACCTCCTGAGGTCCGCGCAAGCCGGGCGCGGGCATCCCGGACGCCCTCTCAGGCGTGAGTATCGGTGGGACATAGTGCAAACTGAATTCCAGGCGTGTCAGAAGCCGGAAAGCTGTTTTCGGCGTCC
>JBDRDH010000103.1:0-2362 GCA_043820985.1 Planctomycetota bacterium
GCCGGCAACTCTGGGAGCGGCACATCCGGCGGTAATGCGTCCACGGCGGTGTGCGGCGTCGCATTCACAGAGAGCTGCGGGAGTAGGTGAGGGGCAGACTGTTGAGGTGCTAATGGTCGGTGACGGGATACAGGTGGTGGCCCTCAAATGCCCGCAGTGCGGCGCGGACGTACCGCAGTCGGACGGCTACGTGGTGTGCCAGCACTGCGGCTCCAGCTTGGTGGTCAACATGCAAGGGACGGGCCAGGGGGGAGCTTCCGGGCCCACAGTTTTCCGGGGCATGAAGCTGGCGCCCTTCACCATGCAGGACCCGGGCGGCACCGGGCTGCCGGTCTTTCGTATGCTGGCGCCGGTGGGCTGGGAAATGTGCGGGGGAATGACTTGGGACCTGGCCAACGTTGGGATGCCCGGCAAGCTGAGCTACCAGCTCTGGAACCCGCGGGGGCTGGATGCCTTCGAGATCCACCCGAACATGAACTTCACCGGCGGCGGGCTTGGCAGTATCCTCGGTGGCCTTTTCGGTTGCAGCCGGTTTGGGGCCGAGGTGCGCAATCCAGTGGACGCGCAAACGGCCATGCGCGATCTGGTGATCCCGCGATACCGGAGCGACCGTGAGAACCTACAGGTAGTGCACATCGAGCCGTTCCCCGAGTTGGCCCAACACATCGGCGGCGAGCAAACCGGTGGCATGGGCATGCGCCAGGTGGACGCAGCCCGGTCGCGCATCAGCTATCGGCAGGGCGGTGACGAGATCGAGGAGGAGTTCTTCGCTGCCGTCGAAGTCTGGCGCACGCCCGTGGCGACCCTCTTCATGTCCGAGAGCGTCTTCTGGTACGTCAGCTACATCCTCTCCTTCCGGGGCAGGCTGGGGAAGCTGAACGCGACTGCCGACCTATTCGACGTCATGCTGCGCTCGATCAAGGTCAACAGCCAATGGAAGTCGGCCTACGAACAGATCATCACCCGACTGGCCCAGGGACAGATCGCGCACGTCAAGATGATCTCGCAGATCGGACGCCAGTACGCCCAGATGGGCGCCCAGATGCGCGAAGAGAATCTGGAGAGCTGGTACGGCAAGCACGAGATCTGGGACCGGCTGGCACGGGAGCGCAGCGAACAGATCCGCGACGTCGAGACCTACTGGGATCCGCACAAGGGCATGGAGGTCGAGTTACCCTCGCAGTACGAGCACGCCTGGGTGAACAGCCAGAGCGAATACATCGTCACAGACAGCGCGAACTTCAACCCCAACGTGGACATCGACTCGACGCTGAACTGGGAGCCGTTGCAGCCGGTGCGGTAGCAGGCCCCGTGACCAGGCTCCTTTCGATGTCCGGTCCCCCACAAAAGAGAAGGGCGATCCGGCTTCACATAGTTGACGCGCAGGTGGGCGAACCGCTGATCGCAACGTTCTGGCCGGAGCGGCTGGTCCGCGGCCGATCGCAGGCACTGCTCACCTCGATGGTCAACCGCTTGGACGTTGACGCGAAGTTCGAACTCGTTTTGAAGCCGCCGAGCAAGGTCACCGTGGAGCCGTTGCCCGCTACGGACGCACGTTATCCCGTGAGCAACGCCAGGTCCTGCGCGACGTGAATCTGGTCACTCGGACCTGATGGGCTGGATGGGATTGCAGACGACGTTGTTGCGGATTGGAGCCTCAGAAAGGACTGACCAAACTCGACCGGTTCTACCTCTGCGACATTTAAGCCATGGACGTGCGAGATTGAGGACTGACCACTGCCGTTGATTGAGCAACTGTCTCAAAAACCCGTGCGCCGTGAGACAGCCCGAAAAACGACCGATTGATGGGACACGCTTCGAGTGCATTTTTTGCACGAATCTGGGCGGGATTCCTTCTGCGATGGTCTGCTAATGAATCCAGGGCTCGATCTCGAAATGGTCGCTGCCCAGATTGACCCAGCCGACATGTGGCAACTGCGGCCTCAGTTCGCGGAAGTACGGGTCCACAGCTTCAACAACGCCGCCGTCCGCGTCGGGTCGGGACGTCGATTTCAACAGCACCAACTCGTCGGCCGGCCAGTGGATGGCGATCCAGGCGGCGACGGAGTCGCTGGTGACGTCCCACGTGTGCGGCAAGTGTGAACGGGCATGTGATTCGTCGGCGCGGAGGAAGTCGTGGGCACACAGAACCGGTATCTGCGATTCCGCCCATGCGTCGCCGGCTGCTTCGCGACTTTTGACAAGCCGTGACTCGGACAAGAGCTGCAGTAACAGCGCCTCGTTGAGCCTCAGCGACCGCAGTGCCAGCCAGTGGGCGCGCTCTTCTCCGAGGCGATGCACCTCATCCCAGCGTCGGACGACATCGGCCGCCTCGCCGCCGCCGACGATCAGCAGGGGGCGG
>JBDRDH010000104.1:0-23432 GCA_043820985.1 Planctomycetota bacterium
ACATCGGCGTAAAAGACCACGCATACAACCCATAGATGAGGACCAACCAGCATGAATCCCGCCACACCCACAAGCCGAGCCTGGTGTTTAATAATCGGCGTAACACTCTCAACCATAACAGCCCTCGCCGAGCCACCCCGCAACACGCCCCCACGCATCCAGCTCGGTATCGATGTCCTGATCGCGGATAACTTTCAACCGCTTGCCGGCAAACGCGTGGGTTTGATCACCAATCCCACCGGCGTCACCGGCGACCTGCGAACGACGATAGACGTACTGCACGAAGCTCCCGAGGTCACCTTGGTCGCCCTCTTCGGCCCGGAGCATGGCGTCCGCGGCGAAGCGCACGCCGGCGCCAAGGTCGAGGACACCCGCGACTCCCTCACCGGCCTGCCAATGTACTCACTCTACGGCAAAAACCGTCAGCCCAACGCAGAGATGCTCGCGGATATTGATGTTCTGGTCTTCGACATCCAGGATATCGGCTCACGCTCGTACACCTACATCAGCACCATGGCGGCCGCCATGGAAGCCGCCGCTAAAAATAACGTCACCTTCGTCGTCCTCGACCGCCCCAATCCTCTCACCGGCGACAAAATCGAAGGCCGCCCCCTGGATATGCAATACAAATCCTTCGTCGGCTACCTGCCTATCCCCTACGTGCACGGCCTGACCGTCGGCGAACTGGCCCGCATGATCAACGGCGAAAGTTGGCTGCCCGACGGCGCCAAGTGCGACCTGCACGTGGTTCCCATGCAGGGCTGGCACCGCAAAATGTGGTTCGACGAAACCGGCCTCAACTGGGTACCCACCTCGCCCCACATCCCCCGCGCCGAAACTTCGCTTTACTACGCCGCCACCGGCATCATGGGCGAGTTGCAGGTCATCAGCGAAGGCGTGGGCTATTCACTGCCCTTTGAACTCGCCGGCGCCCCCGGCCTCGATCCGCACAAACTCGCCGACGAGCTGAACAGCCGCAATCTCCCCGGCGTCTTCTTCCGCCCCACCTACTGGCAGCCTTACTACACCGAGTACGCCAAGCAGACTTGCGCCGGCGTGCATATCGTCTGGACCAACCGCAACCGCGCCGAGCTAACCAACGTCCAGTTCCACGTCATGGACGCCGTCCGCAAACAGAACCCGTCCCTCAAGATCTTCGGCAACAAGCGCGACAAGATGTTCGACAAGGTCTGCGGAACGGATCGCATCCGCAAGCTGTTCCAGTCCGGAAACCCCCTGTCAGAGGTCCTCGATTGCTGGCGCGAAGGCACCCGGGAATTCCGCCAACTCCGCGCCCCGTACCTGCTGTATGAATAATTTCCGGCTTCCAGCTTCCGGCTTCTAGCTTCTGGCTTACAGCTTACGGCTCTTCATAATTCTGCTGGAACAACGCGAAATCCACCAGGTCCTCGTCCAGGTCTTCGTCGCTATCCCCCAACAGGCAGAAGTGCCCGCTGGGGTAAGTTGAGCCCGGCCCCTGCATGCAGAACGCAAACAGGTTCAAGTCATTCGCATCGACGTCACCATCCTCGTCCATGTCCCCAAAGATGGAGCTGTCACATAGATTAATATCCACTCGCACGACTTCGCCGGGCAAAACGACCACCCCAAAAACCTGCACCTGGCTGCATAAATACTTATTCGCCCTGAGGTCGTACACCGTACCGCCCGGATCCGCCGGTATCAGCGTGTGCACATAGTACCCATTCCCATCGGTCTGAACCGAGCCGAATCCATCAACCTGAATCGTCGCCCCATCAATCGGCTCGTCCGTGGCCGGATCGGCAGCGCGTCCCCACAGCGTACCCTCATCCGCGCTACCCGGATCGCGCCACGGCATTTCCGGCACAGTCACCGGCGTGGTAAACAGGTTCGCCGCGATAAAGCTGTACCAGGTCCAGTCAGCCTCTGGGTTCCCGTCCATGTCCTCGTCAGCCGTGGCCGTATACGAGTAATTCGACGTACCGTCCGCCTCGGCGGTCAGACAGTACTGCATCTGCGCCAGGCTGTCCGCCTTCGGGTTCAGATAGTTGGCCTGCCCGCAGAATATCTGCCGGTCGTAGCGCCAGCCGATCGCCGCATCGACCCAGTTGCGGTACCACTGGTCCTGCGGCGGCAACCACTCGCGCTTGTAATTCATCGGTATACCAGCATCCAGATAGCCCTGCTCCATCCAGAAGCGCCAGTTCTGGTGCAGTTGGTAAGCTTGACTATTATTGAAGTTCGCCGGCGCGTCACCAGTGGCAAACAGATCGGCGGTCAGCCGTACAGGTTGGCGCGGATTGCTCGTAATTGTCGGGATCTCAACGCGCAAACGCCTGACGAACTCATCAATCGTGCGGCGGCGAAAGTTGTTCCAGATCGTCAGGCCTTCCGGCGGCGGCGTCCCACTATACCATTCCAACTCACGAAAACGCTCCAGCGTGGACTTCGTATAACTCTCGTCGGCGGGATAGCCCGCATCTACCTGTGTATAGCGAATATAATCCAGGTTGATTCCATCAATCTCATACTCACGCACCAATTCCTGAACGATGTTCGTCAGATACTCCTGCACGTCCGGCGATCCGGGGTCCATCACGTACTTACCGTCAAGCGTGGCCGGCCCGCCACCCATGTCAGCCAGTTCGACCATGAGCCACTCGGGGTGCGCGGACAACAGGCTGTTGCCGTTCGGCGGCCAGGAAGTACACACCCGGTAAGGGACGATCCAGGCATGAACCTCGATCCCGACCGCGTGTGCGCGAGAGACAAGATAAGCCAGCGGATCGATATCTCCCGAGATGTCTGTAGCCTTCGGCACGATATCCGAGTTCCAATACGCACCGTGCCCGCCCGAGCCAGTGTCGTGATACGCCAGCACTTCCGCGATGATCGCGTTGTAATTGCCGGTTTGGGCCCGCGCGACCATCAAGTCAATCTGGGAGGTACTCTTAAAGCCCGAGCTGAAGGCGTCCGCCCAGAAGGCCCGGAACGCCGGATCCTGACCAGTGGCCACCGCGGAAACCAATCCACTCATCAACAAGCCCAAAATGATTCCCCGCAACGGCTTCATATAACTCATGTCTAATCCCTGATCTATTCACCCGGCCCAACCAGCAGCGCACCGATCTCCGCCAGGTCCAGCGCGTCCACATCCTCATCCAGATCAAAATCAAACAGCACGCACGCCTCCTCCAGCGGCCCCGCCGCACAACCCTGCATCCGGGCAAAATCCGCCAGATCCACGTCATGGTCATAATCCGCATCACCGCTTACGTGCGTGAAGACATACACTGTCCCGTTATATCCATTGTTGAAGGGCGTACCGAACAAAACCTCATCCAGGCCGTCACCATTGACGTCGGACGCCGATAACGAGAAACCAATTCGGTCCTGTGCCGCCCCCACGATCCGTATGTCGGTATCAATATTGGCCGTGAATGTCTCGCCAAATACGAACTCACGCCCAAACAGAACTTCAACCACGCCATTGGTGGCCGGGCCGCCGAAACGCTCCGCTGCCGCGATATCATCAAAACCATCACCGTTGAAATCGCCGCTGCTTACCTCATCGCCGAGATTCTCCTCAAAATCGCCGATCATAAGAAAGTCCGGCGTGGCATAAGCATAGTCAAGCGTGTGTGTGCCGGTCTGATAGACCGAGCTGCCCAGCAATCCATAGACGAAACCATCACCACGCTGATCGTTGAAGGCTCCGGCGTCGGCTCCCGGAGCCGCGACCGCCAGATCGGTTATGCCATCGGCATTAAAATCTCCCACCGCCGCCGCCGAGCCAAGCTCGTCATCTTCGCGGGCTCCTAGCAGCGTCAGATCCGCCGGGCTGCTGGCCAGGTTGTAAGTGGTATTCCACGTTGACCGCCCGCGAAAAATGTGTACCGCGCCTTCAGAGGTAAACAAACCCTGGCTGGCGTAATGGCTCGGTATAATCAACTCCTCGATCCCATCGCCCGTCAGATCGCCAGTCAGAACCACGGTCCCCAACTCATCATACGTCCCGTCTCCGTTGATTCGGATGCTATATGAACCCGCCGATACCAGGTTGAGAGTAAAACCGCTGGGAAATGGACCACCGAAGATCACATACACCCGCCCGGACTGCGTCGCCCCACCATCAGCCAGGTGCACGCCCAGGATGATATCTCCATACCCGTCGGCGTTGATCCGTCCGATCGCCGCCCCATGCGCGTCCAGGCCGCCAAACAGGCTCGAGCCGCCCATGTCCCCATACTCGACCGGCCCGATGATCCGCAGGTCCCAATTGGTGTCAATACTCAGCTCGCGCGTGGGCAGATCGAAAAAATCCGCCCCGCCATAGATCATATAGGCCACCCCCCGATCCACCAGACCGCTGAAATCCGCGCCTGAGGCACAAATCAGCAGGTCATCGATTTCGTCACCATTGACGTCACCGACCGCCATCGACGAGCCGAGATTGTCGTTAACCTCGGCCCCCACGATTACCTGATCCACGCCGCCCATTGATAGATCGACAATGCCCAGCCCGTGTCTTCCTGGACCACCCCGTACCACGTAGACGCGACTGACCACCCCACCCCACGACTCCGACGCCGCCACGATCACCTCGTCGTAACCGTCACCGTCCAGGTCGCCACCCAGCAATGGCCGGCCCCAGTCCTGATCGACGATGGGCGAGAGATAAACCGTGCCGGCGTCCAACGCCGCATATTCAACCGGCCCGGCTTGAACCAGGCCCGTCAAGGCCACAGCGACAACGAGTGCTCCGCCAACACTGATCCGATGAATCGCCGTTGATTGGGTGGCCCACCTCTTTAGAGGTGGGGGACACGAATTGTTCGCTGATTCGTGTTCCCCACGGCGGGTGGCCCACCTCTTTAGAGGTGGGGGACGCGAATTGTTCGCTGATTCGTGTTCCCCACGGCTAAAGCCATGGGCCACCCATCCCTCAGTTGAACATTGGCCGAGCACTAGCACCCTTCTTAACATGGCGTCTTCTTTCTGATTAATCATCCGAAACGAACGGCGGTGGTCGGCCAGATCAGGCTAGGGCGCCGGCGGACCGGTGTACACCTGCTGAAACAACACCAGGTCCTCCAGGTCTATATCAAGATCCTCCTCGCCCACGACATCCACGCATAAGTGTCCTTCCGGGTAGGACGTGTCCGGTCCCGCGAAACACCACATGAAATAGTTCAGGTCAAGCAACTCCACGTAACCGTTGCGATCGTAATCAAACGGCCGTGGACCCGCGGCAGTCTCCAGGAAGGCCATCACCCGCTGCATGATGTCCGCCCGAACCGTCGGCGACGTGATCGTCTCAAAAGGAAATCCGAACGTGACCACGTTATATACCATGCCGGTGTGCTGCACGCCCGCCACGCCCCCGGTACCGCCGACATAGTTCAAACAGGCCATGGAACCACTACCGGCGGCCAGTTCATCCGGGGCATAGACTTCGTAGGGCGCCCCGTTGGCGGGATCGAAATCGAACGGCCCAATGTCACTTAAGATACTTCCCGCCGCCCCGGTCACATCGAATGTATCGGCATCATCGGCGACGTAGTCGATACGCAACGTGTCCTGGGCGAAGGAAACACCATTACCCTGATCGATCAGGTCGTAGCCAATTTCCGCGCCCGAGACGAACAGCGCCCCTCCATCCAGCAGGAAATCCGTCACCCGGTTCCGCTCCCCGCTGGAGAATGTGGCATCCTCCGCGCTTTCCGTCCCCAGGATCCACAGCGCGATAGCATAGTCACCCATCTGCACGTAGGAGTCGCTCACCGCCTCGTTGGCGCAGGATGCAAAACCGTAACCCGCCGCGGCCAGCGCTTCCGCGTGTTGCACGACGTAGTCGTAAGAGTTGCTCCGCCGCCACATCTGACGCTCGATCCACAGACCGGCGTAATCCGCCGGCTGGGTGAACTCTTGAATCGGATTAATCTGCCGCCGCAGGCGGTCGAAACCATTGACCACCAACACCCGTACTGTACCAGTCGACGGCCGGCGTACCGCGATCACCTCCGATGGCATTGACTCGCCGCCGGCGTTGGTCGCCGCGATCCGGAAGTAGCGCGTTTCACCCACCGGTACACCCGAAATCGTGGTGGTCAGGACATCGCCCAACACAATCGGATCGCCAAAACCGTAACCATTCGCGGATTGGTATACCACGTAGCCCGTCGCCGGATCACCGCGCGCCGGACCGGAGAGCGGGGCTTGCCAGGCGATGCACACCTCGCCCCCACCCAAGTCCTCGGCGCGCACGGCGCGCGGCGTATCGGGTGCGAAAGCCAGCGGAACCTCGCTATCGGGCAGCGTATTCAGAAAACGGATGATCCCATGCACACAACTGCGCGCCATGGCCGCACGGACGCGACTGTCCCGCAGCAGCTCCGCATCTTCCTGGTTATCGTGGAACGCCAGCTCGACAATCGTGGCGTCAAACTCGTTGTCGTTGTTGGTCGTCGCGATCGCGCCGTACGCGCTGGTGTAGGTCGGACTCGCGCGATCCACCCACGAGTGCTCAAACTCGGAAGCCATATAGAACATGTCATTGTCCACTTCGTTGGACAGCATGATCGCGTATTCTTCCTGGTACGTAGTCTCTCCCAACGTGGTGATCAGACAGATCTGCCCGCGGGCATCTCCCGTGGAGGCGTTGGTGTGGAATTCGAGGTGGATGCGCTTCCAGCGCTCGACCTCCACCCCACCGGCCGGGACCTGGTTCATCTCCCGGCCAATGCGCGCCCCGGTACCCACGTTGTCGCTGTAATCATCCGAACTGGACGGATTCCAGATATCCGAACTGAAGCCCACCGCGTTATTGCCCCATTCGCTCTCCGCCCAGTAGCGCTGGCACTCCTGGTCACGCGGATAGCCGCTGATTGTCCCGGGACCCGGGCGCGTGATATCACCCAGGCCGCCACCCCAGCGAATTGCATCGGCGATGATGGCCCCCGCCTCGGCAGACAGGTTGGTAATCTCGACGTAGTTATCGCCGCCCGCCTCCAAATAGTAGTCACCCAGCCAGATCCACCCGCTGCCAACCTCACGATGATCGATCGTGATTTCTGTCTCCCCGCCACTATGACCCACGCGATAGGTCTGGTAGGTGCGGTTCGCGCCCGCGACCGTAAAGCAGTACACCGGATAGTAATCCGTCACGGTAATGGTGGGTGTATACCGGGCAATATGCGTCTCGACCGTATCAGCCGAGATCCACTTATAGACCACCCCCGACGGCGTTACACCATTTTCGTAATACTTACTGGAAGTGCCATCATCCCAGACCCCGGTATAGGTCACGCCCGGATCGTCATTATCCAGCACGATCTCGAGCGGCTGCCAGCCCACCGGCCGCATCGGAACCACCGTGGCACCCGCGTTGAAAGCATAGTGCACAAAGAGATTCAAGATGTCGATATTGCCGTAGTCCTCGCACATGTCGAGCAGCACCGGTCGCTGCAAAAACCACTTGAGATCTGTCGGATCGGGAGGATTCTCAACAATGTTGTCCGCCGTCCAGCCGTGACCCGCCGATGTGAACACCGTCACGCCCGTCAGGGCGCCCACTGGCTGACGACCAGCCTGGGCTACCGGACCACGTGGCGTGCGCGCAGGCGGCGTTCCGTGCAAGGCAGATGGAATCTCCCCCGGCTGCTCGCCGGCGTCCGTCCCGGTAACCTGCGGCATGAAATCCGCCAACGTACCATATACACCCGCGCGCGCCAGGCGCACGTATATGCGCGTTCCGCCGAAAGCCGCGTCTCCCCGGAACGGCGTCTCTAACATATATGACAATGTCTCGACATCCTTATCCGACAACCGCCAATCATCCGCCCACTCCGGAACGGTTAAGGCGATACCAGCCACATGGTTATCCCACTGGACGGTGTCCAGAACGGTTCCCGGCGGCAACAGCCACTCACTGTGCTCACCGGACACATCACCCGCCAACGCCACGATCACCGCGATAGCTTCCTCCGCCGCGGGCGAATCCACCGGGAGCAATGCCTCCTGTGGATCAATCCTCCCCGTATCACCGTAGGCACTGATCGCACTCACCAGGATCAAGCCGCAAATCCACACCGACACCAGCCCGGATCTTCTGATATGCTTCATATTGTTCACCTTCTCGTATTAAATCGGACAAGCACGTGCGCGGATTGCTCGTCCTGCCAGCACAGCCTGTACGTCGGCTGGCGTACATACCGCGTCACATATATCTTAGTTTACTTGGTTTGACCTGCCGGATTCAAGGAAATGCCGTTTTAGGACCCAGCCACAACGTCCGATAGCTAAACCGCTCCGATCAACTATCTTCTTCCGCCAGCCCCTGTAAATACGGTAACAGAACTTCACGCCGCGTGGCGCGCGTCGCACTCTGTTTACTATCCTGCCTGTTCAATTCATCATCACTCGAATCAAACAGCGACGAATAAGCGAAGATGCAGAAGTTCCCCGTTCGCTCCCGGGCCAGCTCGATCTGCTCCTGAACCACTCCCGCCGCCGCGCACGCCGCTTTATCCGGGTGACGACCAAACCACAATCCGGGTACCACCGGCACCGCCGGTCGGTCCTCCAGCCATGGATCGATGCGTCCGACGAACACCTCCGGACTGTCCGTGTAATCCATCAGAATCACCGCGTCCATGATCCCCTGGTCCATCCACGCCCGACCGTCCTGATAGTGGTCCAGGGCCCGCTCGCGAACCGACCCCACGGCCGCCGTTAGCACCGCCTCTGGCCGCGTTCGCCGCAACATCTTGTGAATGTCCACCACCAATTGCGTCACCTGTTCCGTGCGCCACTGATTCCACGCCTCGCGATCATCATCCGGCGCCAGCCCGGTCTGCTCCTGGTAAAGCGCCAGCGTCCGCTCGTCGCGCGGGTAATCCAGCCCCGAGCCGCGTGGTATGGCCGGATGTTCGTTCGGAAAACGAATGTAATCCAGGTGCAAGCCGTCAATTTCGTAACGCGCCGCCAGGTCCTCAAACACATCGACAATGTATTCGCGCACTTCCGGCAAACACGGATTCAGACTGACATAGAAACTCGACAGCTTCTGCCGCTCGCCGTGCTGGTCGTACCAGAACCACTCCGGATGCTGGTGATAAAGTTGCTCCGGATTCGTCGGCGGCGTCGTACCACGCCAGGCCGGCATGACGTTCACATACGCGTGCAGTTCGATCCCGCGCGCATGCGCCTCGTCGCAAGCCACTGTCAGCGGATCGAAGCCCGGATCTTCTCCACCAAGTTCGTCCGCCCACGGCTCGAAATTCGATTGATAAAACGCCGTCCCGTTCCCTCGCACCTGAAACAGCACGGCATTAAACCCGGCATCCGCGCAGTTTTCCACGATCCGGCTGACGTCCTCGGCCGTCTTGTAGTCAAACCGCGTCACCCAGATCGCCCGCATCGGCTCCGTCACCCGCGGACCAACACACCCTGCCAGCGTAACGATTACCGTGATCAAGCCCACCAACGCCAATCCCCTGATCCACTCACGCCTGGTCATGCCACCACCTCACTCACCTCTGAACCCTGAACCCTATTCAACTCGCCTTCCGGCCAGCAAATAGCCCCAGATAAATGCGATACTGCTCCCGAAGGGCGCATACCAGGGCCAACTGATCGTCAACTGATTAACCGTCCCGCTCGCATCGGGTTCACTCTCCCAGAACCCGTAATAGCTCAGCCACAACATCAGTGCGATTCCGGCCACCAGGATCAGCGTTTGCGGCCAATCCCTTATAACCAGGGTCACGGCTCGACGCCGCTGCTCGGTGACATCACTCAAACCCGCCACCAACTGCGCCTCGGACATGAGGTGCCAGATCCAGACCAGCAGCAGGATCACCGCGAATGTCCAGCAGACGACATGCGTCCAGGGCTGATGCCAGACGGTGGCGAATACACACATCGCCGACAGCGGCCCGGAGTACATGAACCCGCGCCCGTTGATCTTCAAAGGCAGGAACGACAACGCGAAACCAGCCAGCAGCGCGCCCCCGGTATAGCCGACCATGGCCAGAGCCAGGTTGAGGATGGAATCGTAGCGTTGCCGCACCTCGGCGGCGAAGTAGGCCATCAGGCACAGCACGACGCCCCAGAACAACACCAGCAGCCGGCCGACCAGCACTGAGCGTCTGTCCTCGGCGGTGGCCGCGCCCTTCTCCGCCAGCTCTTCGACATTGCCGCCCAGGGATACAGCGATGCCCTTGCCGCGCAGATAGCGCGCGCGCAATGGATTGTAGAATGCGGACATTACTACCTGACTGAGCGCCGTCAGAATACCCATCAGACTGGAAATCGCAGCGGCGAAAATGGCCGCGATGATCAGGCCCTTCAGCCCATTCGGAATCCGCTCGAGGATGAAGATCGGGAAGATGCGGTCTGGCGTTTTCTCAAACATCTCCAGCGCTTCGCCACGCAGGTTCGGGAAGTCCGGATGGGCCGGCGCCGCCAGGACCTCCGCCGGAGCGTCGGTTGGCGGCGTCTGCTGGTAATACGCATACAGTCCCACGCCGACTAGCATCACGGTAATGGTCACAACCTGGCTGAAGGTGCTGCTGATGATCGCCCAGCGGGCGTCCTTGGCGTTCTTGCAGCAGAACATGCGCTGCGCCAGGAGCTGGTCGGTGCCGTAAGCTCCAAGGCCGCCCCACGTGCTGGCGATCGCCGCGGTCCAAATCGTGAATTGCCGCGCCGGGCTGAGGCTGAAGTCAAAGAATGTGAACTTGCCCCACGCCCCGCATCCCTGCGCCTCCCACCCCACGCGGAACATCTCGGGCAGCCCGCCGTTGAGGTGAAACGCGACGGTCCCCAGCGCCACCACGGCGCCTAGCAGGAATACCAGAAACAGGATGACGTCGGTCCATATGACCGTTGTAATCCCGCCAATGAGCGTCCAGCCGACGGCGACGATGCCGATCAGAATCGTGGCCCAGGCCAGTTCGTTGAGGCCGATGTGCGTCGCCATCCATGTCAGTTGGTCGCGCAGCACAACGATGACGACCTCGGCGGTCAGGTAGACGCGCGCCGACTGGCCCAGGATCCCGCCCAGCGAGAACAGCACGGTCGTCATGCCCCGCACGTGCCCGCCGAGCTGGTTACCCATGTAGTCGTACGGGCTGTATATCTCGCGCTTGTAGTACGCGGGAACCAGAACATAGCCTACGAGGATGCGCGCCAGAAGACACCCAATGAGGCCGAGTTGCAGGTAGGTGAAATTGCCCTCGGGCCCCATCTTGAACACGACGTATGGCACACTGACGAAAGTCACCGCGCTGATCTCGGTCGCGATGATCGACCCGCTCACCGCGTACCACGGCAGCTTGCGGCCACCGAGGAAGAAATCGCGCATTGTCGACTGTTTGCCCGCCAGCTTGGCACCCAGGTACGTGGTAATCGCCAGGTAGCCAACCACCACCGCCCAGTCGATCCAGGTAAACTGCGAACTGAGGGAAGCCAACATAAATTCATCCATTTACATCTGGGCCTTGATTATCCGGGCCACATGACCGTGATGTTTCGCCAGCAACTGCTCGGCTTCCGCGCGCGTGATCCCCTGAGCGTGCATCACCAACGCCGTCTTTACATGCCCCCCACTCTGCTTCAGCAGCTCGCCCGCCGCCGCCCGCTCCAATCCCGTCACCGTCATGATCATCCGCGTGCCACGATCGACCAGCTTGCGATTCTTGCTCGTATCAACGTCCACCATCAGGTTCTCGTACACCTTGCCGATCCGTATCATCGCCGTCGTGGTGACCATGTTGAGCACCATCTTGGTCGCGGTCCCCGCCTTCAGCCGCGTGCTGCCGGTCACCACCTCCGGACCGACCAGCACCCGAATGGATACATCGGCTTCATCCGCCACGTGTTCCTCGACCACGCATCCGAAGAACACCGTCCTGGCCCCGCGCGCCTTGGCCCGCGCGATCGCCCCATGCACGTAAGGCGTGGTCCCGCCAGTGGAGATGCCAAACACAACATCGTGCGGACCGATTTCCAGCTCGTCCATCCGCACGGCCCCATGCTCCGGAAAATCCTCGGCCCCTTCGATTGCGCGCCTTAGCGCTTCCCACCCGCCGGCAATATCACCCTGAACCATGCGCGGATCCGACAAAAACGTCGGCGGACATTCCGACGCATCCAGCACACCCAGCCGCCCACTGGTGCCGGCTCCGACGTAAATTAACCGCCCGCCGGCCTCAAATGCCGCCACTACCAATTCAATCGCTTTGCAAATATCCGCCCGCGCCGCCGCGACCGACTCCGCGATCGTCGCATCCTCGGCGTTAAGCAGATCCACGATTTCAGCAATTGACATCCGGTCAAGATTGGTTGAGCGCGGGTTACGCAGCTCGGTCATCAAGTGTCCACGATCCTGCATGCGCCACGCTCCACGGTGTGAGATACATATCCGCGCCCCCACGCATTAACCGGGATAGTGTCGCAGAATACCCGCCCCGCCGCAACGACTTGTGACTCTTCCCGTCGAACCCTATAAGGAGCGCTATGAACCACATGACAGCGCTCACCAACCTGACCGGCAATCAGAACCCGAAGCGCCAGCGCGGGCCAATGCGACCTCGCCCAAAATACCCCGGAGGCACCAGAATGCGCGTTCCATGTTGCTTGCTCACCCTGCTCGCCCTGACCATCATCGCCGCCGGCTGCCGAACACCGGCCCCCAAGGTCGATCCCATGTTATCAGTCCATACCCTGCTACCCGAACCCAACAACTTCCTGGAGCAACGCATCGGCTCCAACGAATACCCCATCCCACCCTACGCCAAATACCTCGCAGGCGTCAAAATCTGCCTCGATCCCGGCCACGGCGGCGACGCCCACAAGGCCGGCTTCAAGCGCGGCCCCACCGGCGTCCGCGAGGCCGAGATGAACCTCCGCATCGCCCGCTACCTGCAAGCCCTGCTCGAAACCACCGGCGCCGAAGTACTCCTCACCCGCGACGGCGACGAGGAGGTCTCCCTCGCCGACCGCGCCGCCATTGCCAACGAATGGGGCGCCGACCTGTTCATCTCCCTCCACCACAACGCCATCGATAACAAGCCCCAGGTCAACCGCACCAGTGTCTGGTACCACAGCGACGTCGACTACCGCCCCGCCAACCTCGACCTGGCCCGCTATCTCTGGCACGGATTACACGACTCACTCGCCCTGCCGCAAATCACCGGCGTCCCGCTCAAGAGCGATAATCTGATGTACGACCGCGGTTTCGGCATCCTGCGCCACGCCGACGTCACCGCCGCCCTGTGCGAAAGCTCCTTCTTCACCAACCCCGATGAGGAACAACGCCTCCGCGATCCCGAGTACAACCTGCTCGAGGCCTACGGGATCTTTATCGGCCTCGCCAAATACGCCTACGCCGGCCTGCCACGCGTAAATGTCACGGGCCTGGTTGCTGGAATCAGTACCGGCGAACCCGACCAGCTCTTCCTCGAACTCGACGATGGCCTCCGCGCGCGCAAGTCCTGGGGCTCCGAGCGGCAAATGATCCTCACCAGCTCCATCACCATCCGTATCGACGGCGAACACGTGCCATACACCTTTATCAACGACGGCTATATCCTGAGAGTTGAACTGCCCACTCCCCTCCAACCCGGCCCGCACGCCGTCGAAGTACAGTTCCAGAACATGTTCAAGAACTCGGTCTTGAATCCGCACTTCGTCATCGACGCACCCTAGCAACCACAACCCACATACAAAACGGGCAGCCCGTTGCTCTGGGCTGCCCGCTGGAATTCTCTGGTAAGATATCTCGACCGCTGGTTACCGTGCTATTGCCAGTACGCCTGCCAGACCGGGCTGTTCTCGTTCGGATTGAGCTTGAGCGGATTCACGGTACCCGGGAAGCCATACAAAAGCTCGAAACCATTGGCGGTCAGGACCTTTGATTTCACCGGCACGGCATGCCCATCAAAGAAGACCGCGTTGGTCAGGCCGTCCTGCCGGCCGCGGCGAATCGTGGCGCATTGCGCGTCGCGATCATTACTCGAGGTGAACGAGTACTCACGGTGCCGGCTGAAGTGTGGCGCGAAGTTCGGCAGAGCTTCGCCCGACCAGTCAAACTGGTACGGGCCTTCCTGCTGCAATTCCGGCGCATTAGCGTTGGCCCGCTTGCGGTACCAGGCGTCCGCGATCATCCATTCTTCCGCTGAGCGCTCTATTTTGCTGGTCGGCTGTGGGCGGTATTTCTCCTCGAGCGCCACCACCTCTGGGGAAGCCCCGGCGTAGGCACTGAACCCAAAATAATATGGCGGTTTCGTCACCCGCACGTTATTCAACGTGCCCCCCTGCTCATTCTCCGCTCCAATGTTGTTGATTACGTAATGGGTCGGATAAACAGTATTGCCCGTGATGCTGTAGAACCGGTCAAAGTTTGAATCGGGATTCACGCTGGCCGAAATCGGACACGTCGCCACTTGATCGGTCACGCTGTTCTTGAAGGTTGAACTGTCATTGAACGTACGTCGCAACATCCAGGTCAACTGCCGTTCGCGAAATCTATTGTTGGGCGGCGCTGGCAAGCCCGGCGATCCATCCCAGCCGTCCCAGCCGAGGTTGCGATACAACGCTGGGTGTAAACCGCCGGGTAGCGCGTCGTTCTCCTCCGCTGCATACGTCAGACACCCTTGGCCCAACGTGCGCAGGTTGCTCAGGCATTTCATGGCCTTCGTCTGGTCGCGGGCGCGGCCCAACGCCGGCAACAAAATCGAGATCAGCAGCGCAATGATAGCCACAACTACCAAGAGCTCGATCAGGGTGAATCCACTTCTCGGAGAGGTTTGTTTCTTTTGCATGGTTCTCATTCCGCCTACGGTGTTACCGGCCGGGTCTACTGGGGTACTCCGTATGCCATACACTTCCTCAAAGTCGCGACCACCTGCCCCTCTGCGGGTGCCGACCGACTTTGCAGGGCATCCACTCTGCCCCCATCGTGCATGCCCTTACACATATTAAGTTTATCACATCCGGCTTTGTTCTTCAAACAGAATTTAATCACCTGGCTATCAGGAAACTCGCGGATTAGGTTATTGGTTGGCACATCCCGGCACTAACCGCATATCACGATTGCCAGAAGCCTTGCTGACGCTAGGATGACCACAAGTGTGGGCACAAAACGGCCATTTTATGGGCAACACCGTGGATTTGCTGACCAGACTGCTACCTCGGCCTCATTCGATCCGCCGCCTGGCAGGCTTTTTCGAGCTAACCACTCGTACCGTCATCCACCCATCTGATATACAAACGGCGCCGTTATCCGCCGCTGTCGAATATCTGCGTACTATTTGCGTCGAAATTTTGGAAATATCCCCAACTGTCTCGGCGACCTCAACAGGTCCCAATCCCAGCCAGATCGTCCTGTCATACGCTCCCGATCAAGATTTTTCAAGGCTTGTGAACCGCTCTCACGAGTTCGTCACCGCCGCTGATCAGGGCTATTTAATCCGATTTTCGCCAGAAAAAGCAGAGATTATCGGGCGTTCATCCGCCGGCCTTTTGTATGGCCTACAGACTTTCAAGCAGATCATCAGTCTCTACGGCCGGTCCTGTCCCTGCCTCGAAATCGTCGACCAGCCCGCTTTCCCCATCCGCGGGGTTTCCCTAGATGTCAGCCGAGGCAAAATGCCTACTCTCGAGACTCTACAGGCCATCGTTGCCCGGCTGGCTTCGTTCAAGGTAAATCACCTGCAACTGTACTTTGAGCACACCTTTGCCTTCCAGTTTAATCCCAACATCGGGCGTGACTGCTCGCCATTAAGTGCCGACGAAATCCGTACTTTGGACAACTTTTGCCAGTCTCACTACGTGGAGTTGGTGCCGTCTTTGGCCTCATTCGGGCATATGGGCTTCATCCTGTCGCTGCCCGAATATCGCCATCTGGCCGAGGTGGAAACCGACCGAAACTGGTGGAAAATGAGCTGGATGGACCGGATGCACGGCCTGACGCTGGATGTCACCAATCCAGAGTCGCGTATGCTGCTGGAGCGGATGTACGCAGAATTTTTACCTCTTTTCACTTCCAAGCTCGTAAATGTCTGCTGTGATGAGACCTATGATCTTGGGCGGGGGAAAAATCAGGCCCGGGCTCAACGCGACGGTCTGGCCGAGTTATACCTCGAACATGTCGGTTACCTGGGCCATTTATGTCATAAATACGGCAAGCGTATTATGTTTTGGGGCGACATCATCAAGAAATATCCGGACATGATCGCGCGTATCCCGCGCGAGACCATCATGCTCAACTGGGGCTACACGCCCGACGCTGACTACGACAGCACCGCCCTTTTTTGTGACGCCGGCCTGACCACTTTTGTCTGTCCCGGCACCTCAGCCTGGAATCGCGTGCTCAACGACATCAACGCCGCCGATCTGAATATCCGCCGATATGCCGCCGCCGGCCAGAAGTATGGTGCCGCCGGCTTGCTCAACACCGACTGGGGCGATGAAGGTCACGTCAACCTGCTGGCCGGCTCCTGGCATCCCCTGCTGCTCGGAGCCGCGATGGCCTGGAATCCCGCCGGCCCATCACCGGAAGTCTTCGACCAGATCTTCTCAGAGTTGATCCTGGGAACGAAAAGCTCAGCTCCAATTCAATCCTTACGGCGTCTGGCTTCCGCCGGTGACCTGCGCCGTAGCTGGCCGGAATTCTGCCAACCCCTGGAGCAGACCGTACCGGAAGATCTCCTGAGCAATGAGCGGCTGGCACAATGGCGCATATGCGCGCAGGAGTTTATCGCATTGTGGGATCAGCAATGGCCGGTTGAAAATGGCCGCGATATTGACATCCGCGAGTTGGCGCTGGGTGGCCGACTGAGCGCTTTGCTGGCCGAACGATTTGAAATCTCACGCCAACTAGCCAGGCCGAACCGGGCGGCTAATGAAAATCTAATTACGCGCCTGGCAGGCTTCGCCGATGAGTGCGCGCGCGTCGCGCTGGAATATAAGCAGGTCTGGCTGGCGCGCAATAAACCCTCATGTTTGCACGAAGTAACCGCGGTGTTCGCCCGTCTCGTCGAACAGGCGCGGGACGTCATACAAAAAATGGGAGCGTGAATGAGAGCCGGAAAGCACATCACATACATCCGTGATTGGAAACTGGCGGATCGTATCGAACCGGTGGTACGCGTCGGCGTCATCCTGGATCAGGACGAACAAGAACTGGTCCAGATGCGCTTGCCAGCACACGCGTATACCGCCTGTGGTTTGGAATCCGCGATGCTGCAATTGGAGCCATTCACGGCGGTGAAAATTGCGAAAGCGGATGATGAGCTGGTGGTGCGCATAGGCGACAGCGGCCGGTGGACAACGCCTGCCCTACGCTTGGCATGCGCTACCCCCGCCGGACCGCAAGCGGGAGAATCTGGGATCTTCGTGCGCGATGTGGTCGCCGGTCGTGGCTTCCACTGGCAAAAACGCATCAACCAGACGCTCGCCGGTGATATCGAGTTGCTGCCCGGAAAGCACGGCGTGGTGCTGGTCAATGAGTTGCCGCTGGAGGAATACCTGGCGGGGGTAATCACCGCCGAAATGGCTGGTGCCTGTCCCGCCGAGCTCTTGCGGGCACAGTGCGTCGTGGCGCGCTCCTGGCTGCTGGCGATGACCGAGCACAAGCACGATCACGACCCGTTCGACCGCTGTAACGACGATTGCTGCCAGCGCTATCAGGGCACCGGCGACATCGGCGCGACTGCCCTGGAAGCCGTTCACTCCACCCGCGGCCTGGTGTTACTCGATCCAGTCGGGGCAGTGCTGGATGCCAACTATGCCAAGTCCTGCGGCGGCATCTCCGAGACCCCAAAGCATGTTTGGGGCATGGACAAGCCCGGGATATCAGCCATCGTCGACGCGCCACAGGATGAAGCGGCGCGGCGGTTCTGGCCGATCACCGCCGACAATCTGGAAGAGTACATTAATGGCGCCTGGCTGGCTGATACACGCATCTATTGCAGTCCGAACGTGGTGTCGCTGAAGGACGTGCAGCGCTATCTCGGACGAGTCGATGAAGTCGGCGACTATTTCCGCTGGAAACTAACTTACACACGCCGCGAGTTGGATGAGTTGCTGCGCGCGAAACTGCCCGAGGCGCGCGAGTTGGCGTTGTTACGCGATCTGCGTGTAACCGCGCGCGGCGTTAGCGGCCGGGCCAGTCACATGGAACTGGAGTGGGAAGACGCCACTGGCCAGGTAGTCACGACGAGTCTCGATAGTGAATATCGCATCCGCGAAGTGCTGCACCAGAATTTCCTATACAGCAGCGCATTCGTGTTTCACGTGAAACACGCTGGCGATGGACGCATCGACGCCATCGAATTCCGCGGCGCCGGCTGGGGCCACGGCGTCGGAATGTGCCAGATCGGCGCACTAGGCATGGCTTTAACCGGAATCGACTACGTCACCATCTGCCAACACTACTACCCCGAAGCCAACCTCTGCCACGTCTACGAATAGCGGCCGCCCTCCGTGCCAACGGGTAGGACAAAGATATTCTTTGTCCCCACCACGTAGCGACCCGACGTCCCCGTCGGCCGACAAACGTAGCGGCCGCCCTCAGTGGCGGCCGATTCCCCTCCATCCGAGCCCCGCTCGTAACACCGCATGCAGGAAGTCAAGTACAAAACGAGCATGGGGGTACTCGATTGGGGCCGGTTCGATAGGATCGGCACTGGCGCGTGTTTGGGCCGAAGGTGGCCAAGATGGTCATGTTTGCGCGCCCCCATTTTGGCCACCTTGGTTATCGAGACGTAGGGGATTCGCGGGAGCGTGCGTACGCGGTCGGCGGCGGTGTAGTCGATGAGAGGGCGCAGGCATGCAGAATTCTAAGCCGCCGAGAGCGACATGTGCGGAGAGAGTGGCTTGATTGGCGGTGCCTGGTGGGGATTGGTGAAGAAAAGCGAATTGCGAAGGATGAATGGTAAAAGGCTTCCAGCTTCAGGATCACCACAGAGTCACGGAGGCACTAAGGCAACCAGGCAACGAGTATTGACCGGCAGCCACTGCGATAAATTCGCCATTCGCAACTCCCTCCGCATCTTTGGTCCCGGCGCGCCGGGATTTTGGCGGTTAGGCCCCCAACTCGCTATTCGCTACTCGACATTCATAATTCTCACGGCGGTTGACCCCCCCTCTCCCCCCGGCGATAATTCACCCGACGCCGCCCCGGCGATCATACGGGTGGACGCCCCGGCGACGATCAACCCACATAGGGGCAATCTATAATGGCCACCGACAATAAACTATACTCGGGCGACGTTCCACAATGGGGCAGAACAACTGCGTCACTTACACCTATTTCAATGCGGCCGATTGGATATGAACACAGCGACGAGATGAAGAAAGTATTACAACAGGTGGCCGTGGGCTTGTTGACAGGGCTAGTCTTCGCGATTACCGATTGTGCAGAAAGCAGGAATACTATACTTCCATGCACTTGCTGCTTGAATGTTCGGTGAAAGTAAGGTATCATATTTATGGCGAGAGGCTAAGGGAGGTACCGTCTTGGCGCAGTCTTCAACCATAGAATGGACTGAGGCAACCTGGAATCCAGTCGTTGGGTGCCGGAAGATCAGCTCCGGTTGCGCCAACTGCTACGCCGAGCGGATGGCCAAGCGACTAGCCGCCATGGCCGAGGCCGATACATTGAGCGGTCGCAATCCGGGCAAGAAGGCGGCGTATCTGCGTGTGATCAACAGCCGTGGTTTGTGGAACGGCGATGTTTACTTGGACTACTCATCCATCGAGGCGCCTTTGTCGTGGAACACACCACGAGTGATCTTCGTGAACTCGATGAGCGATCTTTTCCATGAAGATGTGTGCGAAAACTTCATCCAGGCTGTTTTTGACGTGATGAACCGGTGCAATCAACACACCTTTCAAGTGCTGACAAAGCGGCCAGAACGGGCGCGGCGGATTTCGCGTCGTCTGACGTGGGGTGACAACATCTGGATGGGCACGAGCGTTGAGAACGCGGCTGTTACAGATCGCGTGCGGCATCTCCGCGGCACGCACGCGAGGATCAAGTTCCTGTCGATTGAACCTCTGCTTGGGCCAATCCCCCGCCTTCCGCTCACGGGTATTGACTGGGTGATCGCGGGTGGCGAATCAGGACCTGGGGCAAGGCCAATGGACCCCCTGTGGGTTCGGCAGATTCGCGATCAATGCATCGCGCGCGGCGTCCCGTTCTTCTTCAAGCAATGGGGTGGCATCGATAAGAAGAAAGCAGGTCGGACACTTGATGGCAGAACATGGGACGAAATGCCCACTGAACAGGCAGCGGTTATCCAGGGGTGATCCTGAATGGCAAATCCGAAAGAGACCGTCTACGACGCTGAGCCCCATACACGAGCTAAGCACCAAATTCTCTCCGAGTATCTAAAACGGTGGCTGCCAATTCTTGCCCGACAGTCTCAGAAGATGAAACGCCCAGATAATCGGCTACTGTATGTTGATGGCTTTGCGGGCGCGGGTGAATACACAGGCAACATTCCCGGCAGCCCGCTCGTAGCGATCGAAACCGCATTGATAGCCACGACCGACTTTACGGTCCCTGTTCAGATCAAGCTGATCGAACTAGCACGCGACCGTGTTGTGCACTTGCGCAAGTTGGTTGACACGCAGCGCTCGCAAATCCCTGGTTCGGGTCGGATCAGCATCGATGATCCGATCGAAGGCAAATGCGAAGATGTTATAAACCAGCTCATCGACGAGCACGAGGAGCAGCGGCGATGTCTTGGCCCGGCGTTATTCTTCCTCGACCAATTCGGATACTCGTCATTCTCGATGGAACTGATCGGTCGTATTCTGAAGCACGATGTATGCGAGGTCTTCTCGTACCTCAACTGGAATCTTCTACACCCGTTTATGGCCGATCAGACAAAGCACGACGGCATCACGAAGGCCTTCGGCGGCAATGAATGGCAGTCGGTCATCGATCTCTCCGGCAAGGAGAAGGAAGATCGATTCCGAGACATCTATCTCAACGCATTACAGAGTAGAGCAGGTGCGAAGTACACGTACCCGTTTGCCATGCGCGACCGCCACGACTGCGTGATCTACTGGCTCTTTTTTTGTTCGAACAACTTGCGCGGCCTTGAGGAGATGAAACGGGCTATGTGGACTGTCGACCGATCCGGTGGTTTTGAGTTCTCCGACAAACACGCCCATAGCTTCGGAAAGTTGTTTAAATACGACGACTCACAACTCGCGAACGATCTGGTGGCGGCGTTTGTTGGCGAGACGTGCACGGTCAGCCAATTGGAGGAATATGTCCTCGTTAACACGCCGGCTTACAAGTACAAGCAAGCTCTGAGAATTCTAGAAGGGGATAGTCGGCTAGAGCCCATTAATCCCCCAGAAGGAAGACGCCAAGGGGTATTCAAAGACAAGGGGATGCGTGTTCGATTCGTGCTTAGAGATCGGCCGAAAGAACTGACACTTTTCGATAGCTGACCATGCCTCAGCATAGCACCACGCATTCGACTTATTCTAACAGTTCTCGTTGGCGACTCTAGTCCGACACATGCGGGCAGTATTGACGGAGTGCCGACAGACAAGATTGACGAGACGGTTCGCTCGCTGTCGGAGGATCTGGGTTGGGATATCACGAAGGGTTCGGGGGGGGAAGATAATTAAGAATGTCGAATAGCGAGTGGAATAACTTCGGATCCTTGAGAGCTTGAAGCCGGAAGCCTTTTGCTATTCATCCTTCGCAATTCGCTTTTCTTCACCAATCCCCACCAGTTACCACCAATCCAGCCACTCTCTCTGCACATGTCGTGCTCGTCGTTTTAGAATCCTGTATGCCCGCGCCCGCTCGCCAACTACACAGCCGCCGACCACGTACGCGCGCTCCCGCGAATCCCCTACGTCTCGATAACAAAGGTGCGCAAATAGGGGGCGCGCAAAAATGATCACCTTGATCACCTTCGGCTCAAACATCCGCCAGGGCCGGTTCTATCGGACGGGCCAATGCAAACCGCCAAGAGCGCGGAGGAAATTAATAATGTCGAATCCCGAAATAGCCCGTGCTGCGGCTCAGCAGGAGCTTCGCCCTCCCGAGGACGGCCGGCGAGACGCGGGCCGCTACACATGACGGCCGACAGGGACGTCGGGCCGCTACTGGTTGCCTCGTTGCCTGGTTGCCTTGTTGCCTCGGATTCGCACGCAACCCACGCGCTGGCGCTTGGGGCTCGGATTGGCGGGGACGGAAACGCAACCGCAGAGAGCGCGGAGGACGCGGAGGGCGGTTGACGGTTGATGTTTGACGGTTGACGATTGGGTGTCGCGGATTGAGGATCGAGGATTGAGGGGGGCGGTAGGAGGCTGAGGTGCGTGAGCGGCCGAGGGTGATTGATGCGGAGGAGCATTATTGGGAGCGGATGCGGGTTTTTGAGGCGGAGGTGGTGGAGCCGGGGGGGATTGTGCTGGTGGGGTCGTCGCACTTCGAGTGGTTTGATACCGACCGCTTCCTGCCCGGGCGGCGAATCGTCAACCGCGGAATCGCATCCGATCGACTGGGCATCACCGAGCGCGGGATCCTGCATCGGCTGGAGGTCTCGGTCTTCAACGTGCGGCCGGCGATGATCGTGTTCAACAACGGCGTCAACGACCTGGGCGAGCTGTGGCGCAACGGCGAGCCGCCGGAAGCGGAGATTTACGCGGCGTACGAACGCGCGATCGCGGCGATTCGGGCGGGATCGCCGGGCGTGCCGCTGCTGATTGTGAATGAGCTGCCGACAACGGGGGACTTCGCGGGGGTTAATCCGTACGTACCGGGTCTGAATGCTCATATTTCGCGCGTCGCCGAGCGGCATGGGGGCGACCATCTGGATTTTCATAGTGAGGTGGTCGGCGCGGACGGCGAGCTGCGGGTGGAGCTGACGTACGACGGATTGCATCTTAATGATGAGGGGTATGGACTGTTGGCGGCGAGGTTGGAGGGGTATTGGGGGGGGAGAGAGGATTGACGATTGACGATTGGGGATTGAGAAGCTGGAAGCCATGAGCCTGAAGCCGAAAGCTAGAAGCCGGAAGCTGAACCCTGAACCCTGAACCCTTGTCTTACATGGATCCTGGCCTCAATCCTCGCTTGCGCTTCGGGCTCGGATTGGGGAACCCGCTCGCTCGCGCTCGGGGCTCGGATTTTGGGGGAGGGTTGAGGATCTAGGATTGAGGATTGCGTGAAGCGCGCTGGCTGGCGCGGCGCGTTCGAATTGGGTGCACAGGTGGACGAGCCACCAGTGGCACCCGCGCGGCCAGCGAGACGCAAGCCGCCACAAGGCACGGCCGCCACTGAGGGCGGCCGCTACGTTTGGGGCCGGTCAGGTAATTTTTCCGACCATGCGGGGGATGAGGCGTTTTTTCTCCTGGAAGACCCACTTATAGTAGTCAGCACGTTTGAGTTGAGAGCCGGCCTGCTCATC
>JBDRDH010000105.1:0-25138 GCA_043820985.1 Planctomycetota bacterium
CAGACCGGCGGTCCGAATGTGACTTTATCCGATGCTTCAGCCGCCAATCCGACGTTCACGGCTCCGGAAGGCTTGAGCAATAGCGAGGTGACCTTCGAGCTGCATGTCTCCGACGGCGAGAACACCAGTGTCGATACGATGAGCGTCACGATCAACGCCAACAACGACGCGCCGACGGCCGATGCCGGGGCAGATCAGACGGTTGACGAAGGTGACGTGGTTACCTTGTCCGGCTCGGGTACCGATCCGGAGGACCAGGGCCTGACGTACGAATGGGTTCAGACCGGCGGTCCGAATGTGACTTTATCCGATGCTTCAGCCGCCAATCCGACGTTCACGGCTCCGGAAGGCTTGAGCAATAGCGAGGTGACCTTCGAGCTGCATGTCTCCGACGGCGAGAACACCAGCGTGGATACAGTCACCATCACCGTGAGTCCAATAAGTAAGCTGGATCCCGTGGATATCCTCGATCCTTCAGCCATCGATGACGGCGGTCCCGTGAGCGAACCGCTGCCAGTACCGAGTTCTGGCGATGCGGACAGCACGTCGGATCAGCTCGAAGATGTTGGAAACGTCGACTCTGACGGGGATGACAAGGGAGATGCCAATGGCGGTACGGTTGCTGTCACGGGCCAGGCTCCTGCTGGAGTGGATCTATTTGCGGCGATCGCCGGCCAGGACTACGCGCTGGATCCCCCGCAATCGTCGGACGGCGATGGTGTCACCAACCTCGGCACCGAGTTCACCAGTGCCGACATCAATGTGTTCGGCGGGGAGGTCCCCGAAGTTCCGCCGGAACTTGCAACGCAGGGTTTCCACCAGGTGTTCCGAGAATCGCGGCCCGAATCGGCTGGTAATGTCAACACCGCGGCCACCGTCGAGAACCCTCTTCCGGAAGTGACGCCGCGCCATGGTGCCGTGGGGATGTCAGAACCTGAGAAGGCCCTGGCCGACGGTCCAGGGGCGACCGATACCGACCAGCAAGCAACGAGGATGTCTGAGGCGGCGGCGAAGCCAAGCAAGCCGGCTGGATTATTTGCCCTATTGTGGGGTTTGGTCCGAGGTACCGGAGGGCCCGCCAGGAATACCCACGAAGACCCTCGGGAGAGCGATAACAGGCGCTCTCGTCGCGGCTGATTATACTCGTTTCGGACCGGAATACTGCCGATACATATGTCAGAACGTCGGATGCCCACGGGCACCGGCGTATGTTTGGGGGTGCGCGTTATAGGACTTTCGGACCAAACAGCATGAATGGCTTCTGGTGCACGCGGGTGAGCCTGACGATCGGGGTCGCATTATGCGTGTCATGGCTCTCGATCCATCCGATGGCTTGGGGACAAACGGTATCGAATACCAGCCAGCCCAACCAGACGCCGGCGGAGCAACCGATCCTTCCCACTGAGGTCGCGGGAATCACCAGCCCGCACCGCACGGCCACGCTGGCCGCCCTCCAGCCAGCGCGGATTGTGCAACTCGAAGTAGCCGAGGGACAAGTTGTCCAGGCGGGGGAGTTGCTCGTGATGCTGGATGATGGCGTGCAACGTGTGCGCGTGGAAACAGCCAAGGCCGAGGCAGACTCCCTGCTTGGCATTGAGTTGGCTCATGCCCGGCTGCGACAGGCGTTAGCGGACCTGGAGTTGCTGCGGCATTTGAAGGCGGAAGATAGCGCCAATGATAAGGAACTCCGCGATGCCGAGACCGAAGTCGAGACGGCCCGACTAACGCACGAGCAGGCTAAGTTCGAGCATCAACAGGCAGCGCGAGAGTATGAGCATCAGCGACTGATGTTGGAGCGCTTGCGTATTCGGGCACCATTTTCGGGCTACGTCACCGAGGTCTTCAGGGAAATTGGTGAGACCGTGGTGGAGGCAGAGGAGATCCTTCAGATAGTTGAACTGGATCCTCTTGAGATATCAGTTGATTGTCCGCTGGAGCTGGCACGGGCCGCGCGGGTTGGGAAGCGGGTTCTTGTTCGTCCCGCGGACCCACAGTGGGAACCACGAATCGGCAGGATCGTTCTGGCCAGCCGTGTTGCCAATCCAGGAAGTCAGACGTTCAAAGCCAAGCTGGTGGTTGACAATCGGGATGCGAGCTGGAGATCGGGTCTTAAAGTCCTAGTGGATTTAGCCTCATCCGTGCCGGAGGAGGTACGAGTTGGCGAGGCTGCTGGCAGGCGCGCGGTTACAGTGAAAGCTCCGGTGGGGGAGTCTCCCGACAAGTAAGGATCCAGACTAACCAGGTGGACACGAACATGTTCAACGACCTCGACAACAACTCAGGTTTTCTCAATGAAGATCAGGCCTGCGAACTGTTTCGGGAATTGGAGCAGAACACCCCGCAAGAGATCCTGCGTCAGCGCGGTCACTTCCGCATCAGCGTCAAGGCCGGAGTAACGTTGTACTCGGCGACCACCTGTGAACTGCTTTCTTTCGAGGTCAAGGGTGTCACCGGTGATGTGTCGGAGAGCGGCTGTGGGTTGGTCTTTCCGGTCACAATTCGGGCGGGAGACGTGTACCGTCTGGAATTCGAGCGGGCGAAGCTCGATCTGCCCGTGACATTCTGCCGGTGTATTCGCTGTCGCTTCGTACGCGAAGGGGTGTTTGAAACCGGTTTCCGCTTCTTCACGCCGGTTCCCCTGCCCGGTAATCTCGCCCAGGTGGAAGGGGCCTCACGCACATCGTAGTGTCTGAGTTGGGAGTATACCAGCCGCCATGTCTACCAACACATGTCTAAAAAAGCCAGAAGAGACGGCGGAGGCCCCGGCGAACGAAGCCAAACCAGCACCGGCCGAGCTGCATTTTGAACTTTTCGAATTAGCTGACACGACGCCCTCGCGTTTCACCTACTACTCAAGAGTGCTCCAGACCATTGCGGAGGCATTCGCCAGTCCTTATGCCGCGCTAAGCGTGCAGGAGGGCTCGCAGGTCATCGAACACGACTACTGCGCTCCCGGGGCGGATGCTGAATTCTGGAAGTCAGGAGTGCAAGGCTTCCTCACCGAGATGCTGACTGAGTATGGCAGCCGCGCCAAGCTCCTGGACTCGAAGGACGGAGACATGAAGATCGCGCTTCTGGGCGCGACCATTACCGCGTCCTCGGGCCGGCCCATCGGTGCAATCGCATTGGCGACGAGTCGCCGAGGACGATCGGACGCGGCGGGAAAGTTGACTTTCCTCGAGTCACTCGCGTGCGTTGCCTCCTGTGCGGTATCGTGGGCCGAGGCGAAAACAGACACGCGTGGATCTTCCATGACCGGCGCCGCCCAGGCTCTGGCCCGCGGCGGCACCTGTGGCACACCGGAGGAACTCGCGTTCACGATCACCAACAGCCTGCGGAACAAGCTTGGTTGCGAACAGGTTGCCCTCGGCATGGTGCGGCGCAAGTGGGTTAATATCCTCGCGGTCTCGGGGCTCGATCGCGTAGCCAAGCAGAGTGCGAGTATTCGCGGCATGAAGGCCGCCATGGAGGAGTGCCTCGATGCCGGCATTGCCATTGCGAGCCCGGACTTGGGCAGTGAGTCGAATGGTAATACTAAATCAGGGTATCGACTGCATCAGCAATGGCGGGCCGCGGTGAAAGGGGATGCCGTGGCATCCATCCCCCTGCGCATCGGGGAAGATTTGGCCGCCGTGCTCTGTCTGCGTCACCGACCCGATCAGCCGTTCACGGAGGAACAGCTCGAACAAATCCGTGGCCATGTCGAGCCCTATGCAGCCGCTTTGCGGCTGTTACGCAAGGCCAACCGCGGGCCGCTCCGTTGTGCGCGAGACGCGGTCGGATCAGCCCTCGGAAGCATGGTCGCGCGCGGGCACATTGGGCGCAAGGTTGCAGTTGTGCTTTTGGCTGCTCTGGCAGGTTGGACCGTGTTCGGCACGATGGATTATGAACTGACCGTGTCAGCCGTGGTGCAACCACGGCAGACCAGGCACATCACCGCGCCGTTCGACGGGGTTCTCGGTGCCGCGTCAGCCCTGGAAGGGGATGTGGTGACACGCGGCGATGTCCTCTGCCAGTTCGATCAACGGGAGGTTGAGCAGCAAAGGGCCGAGATGGTCGCGGAGATCAACGTCTACGAGCGCAAGAAGGATCAAGCTCTGGCCGAGGACGATCCGGTGAGTTTCCAACTCGCTCTGGCCAGCCAGAAGCTGGCCCGTGCCAAGCTTGACACCATCAATACGCGGATCGCGCGGTGTACCATTCGAGCGCCCATCGACGGGATCATTGTCTCCGGCGACCTGCGTAAAAGCCTGGGCGGTGTCGTTCAGCTCGGCGACCCGCTATTTGAAATCGCGCCAATGCAGGCAATGGTCCTTGAGCTGCAAATTCCGGAGGCGGACGCTGACGAACTGGCACTCGACCTTTCCGGCACCTTCGCCTCACACGCCCGCCCGGAGCACGCGCGACCGTTTTGCATCACGCGCATTCACCCACGAACGGAGGTTCGAACGCAAGGGAACATGTGCATCGTGGAGGCCAGCGCGGATCTCGCGGGGACCTGGATGCGTCCCGGCATGGAAGGAGTGGCCCAAGTCCACGTAGGGCGCCGGCATGTCTGGTGGATCGGGCTGCACCGCTTCCTGGATTATCTACGGCTGAAGTTCTGGTTATGACGGCACCTGGCAGGACAAATGACAACGGTCCCGCCCAGCCATCCTATGCGGATCGCCTACGCTCCGTTTGTGTCGGGACCCGCGGGGACCTGGACGTCACGCGGCATGTCTTTCGTGGTGAACCAGCTTACGTCGTGCGCGACCCAATGACGTTGCAGAGCCATCTGCTCGACCCCGCCGACTATGCCATATTCGTGGCTATTAACCAAGACCATCAGTTGGGCGAGATCTTCGATGAACTGGTGGCGGATCAGGTCCTGACGCCAGATCAGGAAGAGCACTTTTACCAGTTTGTGTTCCGCCTGCATCAATTGAATTTCCTCAGCCTGCCGGTCTCCGATGAAAAGCGTCTCTATCAACGATACGTACACCAGAAACGCGTCCGCCGAAAACAGAAGCTGGTTGGCTTTCTGTTTATGCAGATTCCCCTGATCAACCCGGACGCTTTTCTGCAAAGAACCCTGCCTTACGCCCGGCATGTCTTCAGCCGGTGGTTCTTCGCACTCTGGCTGGGCCTGATCGCCACCGCCGGTTTCGTGATCGTCAGCAACTTCCATGAGTTGCTTCAGCCCATCCAAGGCGTGTTATTGCCCCAGAACCTGGCGATGATGTGGATAACGTTGGTCGTACTGAAGCTGTTCCACGAGTTCGGGCACGCTTACGCCTGCAAACACTTCGATGGGTACGTCCCGGAAATGGGTGCCTATCTGATCGTGTTTACGCCATGTGCCTATGTTGATGCCAGTGCCTGCTGGGGATTCCCACGGAAGCGGGACCGGCTCATCGTCTGCCTGGGGGGCATGTACCTGGAGAGCATCTGTGCGGCGCTGGCCGTGCTGGTCTGGACGATGACCGCGCCGGGGTGGATCCACGACCTGGCCTACAACGTGATCTTCCTGGCCAGCGTCGTCACTGTGCTGTTCAATATCAATCCGCTAATGCGTTTTGACGGGTACTACGTGCTAAGCGATCTTCTTGAGATTCCCAACCTGAGACAACGGTCCATGCGGTATGTCAGCAACATCGCGAAGCGGATGCTGCTGTCGGTTCGAAATCCGGCGCCCCCGGGTGGGGTCCGGCTGCGGTTGCTCCTGCTAAGCTTCGGAGTGGCCGCCACGCTCTATCGCGTTGCCATTACGTTGGGAATCGCCACTGTGGTCGCCATCAAGATTCCCGGCGTGGGCATCGTTCTGGCGGGCATCGTCATCGGCATGTTCGTTATCGGCTCACTGATGCGCCTGACGAAGTACTTATGGCAGGCGGAGGAAACGGCCCGGGTTCGCGGACGCGCCGTTGCCATGAGCGTGTTACTGCTGATCGGTCTGCCGACCGCCGCCTCGCTCCTGCCGGTTCCGGCATCAGTCCATGCCAAAGGTGTCTTCGAACGAGAGAATGAATGCGTGATCCACGCCGGTGTTGACGGCTTTGTGCGGGCGATCCCCATATGTGTGGGAGACCAGGTTCAGCCCGACGAAACCCTCGCCGAGCTCGAGCATGACATGCTGCACGATCAGGTCGCCGAGATCTCGGCTGCTATCGAAGCCTCTAGTATTCGCCACCGCGCTTATCAGGCCCACGATCCGGCCCTGGCTTTGCAGGAGCAGGAGCAGGCCACCGTGTATCATTCGGAGTTGCTGCGTCGCCGACACAACCTCGATCAGTTGACTGTGCGGGCCACGGCCGGGGGCACTATCCTCGAGTGCCTGCGACCAACGGATTTGGGACGGTACGTGCGGAAAGGCGAGCCGATCGCGGCGGTTGTATCAGGGATTTGGCGCGTTCGGGCGATTCTAACGGAAGCCGAAATGGCTGCCGCCCACCCGGCGGTCGGCGACGCCGTCGAAATACGCTCTAAAGCCTCACCCGATCGCACGATCCCCGGAGTCATCACGTGTGTTGCGCCGACCGGATCTCGAACGATCGACAAACACGCTCTGACGCATGTCGGCGGGGGAGACATCGCCGTGGATACGCAGACCGCGGAAGCGCAGCAGCCCTACTTCGAGGTCACGGTTGACACGAAGCTGACGGATTCACCCGTGCTCCACGATGGAATGGTCTGCTATCTGCGTCTGCCCGCGGACGCTGAAACCATTGGAACCAGCCTGGTTAGACGATTCACCCGATTCTTCAACACGCTCTCGCTACGATAGGCTGGCGGTTACAGTCTGTCACGACTGACCGTCGGGCCTTTGCGCAGTGTGATCCTGATAACCACCCGGATTGCAGGACCTGAAGACCGGGGCCATCCCTCCAATCACGAAGCTCGTGAAATATGTGGGCTGGTGTTCACGGGTTCATACGTGTGCTAGATTCTCACATGCCACGGCAGGTATGCCCGGGGTTACGGTAGCGCCTATGCTGGCGATCCATACTCGGTTCACCTTTGGAGAAGGACAGCCACCCATGAGACACATTTCCAACCGCGCCATCGTGGCCGTCATAGCGTTTATACCGCTCGCCCTGCTTCAGACCGGCTGCGTCAGGTTCGCCTGGCCCGTCCCGGTACCGTTGACCACACATGAGTACAACGGTTCGTATGCTGGCGAGTGCCTCAATCGTGTGGCGTTCCCCATTGGCGGCCTTGGTGCCGGGATGATCTGCCTGGAGGGCACCGGCGCGATCTCGCATGTTTCCGTGCGAAACAAAATGCAATTCTTCCACGAGCCGTGCTCGTTCGCCGCCATCTGCGTCAAAGGCCCCGACGGCAATACAGCCAAGGTACTCGAGGGACCCGTCCCGGATTGGAAAGTCTTCGGCGGTAGCGAGACGGGCAATGGTGCGGCGGGCAGGACGTACGGTTTGCCGCGCTTTGACCAGGCGAGTTTCCTGCCGCGGTTCCCGTTCGGCACGGTGACGCTCAGCGACCGGGAGATCCCGCTGGAGGTGCAACTCACTGGCTGGAGCCCGTTCCTGCCCGGACAGGCTGATGACTCAAGTCTGCCAGTCGGGGCCCTGGAGTATCACTTCAAGAACACCGGCGACAAGGCGCTTGAGGCGGTCTTCTCGTACCACACGAAGAACTTCATGGCCGTGGGCGGAAACGCCGACACAATCCAGCCGATTGATAACGGCTTCGTACTTTGGCAGGCCGGCACCCAAGAGCACCCGGAATACGAGGGCGGCTTCGCGGTGTTCGTCGACGAAGACAATGCCGTCGTGGATCATTGCTGGTTCAAGGGCGGCTGGTGGGACGCGATCACGCTCGCCTGGCGGAACGTCCGGGAAGGGCGGTTGGTCGCCAATCCGCCGCAGGAGGGGAGATGCCCCGGCGCGTCGTTGTTTGTGCCACTTACGCTGCAAGCGGGAGAGGAGCGGACCATCCGTCTGATGGTGGCCTGGTATGTCCCGCGAACGACGTTGCGGCTGGGTCGTGACGCGGCCGGCCCGGCCTTTGGCAACCAGCCTTCCCGTGGCACCGGTCCGGGGCAGCAGGAGGTGTCCGGTTTCGTCGGTCAGGGGTTGGTCAACACGTTTGATTCGTCGGGGGATGGGGCGCTTGGCACGCTGACCTCTCCGGAGTTCGAGCTGACGCGCGACTACCTCCAGTTCCTCATCGGTGGTGGGGGGCATGCTGGCAAAACCTGCATCCAGTTGCTGGTCGGCGACGATGTGGTTCAGACCACCGCGGGCAAGAACGCCGAGCGGCTGGAGTGGACTACGTGGGAAGTCGCCGATCTGAAGGGGCAGCGTGTTCGGATCCGGATCGTGGACCAGGAGGGCGGCGCCTGGGGGCACATCAATGTTGACCAGATAGTGTTAACGGACCAGCGCTGGGCCGATGTCGACGAACTCATGAGTGGGAAAGCCCAATGGGGCGATGCCGTCACGGTTCTAAACGACTTCGAGGCCGCCGACTATGGGGACTGGACCGCGGAGACACCCGCGACGCCGGGCGCGCAAACCTGCTGCGCCGTCCCGGAACATCACGCGCCCTGGTATGCCGGCCGCTTCAAGGGCATCAACGATGTGGCTACATATTGGCGTGACAACTATGACCGTTTACGTCGCGAGTCGGCGTTGTTCCGCGATACGTTTTACGACACGACGCTCCCCGCCGAGGTCGTCGAGGCCGTCGCCGCCAACCTGACGATCCTCAAATCGCCGACCGTGCAGCGGCAGGTCGATGGCCGGCTGTGGTGTTTCGAAGGGTGTGGCGACGACCGGGGCTGCTGCCACGGTTCGTGCACGCACGTCTGGAACTACGCCCAGGCCATTTGTCACCTGTTTCCCGATCTCGAACGCTCGTTACGCCAGACCGAATTTCACGAGAGCCAGGACGAGCGCGGCCACCAGACGTTCCGTTCGTGCCTGCCAATCCGGCCCGTGGCGCACACCTTCCACGCCGCCGCCGACGGCCAACTCGGTGGAATCATGAAAATCCACCGCGAGTGGCGGATCTCGGGCAACAACGTGTGGCTCCGCCAAATCTGGCCGCGGGTCAAACAGAGCCTGGACTACTGCATCACGACCTGGGACCCGCGCGGACATGGCGTGCTGGAAGAGCCCCATCACAACACATACGACATCGAGTATTGGGGACCGGACGGCCACTGCTCCAGTTTCTACCTGGGGGCTTTGACTGCCGCGATCGAGATGGGTTCCTTTCTCGGCGAGGACGTCGCGCGCTATCGCATGTTGCGCGACAACGGCCGCGCTTTCCTTGAAACACAGCTTTACAACGGCGAGTACTTCTACCAGCTTGTGCGGACCGAAGGGCTTAATGCGAAGTTCCAGGCGCTCGATACGGCGGCCAACGGGCCGGGTTACGGCGAGATCGTCACGGCCCTGAACGAGCAGGGGCCCAAGTATCAATATGGCACCGGCTGCCTCTCGGACGGCGTGCTCGGCTTCTGGATGGCGCGCGTCTGCGGATTGGAGCAGGACATCGTCGATCCGGCGAAAGTACGTAGTAATCTGCGGGCGATTCACTGCTACAACCTGCGCCGCGATCTTTCCGACCACGCCAATCCACAACGGCCGGCATTTGCTCTGGGCCGTGACGGTGGCCTGCTGCTGTGCACCTGGCCGCACGGCGGCGTGCCGGCCTTGCCATTCGTGTACAGCGACGAGGTCTGGACCGGGATCGAATACCAGGTCGCCACGCACCTGATGATGCTGGGTATGGTCGACGAGGGGCGCGAGATCGTGCGCATCTGCCGTGACCGCTACGACGGCCGCGTACGCAACCCGTTCAACGAGTATGAATGCGGCCACTGGTACGCCCGGGCGTTGTCGAGCTATGCGCTGCTACAGGGGCTGACCGGCGTGCGTTACGATGCGGTTGACCAGACGCTGTACATCGACTCGCGCGTCGGTGACAGCTTCCGTGGCTTCCTGGCAACGGCGACCGGTTTCGGCACGGTCGGCCTCGATCGCGGCGAACCGTTCCTCGACGTGAAGTACGGCCGAATCGATGTACAAAATGTAGTCGTCTCGGGCCACCCGAGTTCGCTACAACCGGACAAATAGAGGACTCGCTCTCCACAACCGGTAGAGTTGCTCGGATAGCGGTAGGCGGTTGGTGGCGTTGTAAACTAATCAGCTATGGCGAAAGTGCCACGCCGGTCATGCGCGGCGCGAAGTATGCGGCATCATCGTAGTCAACATCGTCGTCGTCGTCTGAATCAAACGTCAGGCCATTAAAGGGTAACCCTCCGGCCCCACTGCCGGTGAAGGTGCGCTGCAACCAGGCGGCATCGCGCAAATCCTCGTCGTCGTCACGGTCAACGTCCGACCCATCGAACCGGTTCAGCACGACCGCCTCGCAGGCATCGAAGTAAACGGTGCCATCCTGGGCTATACCTTTAATGATCAGATTCGTAAAACGCGCGAGCGCGCTGCTCTCGGGCGGCATGGTGAACTCGATCGTCAGGGGGATCCAGACGCCCGGCGTGGCACCCGCATCGATCTCGTTATCCTGCTGACCCAGATCGATGTCGTCCGGAACACCGCCGACGACCCACTCGACCTTCACACCCGCCAGGGTCCCCGCCGCAACGATCGGCTCAAAGCTCGGGGTTTGGATGTTCGCGCTGATGTATAGGTTTTGCCCGGGCGTTACCGGGACATCCTGATACACGCCCGCGACGCTGGTACCAGCGGCGCGTAGACTGCATATCCCAGTCAAGTAGACGTTGAAGCAGTCTTTTTCAGCCGTCGCGCCCTCGCCGAAGTCGGTCCAATCGGTCAGCCCGCCCGGCCCGCCTGGCCCGAATTCAAAGCTTTCGTTGAGTAATAAATTGTCGCCAGGATTGCTGGTGACTCCCGCGTGCGCGTCGTCGAAGTAGAGCGCCCCGGTTTCCGCTGGATCGCCCATGTAGATCATCACGACGCGGGCAAGATTGACGCCTTCAGGCACGGTTGTTTCCAGATCAACTAACGTCCACTGATCCGGGGCGATGCTGGCGTCAAACGCCAGATTCTCTTCTGGTAGCGGTACGTTGGTATTCGGATCGAATTCGAGCTTGATGCCCGCCCGCGTGGTGACCTCGATCGGATCGGAGGCGGAGTTCAGCACCCACCCGCGCAAGATGATGTGCTCACCTTCGTTGAGCACGTCCATATTCTGATATAGACCGTTGTACGCTTCACGAACGCCGAGCTTGAGACTGTATTGGCCGTCCAGCGCGATGTCGTCGGATTTCTCCTGATCCTCGAAGCCCAGCCATTCATCGATACCCACGGAACTCTGACCCGCGCTGGCCCCGGCCTCTTCGAAGTCGCCATTCAGGAGCATGCTCGGGCCACTCTCGACGATCAGTTGGGCGTCATCCCAATATGCCGCTCCGGATACGTCTCCCACGTTCCACTTCAACCGGCAACTTACACGCACGGACATCGTGCCGGAGGGTGCCGTCAGCGGTCCGATGGTGGCGGGTGTCCAGGTATTAGGCGGAGAGAAGGCGTTGAGCGGGTAGGTCTGATGGAGCGTGATCGTGCCGCCGAAGAAATCGAGGAATTCCAGCACCAGACCGGCTTCGCCGCTGCCGCCGAGCTGGTCAAACGTGGGTGTATACACCCATACGCTCGCGGACACACTCTGTCCGGTTGTAACGTCGTCCACCATCTGCCAGGCGCCGGCTGAAGTACTGTCGCCGTCCCCGAATACTTTCAGGGCGTATCCATCGCCAGGCGGTTCCAGGTTGACCGTGGGTGACCGTTCCACATTGATGCCGAACTCAGTCCATTCGGCCGCGACCTGTGGATCAACTGCCCCGGGCCCGGCGCCCAGTTCCATGCTCCCGTTCAACACGATGTTCTGCCGGGCAGTTACCAGGCTGGTACCCAGCACGGCCAGCAGGACCGCCAGCACCGCGACTTTGTGCCTGATCATCTGGTTCCTCTCCTTGCCTGAAAGCTGTCACCACCCGGTGGCGGTGACAGCGTTATCGTTCACCCAAGTTGACCGATATGCCTACCGGGCTCACATGCGATCTAATTACAAGTCGCCATCGATGCCGTTCGGCGTCAGGCCCCAGCAGTAAAAGGGCCGACAGTTATACGGATCCACATCGAGTGGCAGTTCGCCTTCGATCTTCTGGTCCAGGAAATGGCGTTTTCTTATCTTGCTGACGCTGGTATCGAGGAACAGAAAATGGCTCGAACCATCGTGGCGCAACTGATCTTTTTTAAGATCCCAGCCAGCATCGGTCATCAACACGGCGTACTGCGGAAACGGGATCTTGGAGGGCACGTTTCCGCCAATATGTGGTACGCGTTCACCAGCAAAGTCCGTCACATAGTTATCGTCAGTGGACGGCTGCCAATCGTGGTACCAGTAATCCGTGTACAGTGGCGGGACCTTCGGGTTGCCCGGATATTCGGTCGGATCGATGCCGGGGAACCAATTTCCGCGCCAGGCCTCGAGGTATAAGTCATCACTTTTCAGGACCGTGTAATGCGTATTGTAGTTCGGTCGTTGTTCCAGTGTCTGGACCGTGTTATCGCCATACGCCCGCGGGCAGCGATAGATCTTGAGCTGTTTCAAGTAGCCCCAGTAGTTGAAGATCTGACGATACTGGTAGAACATCCAATTGTCCGAGCCAGTTCGGAGTCCGAGGATGTATGGTAGCCGGTCCTGGTTATCACGCACGTAATACTCGGTGGCCAGACCGATTTGGCGCAGGTTGGAGGCGCAGACCGTGTCCTTGGCCTTGTCGCGGGCGGCTCCCAGGGCCGGCAACAGGATTGAAATCAGCATGGCGATAATGGCGACGACTACCAGGAGTTCGATCAGTGTAAACCCATGGCATTGACGTTTCTGGCGGTTACGGTTGTGAGTTGGCATGGCTCATCCTCTAGCTCGCCACTTTCCCTCCATGGAACTCTCATGCGCGAAACTATCACACGCAGTCAATGCTACTGTGCCACGCATGACCGTTACCGAAACGGCTGTCTGTTTGTATGGGCGCGGGGTTAATCCGTCGCCTGGTCACGCCCGAAGGCTAGCGCCGACGTAACACCGCCAAGCCGGCCAATCCGAGCAGTAGCACGCTGGCCGGTTCCGGAATATATGTCATGTTCCCGAAGTCAATCTGTCCCCAGTTGTCGGGATTGCCGACGTCAATCTGGGGCAGAAAGTAACCACCCAAACGAGCGTCGTTCAGGATGCCCCACAGTCCGTAGGGCGGATCCTCGGCCGGATTCCCCATGTCGAACGGCAAAATACCACTGGAATATGTCGTGTTATCTGTGTCGGTGTAGAGGTATTCAATCGTGCCCGGGTCCAGCTCTGTCAGGCTGTTCGGATCGTAGATCAGGCCCATGCGAACCGTGGTACCCTTCACGTAGTTCATGCCGTGATTGCTCGTGAAACTGTAGAAGGGCAACCGTCCACCAAAGCATGCAACCTCGCCACTGGCGGCGTTAGCCATAAACACGCCGTCATACGGTTGCGACCACCAGGGCGCGAGATTCAGACCGCCTTCACTGTTGGCTGGTCCGGTGATCGTGACATCGGCATAAAACTCAAAGGCATCGTCATTCATGAATACCGCTTCACTGATGCCGCCGTTGGCGGACAAGCGGAAGTTATGGCGGTTGGCCCATTCTCCGCCGGCCCCATCGCCATCGAGGACCGCATCCTGGATCGAGATCAACGACGGATAGAGATTGCTGGTGGTCAGCACTGAATCCGCGTCATCATTCCAGAGTCGGGTGTTAATGATGGCACTGTCGATGAGGGGGGTGGCTGCGGCACTAGATACGACCGCGACAACGATTGCCAACCCAAGAAGTTGACTGGTTCTACGCATTCTTCATCCTCCTATCCAAAGTATTAGGCAACGTTCCTGACCAGGACATGGCATTCCTGCCAAGTGCCTGGTCCTTCGACACCTTATAGGAAGTATAACCGCAGGCGCCATCTATTGCAAGCGCTTTCAGAGCTTGATATAATTCAGGTACATAAAGACGCACGCGGTGCCTGCCACCATACGTGGGGAGGTGCCAATGACGCGCAAGTTTCATTGTGACAGTACTTTACTGGTGGCAAGCGCCGGTTTGCCGTTCTGCTACCAGGCGTAACAGGGCTATCAGCAGGATTACTCAGTGCGAATTTGCTGTGGAAATCGAAATTCCTTAATACCTGCAGCAAGGGAAGTTATTCGCCAGCGGCGTGGCTACGCATTAAGTCTCCCGAAGGTTAAGCGACAACGCCGAGGGGGGCGTTGTGTTCTTCAGGCGATATATACTCTTGAGTGGCAATCCCGGGATGCCAAAGAGTACCATTAAAGACTGGGGGTAGTGGCATGTTCAGGTCGCGCGCGTGGTTGAATGGTTGAATTCGTAGACAACGCGCTGGACTTGAGCTGGTCAGGAGAGAAACCGGTATGAGAATCGAGCATTGGCTTCCCGGCCTGGTGGTATTAACGCTCATGGTGTCTGCGCGGGCGGATACGTTCACACCTCTCGCAAGCTACGAACCAGCCGAGACTGACCTGGTCGTGACACCCAGCGCTGGCGATCCCGGTTTATCAATTAGCATCGTGCCGGGTGGCGTGGATGGTGCCCCGCCGGCTACCGATGGTGACTACGTCTTGAAAGTCGAGATCACGAACGAGACCGACCACAAAGTCGAATTTCGCCACAATTGGACGGCCTCCACGTATGATCTCGAAGGACATGACGAATTGCTGGCGGATGTCTATATCGCCACGACCGGAGCGCTGCCCGACCTGATGGGCATCTGGAGCCAGAACTGGAATCCACCTGACCAATGGCAAGCCGCCACCGGCATCCCCACAACCACCGGCGTCTGGACAACCATCTCATTCAACGTATCCAGCCGCAACCAGGTTGATCTGGATGAGATCTGGGCCTTCATCTTCGAGGACATGGCCGGCACCAGTGGCGTTGCGTATGTGGATCGGCTTCGTTTCCGTAATCCTGGCAGTGCCGATGCGCCGGCGGGCGTCGCCGTCAATGGCTTCGTGGATCACAACGGTATCGTCTGGAAGCCCCTCGCGGCCAGTGGCCTGGAAGGTTACAACGTGTATCGCGCCGAGGCGGAAACCGGGCCATTCGTGCAACTTAATTCGACGCCGGTAACGGAAGCGCTCTTCGACGATCCGACCACGCCACTCAGCCCGCGGTATTACTACTATGTCACCGCGGTTGTTGCTGGTGATGAGTCCGGTCCATCGCAGATAGCTTCAGCGCGGTACAACGGCTTCACCGACGACCAGTTACTGGACTGGATTCAGCAGCAGACCTTCCGCTACTTCTGGGATTTCGCGCACCCGGTTAGCGGCATGGCTCGTGATAACCTGACAGGTTGGAGTGAAACGACCGCGAGTGGCGGTACCGGCATGGGTTTGATGGCCATCGTGGTTGGCATCGAGCGGGGCTTCATCACTCGTGCCGAGGGGGCCGACCGGGTGCTGCAAATCCTGACCTTCCTGGACCAGAATACAACCCGCTACCATGGCGCGTGGGCGCACTGGATCAATGGCACGACTGGGGAAACCATCCCGTTCTCAGAACTGGATGATGGCGCCGATCTCGTCGAGACATCTTATCTGGTCCAGGGGATGCTGACCGTCCGCCAGTATTTCCAGTCGGAAGACCCGGACGAGGCGGAAATTCGCGCGCGGGCCACGCAGATGTGGGAAGAAGTCGAGTGGGATTGGTTCCGCCGCTATCCGGGTAGTGATGTGTTGTACTGGCATTGGTCGCCCAATTATGGCTGGGCCATGAATATGATAGTCACGGGCTACAACGAGGCCATGATTACATATCTGCTGGCGATTGCCTCGCCGACGTATCCAATGCCGGCCACCAGTTTCCATAACGGGTGGGCCCGCGAATCCTATTACACCAACGGAAACAGTTATTACGGCTATATCCTCTGGGTCGGACCGGCTTATGGTGGACCACTCTTTTTCACGCACTATTCATTCCTGGGATTCGATCCGCGCTATAAACGCGATGCTTATTGTAATTACTTCGAAAACAGCCGGAATGCCTCTCTTATTCACCAGGCGTACAGCCGCGACAATCCGCTGGACTTTGCCGGTTATAACTACTGGCTCTGGGGATTGACGGCCAGCGTGTCGCCGCCCCCCTGGGGCTACATGGCCCACTCGCCCACCAATGACAACGGTACAATTGCCCCGACCGCGGCCTTGTCAGCCACCGCTTTTACGCCGGCCGAGTCGCGCGCGGCCCTGCGCTACATGCTCGATAACTATACGCCCGAGCTGACCGGGCCATACGGATTTTATGACGCGTTCAATCCGGAACTGAGCTGGTTCTCCGATTCGCATCTGGCCATCGACCAGGGTCCGATCGTCATCATGATCGAAAACCACCGCACGAAACTGTGCTGGAATTTGTTCATGTCCAATCCCGAGATCCGTCCGATGATGCAGTCGATCGGCATGTTCCATGAAGTCGATTTCGACACCGACGGCGATATCGATCCGATGGATCTGGCCATCTTCGCCGGCTGTTTCAGCGGTCCGGACGAATCGGACGGTGGCTGCCCCGGCGGGCTCTTTGACGACTCCGATCTGGACAACGACAATGACGTTGACCTGCGTGATGCAGCCGTATTCCAGGAACTCTTCCATGTTCCCTAAACACCGCGGCCGCGCGACGCTCTAGCCGCGGTATAGCGTACCCATGCTTTGCCACGCACTATGACGATCCGTGGTACATTGCTCGCCGTCTTTCTCGGCCTGCCGGCTTTGCTCCTGCTGGTGCTGGGTCCACGTGGACAAGTCCAGGTTCCCCGCGATCGCACCGTCATTCGCTATTGGGAAAAGTGGACTGGCGTTGAGGCGCTGGCCATGCAGCGCATCGTGGATCGTTTTAATACGACCATCGGCATCGAGGAGGACATCTGGGTCGAATACTGCGTGGTCAGCAATGTCGACCAGCGCATGCTGATCGCCACCGCGGGCGGCGATCCCCCCGATGTCGCCGGACTTTTCGATCATATCGTGCCGCAGTACGCGGATCGCGACGCGCTGATGCCGCTGGACGACCTGGTGCGGGAATTCGGCATTAACGCGGAAGAGTTCAAGCCGATCTGGTGGCGGATAGGTACTTACCGGGGTCGGCTCTACGCGCTGCCGAGCACACCCTACACGATCGCGCTGTATTACAACCGCCGGCTGTTTCGCGAGGCCGGACTCGATCCGGATCGTCCGCCACAAACCACGGGGGAGTTGAACGAATACGCGGCGCGGCTCACGCGTTACGAAGGTGAAGACGATGACCACAGGAAAATTGTGCAGCTCGGATTCACTACTTCGCCCGGCATGCTTGGCTGGTGGCATTGGATCTGGTCAAACTTCTTCGGCAATCGTTTGTGGGACGGCACGCATTTTGCGATCGACACGCCGGCCGGCCACGCCGCGGCTGAGTGGATATACCAACGTCGCACGGCTCTGGGAAATTCCGAAGTAGTGAAATTCGAGGGGACCACGGGGGCGATCGAGGGGGCGCAAAACCCGTTCCTGAGCCAGCGGCTGGCGATGGTCTTCCAAGGCCCGTGGATGTCGAACTGGATCAGCAAGTACGCGCCCGATCTGGACTATGCGGTCGCGCCGTTTCCGTCCGCCAGTCCCGGTGAACATCACGCCTTCGCCAGTACCGACGTTTTCGTGATTCCCGCCGGGTCGCGACATCCGCGCGAGGCCATGATCTTCCTGAAATTCGTCCTTCAGCAGGAGGTGCTCGAAGGGCTTTGCCAGGAGCATGGCAAGGTGTCGCCCTTCCGCACACCCGGGCCGGACTTCTACAAAATCCACATCAATCCTTTCATCCAGGTCTTCGATGAGATGGCGGGATCGCCGGACGCTTTCGGTTATCCGCAGATGCCGACCTGGGCGCACGTCTCGGCGGAGCTGCTCAAGATGCACGAGAATATTCTGCGTGGGGTGCGCGAACCGCATGAAGCGGTGCGCGCGACGCAACAGCGGGTGGACACGATTGTCCAGGAGTACGAACGCATGGCCGTCAAGCGCCGGAGTAAACCAGGGAAACCATGACGCGGAAATCCAATCTGCTACAAGGACTGCTCTGGACCGCCCCCTGGTGGCTGGGCTTTCTGTTTTTCCTGGCGCTGCCGATGGGTTTTTCGCTGTACATCAGCTTTTGTGACTACCCATTGCTCCAGAAACCGGTGTTCATTGGCGCTGACAATTACCGCGAACTGGCGCGGGATCCGGTCTTTTTCAAGGTAATTGGCAATACGTTCATTTACGCCGCGCTGGCCATCCCAGCCGGCACGATCGTAGCCGTGCTGCTCGCCGTGCTGCTTAACCGTAAAGTTCGTGGGCAGGCTTTTTACCGCGCATGCGTATTTGTGCCGACGGTCGTGCCGTTAGTGGCGGTTGGCGTGGTGTGGATGTGGATGCTGAGCCCGGAAGCCGGGCTGGTGAACCAGGTCGTCCGGCCGGTTGGACAGGCCGTGCTACCGGCGGTACAGGCTTTGCACGATGTCAGCGGGGAAGGGCGGTTGACCGAACCGGTTCTGGGGGTCGCGCAAGATTTGGCCGAGGGTCCGGCCTGGCTCGATCGGCCACACTGGGCGATGCTGGCCTTGGTGCTCATCAGCCTCTGGCTGATCGGTTCGCCCGTGGTGATCTATCTGGCCGGATTGCAGGAGATCCCGGAATCGTTGTACGAGGCGGCGGAGTTGGATGGGGCTTCGCGTATCCGGCGTTTCTGGCACGTGACGTTGCCCGGACTCAGTCCGGTGATTCTGTTTAACGTCATCGTCGGCATCATCGTAACCTGGCAGATTTTCGCGCTGCCGTATGTGATCTGGCGTTCGCGCTCCGGCCCGGAGGATGCGACGTACTTTTATACGATGTATCTCTTCGACAACGCCTTCAAGTATTTGAAGATGGGCTATGCCAGCGCAATGGCCTGGGTTCAATTGCTGATCATTCTGGCCCTGACGGCGTTAGTCTTCTGGGTCGGCCGGAAAACCGTGCACTATTACGGAGCATAGATGTTCGGGCGCGCTTCAAAATATAGGCGGCAACGCGGCAGCGGCGGATTAATATACCTGCTGCTGATCGGAGTCGCGGGACTGTACATACTCCCGCTGGCGTGGATGATCAGCGTCAGCCTCAAGCCCGACACCGAGTTGTTGCAGCCCAATATCGTTCCCGCGCACCCGCAAATCGCTGCGTATGAGCAGGTCATGCGCTCCGAGAGCTTCGATTTCCTGCTGTACGCGCGGAACACGCTGATCATCGCCGTGCTGAGTTTAGTGGGGATGGTGCTTTCAAGCGCCATCGCGGCGTACGGCTTCGCGCGGATCAAATTTCCCGGGCGCGGCGTGATGTTCGGCGTGTGCCTGGCGACGATGATGATTCCCTTCCCCGTGATCATGGTGCCGGCGTACATGATCTTCAAGCACCTGGGCTGGGTTGGAACTTTCCTGCCGCTGTGGGTGCCGGCGTGGTTCGGCAGTGCCTTCAACGTTTTTCTGCTGCGGCAGTTTTTTATGGGGATTCCCATCGAGCTGGAAGAGTCGGCCAGGATCGACGGCTGCTCCACCTGGGGCTGCTTCTGGCGAATCATTCTGCCGCTGTCGAAGCCGGCCCTGGCCGTGGTCGCATTATTCCACTTTCTGACCGTCTGGAACGACCTGATCGGCCCGCTGATCTACCTCTCGCACCAGGAGCAATTCACCCTGGCCCTGGGCCTGCAATTTTTGCAAAGCAAGTCGGGCGATACACCCTGGAATCAATTGATGGCGGCGGCCACTCTGATCGTGTTGCCGGTGCTGGTGCTGTTTGGACTGGCGCAGCGCACCTTCATCCGCGGTATCGCCACAACCGGGCTGAAGGGCTAACGGCAGTGCACGACTACCTGATATTCCCGGCCGGATTGCTCTGGTACCGGAATCACGTTTGTGGGCAATCTCTCGCCATCAACTTCGACTTGCACGCCGGCGTCACCGGCCCGCGAAGCATCCCGTCGAATTTCGATGTTGTAGATACATCCGCGATAAGTTCGTCGCAGGCGCGCTCCAGGCCATTTCGGCGGCAGGCACGGATCCAACAGCAGGCCGGACCACTCCGGACGCACGCCCAACACCCAGTGAGTTACGACGCGCTGCAGCCAGGCGGCCGAGCCGGTGTACCAGGTCCAGCCGGCGCGGCAGTGGTGCGGCGAGTCCGGGCCGTCAACGTTGCCGGGCGTGACGTACGGTTCCGCATAGTACTGCTCCGGGTCCTTGAGGGCTGGATTGATGGCCTTCAGCAGGCGCGCGACCAGCGGCGCGTCGTGCATCTTGCACGCCGCCGCGATCGCCCAGGTGGCGGCGTGTGTGTAAACGCCGCCGTTTTCACGCAGGCCCGGAGCATAGCGCGTGATGTATCCGACCTTTTGGTCCGGCTGATCAAACGCCGGGGCCAGCAGCAAAGCGCCGGCATCACTCACCAGGTGCTCCCGGACGGCGGCCATGCAGGCGGCCGCTCGCTCGGTCGGCGCGACGTCGTTCAGGACGGCCCAGGTTTGCGCGTTGAGGAAGATCTTACCGACGCGTTCCTGGCTGCTGCCAAGCCGGCGTCCATCATCCAGGGTGGCGCGAATGTACCACCGACCGTCCCAGCCGTGTTCGTTTAGCGCTGCGACCAGGGCGGCGTGCCGCGCCCGCAACTCGGCCGCGAACGTATCATCACCAGTACGGGAATATATCTCCGCCCAATCCACCAACAGGCCGGCGACAAAATGTCCCAGCCAGATCGACTCGCCGCGCTCCTGTAATCCAGCCGCATTCAGCCCGTCGTTCCAATCGCCGGCGCCGATGTACGGCAGGCCGCGCGGACTGCTGCGCTGGAACACACGTCGAAACGCTCGATTGACGTGCTCCGTCAATGGTTGTGGCCGCGCGTCATCAACAAACGGCGTGGCGTCCTGGAGGATATCAAAATTACCCGTCTCTTTGAGATAGCTGGCGGTGACGAATGCCAGCCATAAGAGATCGTCAGTCATTTCCGTGCGGAGGCCTTCCTCTGTAAGTGGGTGCCACCAGTGGTACACGGCTCCATCGGCAAACTGGTGAGCCGCGTGCAGGTTGATCTGCTTGCGGCAGTTCTCGGGCTCACTCGGCAGCCAGATCTGTGAGTCCTGCAACTGATCGCGGAAGCCGGGAGCGCCGCTCTGCTGGTAATAGCCACTCCGGGCCCAAAGACGTCCCGAGATGGCTTGATAACACAACCAGTCATTTACCAGGTAATTGAGCGCTGGTTCCGGCGTATCCACGTGCTGGGAGGCCAAGCGCGTTTGCCAGTCACGGCGCGCATCCGCCAGGGCCTGATCGATCCACTCAACGCTGGCGGCCTTTTCGAGCAATTGCTGGACGCCGGCTTGTGACTCATCGACCGCCAAGGCATAACCACAGACGCGGCGTTGCTTCGGCCGCAGCTCGATCGCGTTGCGGAGCGCCGCAATGGCGTCCCCATGCCGTCCGAACTCGGGTTGCCAGCGTGACAGTTGAAGCGCGGCGGGCGAGCGCGGATCGCCGTAACGGCCGAAGAATGCGGTCTTGTCACCCTGCGCGGATAGCACCGGCTCGGTACTGGCCAAGGCACTGACGAAAGGGAAGTCGGTGTTCCAATGGCCGTGTTCCTGGCTCGGCACGTCCCACATGTGACTGCGGGCGAAAATCGCGTTGCGGGATGGGTCGTACTCATTCTCGAGGAAGATCTTCTGGAACTCACGCCGGGGGGCGGGGGCTACCCCGCAATTCCATTCCAGGTAGGCACACAGTTCGAGTCGGCGAGGCTGGTCGGATTGGTTGTGTAATTCCACGCGCCACAATTCGACCGTCGCGGTGGGATGGCAGAAGAGCGTCCAGGTGGCGGCGATGCCCGCGAATTCCGTTTCGAAGGTTGTATAGCCGATTCCATGGCGACAGACATATCGATCGTACGCCGGCCAGGTCGGGGCCGGTGCCAGGGACCAGATCTGGTTTGAATCCACGTCGCGGACATAGAGAAACCGCCCCGAGGAATCGTGTGTGAATTCCTGCTGCCACCGGTTGATGACCGCTAGCTGCGAATTATCCAGCCAACTGAAACCACTTCCAGTCTGGCTGACCACCAGGCCCATGCGTGGATTGGAGATCACGTTCACCCAGGGCCGGGGAGTGGTTGGATTGGTGATCCAATATTCCCGCCCGTCGGGTGAAAATTGGCCATACTGATTTGCAATCCGGCCGGCTTGCTGGTGGGCCATATCAACCTGATCCGTGGTCCGCGCGACAATACTCATATGGTACAACCTCTCAGTGGAGATTCATAATGTCGGGTTAGCGCTGAAAAGCATTCTGAAAGCGCTTGCATACTGTAGAATAAGCATTTTGAGGCTGAGAGTAAAGCCTATTATTGCTGCGTTGCTACCCGCCGATCAGGATTACCCCCTCGCTCACGGCTCCAGACGCAATCGCCGGAGGGAGCGCTGCGCGGCCTCATGCCTCATGAATAGCTTCCAGATCAGGCCGGTGCGGGCGTTTTCGATCCCCAGGAGCAGCGGTCCCTGGTCGATACCAACGTAATCGTCGCTGGCGAACTGCTGGTCCAGATTGAAGGAATCCACGAATCCATATCCCCCCTTCGAAGGATCACGCCAGACTACCAGGCTGTTCTGGGAATTGGTCAAATGCCGGAATGCCAGTAGGGCGGCCAGACTTTCTTCCGGAGTGAACATAATCGCCGAGCCGGCGGCATAGGGGGCCACCGTGCCTTCGAACCACTCGTCCTGTTGGCTGAGATTGGGCTGAACCTGTGGTACGAGATAGCCGTCCCGGCCGGCACACGCGCTCAAGCCCCAGCGGTCGGGGGCAAAGGTTTTGAAACGGCCGGCTTGCTCAAGGCACCTTTGACGATGCGTTAACGTGGCCCGGCGGGAGTTTTCAAACCAGTCGACACGCGCTCCCTCGATTCCGAAGCGACTCGGGTCGTCGAGCCCCAGGGACCGGTAGTCAATCCAGCAATGCGCGAAGACATATGTAAAGAGTGCGCCCGGCCAGGATACGACGTACGGCGGCATATCCTCATGCCCCCGGACTTCGCGTTTCAGGCGGTAATACAAGGCTGGATCGATCGCATGCTCGGAACGCGGGGCACCGATCGCCAGGAAGTAGGTTAGCCGTTCCTCATCGCTGGCAAGATGCCAATGATGATCCAGGAAACGGCCGCTCCCAGTCAAATCCTTCGGATCGTCCGGCTTCCAGCCCATTGAGAGGAAACCGTTGGGACCAACCGCGAAGGCCTGCCAGTTCGACTCCGCGATCACGCGATCCACGAGCCGCTTAACCTCTCCATCGAAGTATTCCGCCGCCGTGATCGCACCGGCCAAAAAGAGTGCGTGATCCACCGTGCTCGCCAAAATCTCGTATCCCGCGTGTGATAGGCCGGCGGTGTCGAAGTCGGGGTAGTGCAGGTAGATGCCGAACTTCTTGTTGTCCTGCCGCGGGATCAGGGCGCGTAATACCGTCAGGGCTCTTTTTTCGCCTTCATCTCGGCTGATCCAACCGTGCTCCACGCCGATCGGTATTGCCGATAACTGAAAACCGACCGCCGCTATGCTCGCTACCGGCGCTTTCTTGCGGTCTTTCACGAGTTGAGCAGGTGAGCCGACTTCTTTCCAGAAGTACTGGAAGGTAGCGAACTGGATCTCTTCGAGTAGAGCCTCGTCGGCTTTCGTGAACTTGTAGCCGGTGTCGTGCTTTTGGGCAGGTCCTACATCATCGGCACACGCGGGTGCGCGACATATGAAGGGTGTCAGGAGCAGCACCGCAAACGCTTTAATAACAAACACTTGACTACACATGGCTGGATAAGATATGCTGGCTTGAAAGCGTTGTCAATCAAGTGGTGTAATACTGACTGGATGAGACGGGAGATTGTGGTGCCGGCTTCCATGCAGGATGTGGCCAACCTTGCCGAGGTGTCGATTAGTACGGTCTCGCGTGTGCTCAATCGCCAGGAACTTGTCAAGGAGCAGACGCGCCGGCGTGTGGAGTCCGCCATCCGTGCGCTGCGGTACCGTCCCAATGCCTTCGCGCGTGGCTTGATGCTCCGCCGGAGTGAGATTGTCGGCCTGGCACTCCCGGATATGCATGGCGAGTTCTACTCGGATATTATCCGGGGTGCCAACATTCGCGCCCGCGAACTCGGATACCATCTGGTGGTGTCATCCGGTCGCGACGGAGACGACAGCCGCGCGCTGTTACAGACCATGCAGCAGCGTACGCTGCTCGACGGGATCGCCATCATGATCTCGGAGATGACCGACCTCGTACAGGAAAGCCTGGCGAGTTTTACGCGGCCGCTGGTCGTGCTCGATTGTGATATTGACAACAAGCAGCATGACACGGTGCTGATTGATCAGCGACATGGCACCCTGGCCATGATGCATCACCTGGTGAATAACCGCCAGGTACAACGAGTTATCTTCGTGGGTGGCCTGAAGACCAATGTCGATACGATCAAGCGTCTGGAGGCTTGTGAGCAGGTGCTGGCCGAAACCGGTTTGTCGCTGGCGGCCGGCGATGTTTATCACCTGGACTACCAGTACGACACGGCCTACGACCTGGCCCTGGAACGCGTTCGGAGTTGGACCGGTGCCCACAACTGTGTCTTCGCCGCCAATGATGAGATGGCCGCCGGCATAGTTGCCGCCGCCAAGGGTTCCGGCGTTCAGGTTCCCCAGGATCTGGCGGTGGTTGGATTTGACGATACACGTATCGCGCGGATGACCCGGCCACCACTTACGACGGTCCGCGTGCCCACGGCTGAGATGGGTGCCCGGGCGGTTGAGTTGCTATGTCAGCGTATCAGCGAACCGGACCGGCCGGCCACGCGGGTCATGCTCAAACCCGAGTTGATCGTGCGGGCCTCGTGCGGATCAGAAAAGGTGGGATCAGAAAAGGTGTCAGGATCAGGATCAGAAAAGGTGTCAGGATGATTTTTCGATCAGAAAAGGTGTCAGATCAGAAAAGGTGTCAGGATGAATTTTCTGGTTCTTTCCGTGGGCGGCCGCGGGGGCGG
>JBDRDH010000106.1:0-10715 GCA_043820985.1 Planctomycetota bacterium
GATACAAGCTCGCGTAAGCATGTCGATGAATTCTTGTTGGGTGCGGCCAGTCATACACTCCAAGCTCCCCGGCCGGCGAGCCGGCGGCCGCATTCTCGTTGCCTGGTTGCCTGGTTGCCTGGTTGCCTTCTTACCACCCCCTTGACCTCCCGCCCTAGATTCCCTAGAAACACTTGCCTAGCAATCAGGCGCGGCCAGCCGCGCACGCTCTTTGACAATTGCACCATCCCCCGCCCCTGCCGGGCCACCAACGTCCCGATAACAAAGATGCTCAAATAGGGGGCGCGCAAACATGACCACCTTGGCCACCTTCAGCCCACACGCCCCAATCAACGTTTTTATCCCGACCTTCAAACCGTCAGTGCAATCGTCTGCCCCTTTGCGGCTCATGTCCGGACGTTTGGTGGGCACCAGCCGGCAAATGTGTATGCCGTTTCTCTACAACCGCTGACGAGACGTCTGCCGCTACATTTACGGCCACACGAGACGACGGCCGCTCCCTTGTTGCCTTGTTGCCTCGTTGCCTTGTTGCCTCGTTGCCTGGTTGCCTCGTTGCCTTCCTCAACCGCCGCTGCCGACCAGCAGGATGAACCAGTCGATATCGTACGCGTTTACGTCGCCGTCGCCGTTGCAATCGGCCAGACGGCGGAAGCACCACGGATACAGCTCCTCGTAGGGACACTGCGAGCTCAAGGCACAGATGAACGGATCAATGTCATACGAATTGATGTCGCCATCGCAGTTCAAGTCGCCGACCGCCGGCGTGCCCTGATACAAATGCACCTTGCCGTCCTGCGAACCAATCAGCGCGTCCAGCAAACCGTCATTCGTCCAGTAACACAGCCACGGGCGCGAGCGCGGCCCATCCTCGGGCGGATCCGGCGGCAGATCGATCGGAATGCCCGCCGACCGGATCAGCACCGGATCAAGGAACACCGGCGAATCATCAGTGCCGACGTTGCGATAGTACAACAACTGCCCTTCGGTGTTGCCCGTGACCAGATCCAGCCGGTCGTCTTCGTCGATATCGCGCATCACCGGACTGGAGCGCGCCGTGGGAACTTCCAGCAACCCGCCGTAATGCATCTGCGCGAACGTCTCGACGCGGAAATCCGGCTCGGTGTTGGTACCCTCGTTGACGAATACATGGATCAAACCGTCCAAAGCCCCCACGATCAGATCCTTGCGGCCATCGCGGTTCCAATCCACAACCTCGGGAATGGCCCGCAGCCCGACAGAGATATCCACCTTGAAGCCCGGCTCGCCGACCTGGAGATAGGCGCCCAGATCGAAAAGTGGGTCGTCGTCGTTGGTGAGGTTGGTGAACAACATCACCCGGCCATCCGCCAGACCAACCAGCAGATCCTTCATATCATCAGCATCCCAGTAGACCACCAGGGGGCTGGCACCCTGGCACCCATCCGGGGGCACAACCAGGTCACCCAGGTAAGTCTGGGCGTAGCTGTAATCAGCAAACTGCGGATCGTGCGGCTGGCCGATGTTCAGATAGATCCGCACCTTTCCATCGTACATCAGCATGTCATCGACATCGAAGCCACCTTCGCCAACGACCAGATCCGGGAGCTCATCACCATCCCAGGGCACGTAGCGCGGCACCGAATAGCCCGGCACGTCAATGACAACGCCTGCGTCGGTCCCCACCAGTTCCTCCGGCCCGAGATTGAGCGGATAAGGCGCGTAGGGACCATGCACCGGACCACCCCCGCCCCCGACCGGGTTATCCCAGAACTCAAAGAACGTATAGTACTGTGGCGGCGGCCCCTCGCGGCGAGTTAGAAGCACCCAGCCGACATCTTCCGCCCCCCAACCATGATCGAATCCAAAGGTGAACATCTCAACCGCCTGCGTCTCGTTATCCGTCCACCACCGGACACGTCCGGCTGTCAGCGAGTAACACGGACCTGGGGATATCTCACCGTGGGGGGTGCAGAAGCCACAGGCATGCGACATTCCGACATTTTCCACGGCAAACTGCCATCCTGGAGGAATCAGCACGTTGGTGTAATGCACGGGATTAAGATCGTTGGTCCCGACCGTGAACTCCACCATTGGATAACTGACCGAATCCACCTCATAGGCATACACCCGCGACCCATCTCCACCACATCCACTGCCCACACAGAAGATCAGTGGCGCATCCGCCTGCACCGTCACCACCAGACACAAGATCCCCAGACTCACCCGTACCAGCGCTTTCATGACAATACCCCTTTCCTATCACCCCCCCTCCGCCAAAAACCCAGACCTGTTCCAGCTGGTTTTAGCGTACCAAGGGCGAACCCCCATGTCCAGAAAAAGCTGCCCCCCGCCGGACAACAATCCGTCAGAAACCTATCTCCGACGGCTAAGCTCCGTTATCTACGAATGCACTCAGGTTTACCGACCCACGAGCGCGATGAAGCTGTCGATGTCGTAGGCGTTCACATCCCCGTCGCCATTACAATCACCCAGCATGCGCTGGCAACCGTATATGCTTTCAAAATCACAGTTTGGGCTGACCGCACAGATGAAGGGATCAATATCGTATGCGTTTACGAAACCGTCACAGTTCAGGTCACCGGTCTGAGCCACACCCTGATACAGACGAACCATACCATCCACGGATCCAATGAGCACATCCAAAATGTCATCATCCGTGGACCAGTAGCACACCGACGGCCGGGAACGTGGCGTTCCCGCCAGATCGATCGGCACGCCGTCTGATTCAATCAGTTCATAATCACCAAAATATGGGGCCGTATTAGTGCCAAGATTGCTGTAAAAGACGAGATTGCCTTCGGTGTTACCACTCAGCAGATCTTTCATGCCATCGCCATCAATATCGAGTACCGCCGGACTGGAGCGCGCCGTAGGCACCACCAGGTCGGCCCCCTGTGACTGCGCGAGTGCCTCGGTCAGATACAGCGGCTCGGTGTCGGTTCCCACGTTCAGGAAGATGTGAATCTTGCCGTCCAGGGCGCCTACCACCAGATCGCGGCGACCATCACTATCCCAATCCACCACGACCGGATTGGCCCGCGCTGCAACAGTTATATCGACTTGGGAACCCGGTATACCAACTTGCAACAGCGTGCCGCCATCAAAGGTCGGCGCGGTATCGGTGCCAATGTTGGTGAAGAGCTTGAGCGTACCGTCAGCTTGTCCCACCAGGAGATCCTTGTTGCCATCGGCGTCCCAGTACACAACTCGGGGACACGCCCCCTGGCAACCACCGCCAACTACAACCAGATCCGATCCATTCGACTGCACATAAAAGTGAGTTACAAAGAATGGCGCCGCCGCCGAACCGTAATTGATATACACCCGAACTTTGGCCGGCAGGGTACCACTACCCTCGCCGACGATCAGGTCACAGACGCCATCACTATTCCAATCCACAAAGGACGGTATCGAGTAACCCGGTACGGCGATATCGACATAGGATGCCTGAACCGCTTCTGCCAATCCCAGATTCAGGGCGTCAGCGCTTGATGGGCTAGTGACCAGCCACAACACAACTACTATCACCAATATTGCTCTCATGAGAACATTCCTTCCCACACCAGAAACACAAATGGGCTCAGATTGAACTGCCAGCATTTCAATGCGCATTTAATCCCAATGTATCTTTTGGGATCAGTATCCTCAATAAAAACTTTGGCGGGATCGCGAGTCGCTCCAGCCCAATCGCGGTCAACAGGCGCAATTAGCTATATTACATAGAGTTACAGACGGCACTCTGGTTCCGCTGTGTGCGTGCCTATCATTAGATCACGCTCCGGGAGCGGTTACGGAATATTTTTTAGGACGCCAGTGGAAAACGTGTCAGCAGCGTGCCTATAAAAAGGTAACTCCTCCTCCTCCTGGCCCGTGCGACACGGGCCTTTTTTAATGCACAAACAAAAAAGTGTTGCTCTCAGACCACCAGACGCTCATATGCATGAGCCAGGCCACGCAGGCGCGCAGCCCGTATGACGCTTAAGGATCCACTGCTCATACGCCATTCCCAGTTACCCAGAGGGGTACCCGGGCGGTTCATGCGACCCGATTTGTCGAGATCAAGAACATCCTGCATCGGAATAATCGCCGTCCGGGCTACCGACTGGTAAGCCAGACGGATTAAATGCCAGTTAAAAGGCCCCGAGCGGCGATCCAGGTAACGAGTGAGTCTGTCATACTCACTGATGCCAGACCCCTTCCACTTCCGAGCAGCGGCCTTCACCCCTTGGAACCAGCCAAGTGTCGTATCGTTATCATGTGTACCCGTATAAACCACACTGCATTGGGGATATTGCTGCGGCTGGTGATAGCGCGCCCCCTCATCATCGCCAAAGGCAAACTGCAACAGGCGCATACCAGGAAACCGTAACCGGTCCCGCAGGGCCAGAGCCTCTTTCGTGACCACCCCCAGATCCTCCGCGATAATTTCCAGCCGGCCCATCTTACGCCGCATTATCTCAAACATCTCTTTGCCAGGAGTCAGCACCCAGCGGCCGTGCCGAGCTGTAAGTGCCTGTCCGGGCACCGCCCAACAGCGGTGGAAACCCAGAAAATGATCGATTCGCACGGCATCAAACTGCTCGAATGCCCGGGTGAAACGAGATAACCACCAGGCAAAGTGTGTGGCGCGATGTCGCGGCCAGCAGTAGTGCGGATGCCCCCAAAGCTGACCGTCCCGCGTGAACAGATCCGGCGGAACACCCGAAACGACCTTTGGACGCCCGTTGGCATACAAATCGAATAAACGCCGATGAGCCCAGACATCACTGCTGTCAAGAGCCACAAATATCGGCATGTCGCCGATCAGACCAACACCACGTTTATGAGCGTAGTCGCGCAAAGCGGTCCACTGCTGGTGATACTTGAATTGGATAAACCGTTGAAAGTCGATCTCTCGATTTAGTTCCCGCTTAACAAGTGCGGCCTCCGCGCGTTTGAGCAGCCGTCTATTTCGAGGCCATTCAATCCAGGCCTGGCCGCCGTAGCGTTGTTTGAGTGCCGCGAATAACGCGTAATCCTCCAGCCAACACCGCTGCTTGCGCAGGAAACGCTGATACTCCGGCTGTTTACTGCCACCCTCGCGCACGAATACCCGAAACGCCCGCAGCAGGCGCGCTAGGCGATAGCGTGTCACGGCACCATAACACACCCGCTCGGATTGCAAGCCGCGTACCGGTCGCGTATCGGCGGCACTCAGCAAACCATCGTCCACCAGTTTGTCGAGGCTGATCAACAGTGGGGATCCGGCCAAGGCTGATGATGAACTGTAAGGCGAATTCCCGGCCCCGGGCGGGCCGGTTGGCAACATTTGCCACCAGCGTTGCCCGGCATCCGCCAGGAAGTCCACATAATGATGCGCGCCGGGGCCCAGATCGCCGCTGCCATGCCGACCCGGCAGCGAAGTGGGATGCAGTAGAAGACCGCAAGCTCTATCTCGCAGTGTAAATCGCGTATTCATCAAGCTCGCTCCACTTGTGGGCGTGGCCGGAGTATACCAGCCCCCTGCTAGCCGTAACACCGGCCGGGCATCAACGGTATGTCACCACGCGCATTGACCTCTATAGCCCCACGCTCATACACTTAGGTTTACCATTGAATCGCGGGCCGGCAAAACGCCGACTGGTTGAGGTAAAGATGGCTGAAGTTACCTTGCAAAACGTGACGAAGGTGTATCCGCCCGATGTCAAGGCGGTCGACGACATCGACTTGTATATCGCCGATCGCGAGTTTCTGGTGCTGGTGGGCCCTTCGGGATGTGGGAAGAGCACCACCTTGCGGATGATCGCGGGTTTGGAAGACATCAGTGCCGGCGAAATCCGCATCGATGGGCGCGTGGTCAACGGTGTGGCGCCTAAGGATCGCGACATCGCCATGGTATTTCAAAACTACGCGCTCTACCCGCATATGAGCGTGTACAAGAACATGGCTTTCGGCTTGATGCTGCGACGTAAGCACGGCGGCTGGGGCAATCCGCTGGGTTATCTGCTTTCGCGAAAACGCTTTCAACAGGCCCGTGAGGAACGCGGCCAGATCGATCGTAGCGTGCGCAATGCGGCCGCCGTGCTGGGAATCGAGGATCTACTTCACCGGCGACCCCGGGCACTCTCGGGTGGTCAGCGGCAGCGCGTGGCGGTTGGGCGCGCGATTGTGCGTAATCCAAAAGCATTCCTGTTTGACGAGCCATTGTCCAATCTGGATGCCAAATTGCGTGTTGAGATGCGGGCCGAACTCAAGAGCCTGCACCGCCAGGTCCAGACGACCACCATATACGTAACACATGACCAGGAAGAGGCCATGACCCTGGGTGACCGCGTGGTGGTGATGAAGGATGGTGTGATTCATCAGCTTGGCACGCCCTTCGATGTGTACCGCCACCCGGTCAACCGGTTTGTAGCCAGCTTTGTCGGCACGCCGCCAATGAACTTCCTGGATGGTCACCTGGAGCACGTTGACGGGCGTCTGGTTTTCGTCGCGGGTGACAATCGCCTGGTGTTGTGCGCCGCTCACCAGAAAATCCTGGGAGGTGTTCGCGATCAACCGCTGACAATCGGCATCCGACCGGAAGCCCTGCGGGTACGGACCGCCGGGCAGCCAGGAACTATCCTGCATTTACAAGTGAACGTGGTTGAGCCGCTCGGCGATCGCATGGACGTACACGCCAGCACCGAGCAGCAGATACCATTCGTCTGCCGGATCGACGCCGATCAACCAGTCCGGGAAGGCGAAGCGGTCGAGATGTTGGTGGATATGGCCCGCGCGCACTTTTTTGAGACCAGTCCGCCGGGGCGTAATATCAGCCTGCCCGAGGCAGTAGTCCAGCCGGCCGGCTCATAGCAAAAGAGGCGAGCACGTCTCGCCCAGTGTGTGTCGTTATAGGGGGATCAGTTCAATGCAACGATGGCGGCTTCCAACCTGGCCAGGCTGGTTCGGATCAGATCTTCATCGTCCACGTTCGGCCGGCTTTTCAGATAGAGTTTCAGTAGCGCGTAAGCTCCACGCATGTTGCCAACCCGGGCGAACACGGCCGCCAGGTCCTTGAGGTGTTTTCCGTTGCGGGGCTCGACCGCCAACAATCGTCGCAGGACGGTAGCCAGGGTGGACCAGTCACGGCTGGCCAGGTAAATGCGGCGGAGCGTATTGAGCATGCGTGAGAGGATGGCGCGCGTGCCGATCGGCTCCAGGAACGCTGACGAAAACTGGATCTCGCCATCGAAATGTTCGTGCAGCGACTGGCGACAATCGTCAATCGAGAGTGTGCGGCCGTCATCGAATGGATCGGCCAGCACGAAACGTTCAGGATCATCGAAGCGTACCAAAAACTGACCTGGTAGCGCTACTCCTCTAACCGGCCATTTCAGTCGCCGAGCCGTCTCGATCCAGATAATGGCCAGCGGAATAGCCACGCCAACGCGCTGGTCAAGGACACGGTGTAGATAGCTGTTGACTGGGTTGTAGCTATCCTGTGGGTCACCGGTGAATTCATTCTGTTCCACCAGCACTTCACGCATGGCCTGATAGCGCAGAGTAGCGGTTAAACCCGGTCGGCATGCGCTGACCTGCTGGGCCAGGTCGTCGAGTTGTCGCAAGTAGGCATTGACGTCAATCCACGGATCGAGATCGTGCGAGAGGTGCAGGGCGGCACAATCCAAGCGGATATACCGCCCGTTCAGTTCCATTAACAAATCAAAAGGATGACGACTCACCGCTTCCGTCCCCTCCAAGGGACAATAGGTAGCCAGGTCCGTGCCCGCACGTTCACCAAGAATTTATCATAGCAACTCAGCTTCCATCAACGCGAGTGTATTTTTCATATACGGATTTATCAGACTTCTACGTATTATGTGGCCAAACAGATACTACGCGGGAATGAGCTTCAGAATATCCCAATCTCCTCATGCCGTTCGGAAAAGTGCTGTTGGGTGACGGATTTTCGTCCGAAAAAAACGTCAAGAAGACCCCGAAATTTTTGTCCAAAACGAGTTTTCACGGCTTGTTCTGTGGACTGGCGCTTGATAGCATGCCAGCGGTATTGACGCTCGGCGCGGTCACTGAGTAGGTGTGTCACGTAGTGCACTCATATTCAATGAATGCCGATGCACCGCCGCTGTCGGGTCGAGTTGGGTCCTGAACTGAGGAGAATGTTCATGTCCAGGCTTGGGCGTCACATGGCATGGTTTACAGTCGGAATCTTACTGGTTTCAGTGTGTGCGATTAACACCGCGGTGGCGGACACCAAAGATCTCGCACAACTCAAGGCACAACTGGCTTCGCAGGAAGCACAACTTGCCGCCCTGCAACAACAGGTCGCCGCTCGCAGTGCCCAGGATACGAATGCCGCCCGGGCGGACATGATGCGGCAGCAGATCCGGGAGATCCTCGGCGAGCAGGAATTTCGTGAGAGCCTGATGCCCTCGATGATGCAAGCCGGCTACGACAACGGCTTCTTCATCCGCAGCAGCGACGACAAGTTCCTGATGAAAGTCAATGCGCTGGCGCAGTTTCGTTGGACGCACTACGGCACGCGCTCGGACAACCGCTACCTCCTGCCGCGCCAGGAACGCGACGATCGCACCGGCTTTGACATGCAGCGCTTACGCATCTGCTTCAGTGGTCATGCCTACTCCGAGGACCTGACCTACTTGCTGGAGTTGCGGACGGACGCGGCGAACAGTTACGACGCGATCCTCTCCTGGGCGTACATTGATTATCGCCTTTGTGACTCGGTGCGTTTCCGGTTCGGTAAATTCAAGGGAGCTTCGACGCGAGCCAACACGACGGCGCACCACAACCTGCAGATGATCTCGCGCCCCATGGTCGACGCCGTCTTCGGCGCCGGATTCGTGCTGGGTGCCCGAATGCACGGCCAGCTCTTCGAAAACAAAGTTGACTACTATCTGGATGTCGTCAACTCGCTCTCGCAGGGCGAGAACTTCGGCGGCGGCCGAACCATTACGGCCGATCCCGCCGAGTTGGACGGCAATCCGGCCATCCTGTTCCGGGTGGTGTGGCATGCCCTGGCGGAGAATAACGCCAAGGACTTCGTGAGCCAGTCTGACATCGAAAGGCACGAGTCGCTGGCCTTCGACCTGGGTTTCCACTATCTGTTCAATGACGACGCCGGCGACTTGCAGACCACGCGCATTCCGTTCCCACGCCGCACCATCCTCGAAGGTGGCTGGGGCTTGACCAATACCAACGGGCTGCAGATCCACCAGATGGGCCTCGACGCCGCGTTCAAGTACCAGGGTTTCTCAGCCATCGGCGAATACATCATACGGATGGTCGATCCCCGCCGGGCCGGCCGCACACCCTTCGCGCCCTGGTGGCTGCTGACCGGCGATGACAGCTCCACTGCCCAGCACGGTGCCTACGTGCAAGCTGGCTACTTCCTGCCGATTCCCGGGCACGAGAACAAGATTGAAGCTGTCGCCCGTGTCGGGGCAATCTCGGCGCTGGCCGAGGATCAGGAGTGCACCTGGGAGTATGGAGCCGGCTTGAATTACTACCTCGAGGGTAACAATGTCAAGTTGATGACCGACGTCATCAAGTACTCCGAGGTGCCGATCACAAGTTCGTACAAGAGCATGGCGAACGTCAACGACGACGCCCTGATCTGGCGCGTACAACTACAGGTCGCCTTCTAGGGCATTAGGCCTGTTACTGGGAATACACCAGCGGCCGGCACCCAGTGCCGGCCGCTTCATTGCGCTCACGATTTAACATTGGCGGGCGACACGATATCCCACGCTGGCAGGATAGCAGACACCACGCCTGGGCGCTGGCGGAATGCCAGCGTGCTGTCAGGCCGGCCGCAGTAATCCGCGGTCTTCGAGGTACTCGAGCACCGTGGTCGCCGCCTGCTCCGGCGACAACTCGGCCGTGTCCAGCACCAGCTCCGGCTTAAGCGGCTCCTCGTAGGGTGCCGAGATCCCCGTGAACTCAGGAATCTCACCAGCACGCGCTTTAGCGTAGAGCCCTTTGGGATCGCGCGTTTCACAGACCTCCACGGCGGCCTTCACGAAGACCTCGACAAAACACAGACCGGCTTCATCATGAATCTGGCGCGCGGCATCGCGATCAACCCGGTAGGGGCTGATGAAGCTCGTGAACGTCAGGATGCCCGCGTCGGCGAAAAGCTTGGCGACCTCGCCGATGCGGCGGATGTTCTCATTGCGGTCTTCGGGCGAGAAGCCGAGGTTCTTGTTCAGCCCATGGCGGATATTGTCGCCATCGAGGCAGTAGGCCAGGTGCCCGCGTTCCATCAGGGCATGTTCGATGGTAAAGGCGATCGTGCTCTTGCCGGAAGCACTCAGTCCGGTAAACCAGACAGTAGCGCCACGCTGCTTGAGTAATTTCTCGCGATCAGACCGCTCGACATGTCCTTCGTGCCAGGTGACGTTGGTTGCGATTTGTTTAGCCATAACCGGTACCATTCCTTTACCATAGCTGGCCACCGGGGCAACGGTGGACAAACCTCGAGGATGCTGGTGGCCACGCAAGTGACCATGACCGAACGGGCATCCTAACAGTAGCGGGAAGCTGATGTCGAGGGCCAGAATGAATGATCCGGATGGACGGGTGCATGACACTTCCGGCGGTAGTTTTGAGGTATGCTGTTGGCGGGTTGGCCCCGGGCGGCGGGGCCGAGCGAGGAGGCAAGCTTCAAGGAGGAAGCCGAACATGCCAGCCAGGACGACACGTCAGGAAGCGCGGGC
>JBDRDH010000107.1:0-29567 GCA_043820985.1 Planctomycetota bacterium
CAGTCGTCGCCCGACCAGGGTCTCAATCTTACTGATGAATCGATCCGATCCCAAGGCGTGGCCCTTGAATGTTGAATTCCTAATCGCCCCGATGATCTGCTCGTCTTCGGGTTCCTGCAACTGCCTGCTCCAGCGCTCACCCCGGTAAGACGCGGGCCATTCTGAAAACGACAGTAGCCCCGCTGGATCTTCGCCGGCCAGATGAACCGCCGCGCTGCTCCACGCGTAACGCGCCGCCTTTCGTACCATCTTCGCCCGGACGGGATTCCGCTCGATGTAGCGAACCGTATTGAGGAAGTAAGGCTCATCCAGCGGACAGGAAAAGAACCGGTTCTGCCACAGATGGCCGCTACGGCCGTGGAGCTGGTTCACATAGCGCGTATAGAAGTAATGCGTTCTGCCAATGCCCTTGGCCAGCGACTCCTCATGTGACGGCGTAGCCACGATATGTACGTGATTGGTCATCAGGCAGTAGGCATGAATCGTCAAGCCGTACTGCTCGGCCTTGGACTTCAGCATGAGTAGATAGTGACGGCGATCGTCATCGACGAAGAATACGTCTTGACGGTTGTTCCCGCGCTGCGTGATGTGATGGGGGACGCCGACGATCACAGCCCGGGCTTCGCGTGTCATACCAACAGGGTACTACCTGACCTGAGAACCGTCAAGAAAGGAGTAACTGTCCTGACTTTTGTGGAGAACCGTCAAGAAAGGAGTAACTGTCCTGACTTTTCGCGGTCCTGACTTTTCGTGACTTTTCGTCCTGACTTTTCGCTGACTTTTGACTTTTCCGGCAGGTCACGCTGGTCACGACGTTGCTCGATGCGGAGATGTATCCTGCTGTGGAGTTGGCCGAGTTGTATCATCGCCGTTGGCGTGCGGAGTTGAACCTGCGGCATCTGAAAGAGACTTTGGGGATGCGGGTGTTGCGCAGCCAGACCGAAGCCGGCGTGCAGCGTGAACTGTTGGCGTTTGCGCTGGTTTACAACTTGATTTGTGCGGTGATGACGGTGATCGCGGCACACCTGGAGCTTGCGCCGGAGCGGGTGAGCTTCATCGATCTGGTGCGGTTGTTGCAGTACGGCCTGGACCGCGTCGCCGTTCCCTCGGTCATGATTAATCCCGACCGCCCTGGCCGCGTTCAACCGCGTGTGGTCAAACGCCGGCCGCTACAATACTCGCGAATGACACGGCCACGGGCAGAATTGAAACGGGAACTCATCAAAACACGCAGCCCTTAACTTAATGGCGTTCGTAACTGTCCTAATATTTCTAATTGCGCGCGTGGTGTCCCTGGAATTGGTGCCGGAAATGGTTATAGACCACGGCTCGGCGGGAGCCGCGCCCTCCCAGTACGTTGGTTGGTGCGTTTGGAATGAATGCAGGCCAGGAATGCTGCATAGACCGGCGGCACGGGCCAGTCATGCCAGCCCGCGCCGCCGTACCGCCGTGTCGCGGTCATTTGGATTCCGGGGTCACCTGCCTATGGGCCACACGGCGGACATACCGTCGTGCCGATGCAAATGATGAACCCGTCAATGTCGTATGCATTGACCTGGCCATCACAGTTAATGTCATTAGCGCAGAATAAGTTACATGGATGGGTGGCGATCCAGGATTGCGGATCGCCGATGGCCTGGATGAAGTGATCGATGTCGTACGAATTGGCGCCGTCGCCTAAGCAGTTCGAGTCGCCGCGATAATCCGTACCGCCACAGTCGCACGGGGTTGGATCGTTGGCGCAAGTAACGCCTTCGTAGTACTCGCCACCTTCGTACAGGCACTGCTCCTGATTGTACGGATCGAGCGGATCGTTGGGATCCACATCGATGCAGACATACCCGAGACAGCACACGGCGGTTTCTGGTCCGGGCAAACAAATGTGGTCGATGAAGCCCCAGATTGTGAAGGGGTCCAGTGATCGTGCATCCATCGAGATCCACCGCGGGCAGAAGCTCAGCGTGCAAGTTTCAATGTACGGTCCACCGGGTAGATACGTGCCGAGCATCATGCGTTCGATGTAAGCATCATCGCCTGGCAATGGTGGCCGCGGGGGATCCTCGGGCCAGTCCGGAGTGGACCAGTTCAGCGCTACTTCGACGGGCGCTTCACCGCGAATCCAGAACCTGGTGGTAATCTCCTTCTGCCGTGTGAGCGAGAACTCGTTTGGCCACCACATGTTCCACCACTCACCCTGCGGGTAGTAATACCATCTACCGCTCCAGCCCGTTCCGCCGCCGGGCGGCAGCAAGGTGTCGAGGTAGTAGTCGTACTGCGGGCAGGGATTCTCTGGCAGACACATCGCGCCGGCGATCCACTGGATACCGCCTGACTCCATGCAGGCATCTTCTGACAACATTTCACAGTGGCCGTCGATGAAGCAGCAGGCCCCATCGGACACCGGGCACGGGTTCGGCACGCAGGGCACGTAGTCACCCATGAAGTCGCCGCCGGCGTCCGCGCAATAATCCCAACGCATGACCTCGCACGTGCCGTCATCGAAGCAGCAGGCCCCACGGTGGTAGGGCTCGCACGGGTTCTCCATCAGGAAGCGGATGTGCGCCGACCAGTGGTACAACCAGCCCGTATCCCATGCCGCGCGATCCACTACCCTGATGGTCCACGGACCGGAGACTTCCAGACCGTCAAAGGCCGAGAGCCAGCCGCCGTTGGCGCTGCGCGGCGTGACGCTGCCCATGACCGGCGTGGTGCACAGGACGGCGTTGCCCTCGTCGTCGAACATCACAGACATGTGGTCGTTGGAACCACAAGCGCCATCCCACAGCACGACTACCACGCCGTAGTGCTCGATGGTGATCAGCAGGTCGGCCAGCCAAGTGTGATGGATGACCACGTCGATGTCGACATCGCCCACTTCGCAGGATTCATACGCCCAGATCGTATGTGAGACGCCGACCGAATTGTTGTCCGGGATTTCCAGGTAGGGGCTGGCGAACCAGGAGTGCACCTCGTCGGCCGGGTAGCCGCAGGTCTGGTCGCCCCACCATTCGCCGGGCTCGGCCACACACTCGGCCTCGGTCAGCATCTTGCACCAGATCGTGCCGCCGACCGGCTCATAGAGGCAGCAGGCTCCAATCGGCTCGCAAGGATACGGGGCGTCATCGCAGGCCACGAACGGACCTTGCCACCGGCCATGTTGTGCATAGCACTCTTCGGCGGTCAACATCGTGCACGAACCGTCAATGAAGCAACAAGCCCCCGCCGGGCGGCAGTCCACCCAAGCGACATAATCCATCGGGCAAGACCAGCCGGAGTAGGCATTGGTGGCGGCGAAGAGCCAGTAGTTGCCTGGTGGTACGATTGCGGAGACCGTCACCGGCTCGCATTCGTTGGAATACGCCATGGCGAGAACCACGAAGTCAAGACATGGATCCGCCGCTGGCCCCGGCTGGATGATAGCGATCTGCTGCGGAGACATACCCTGAGCGGACCAGGATATCTCTGTAATCTCGTCCACCCAGATCTCGTACCAGTCAGTGTCGCGGTAGTTGAGGCCCTGATACAGGAACGTACCTCCGGTTCCGCAGACTTTCTCGCCACAACTGATGTACGAGAAGACCGGCGGATCGGAATTGCAGCCGCCGTTGTAATTATCTACATATTCATCGTGGCAATAAGGCTCGCCTTCCTCCATGCACGGACAGGGATCGGGGTAGCAGGTGGTGAAGTCGCCCATGTAGTCCCCGCCCTGGTAGTAGCACTCCTCACAGGTGAGCACTTCGCACTCGTATTGGCCGAAGCAGCAAGCGCCGCGCGGCTCTACACAGGGGTTGTACTCGAGGAACGCGATGTGCAGCGACCAGTGAATCAGGATCGGCGGGCGTCCGGTGTCCGGACCGGCGGCCTGATCCACGACAGTCAGTGTCCAGGCGCCGTCCACCTCCATGCCGAAGAAGGCGGAAAGGGGTTCTCCTCCGGTAGAGGCCGGGTCAATGTTGCCCACGGTTGATGTTCCGCAGAGCACGGCGTTGCCGTCGTCATCAAAGATGACGCCCATGCTGTCGTTGTCGCCGCAGGCACCGTCCCACAAGATGACCTCGGTGCCCCAGTGCTCGATTTTGATCAGCAGATCTCTGATGCGAGGGTGATGGATGCAAACATCCACCGTGACCTTGCCGACCTCACAGGACTCGTTGGGCCAGATTTCATCGGTAACGCCAGGATACGGATAGTCCGGAATGTCCATGTTTGGAGTGGACTCGTAATGGTTCCATTCGCTGAAGACATAGCCACAGGTTGTGCCGTCACCCATGAAGGTGCCGCCCAGACTCAAGCATTCTTCTTCAAGCATTTCCTGGCACCAGAGTGTACCGCTCTCGTGGTCCAGGCAGCAGGCACCGAAGTTCGGACCGCCGCCGGCGGGTGTCAGGCAGAAAGCCAGGTCATACTGCACCATCTCCTCGGTTCCGTCCGGATTGACCAGCCACGATGTTCCGTCGCCGACGGGTGAACTCATCCACAGGAACCAGCAGTCTTCCGTGCCGGTGCCGACGATTGAAATCCAGCCATTCGGCATGGGGCAGCACGGATCGAGATCGACGTGGTACTCGTACAACTGGAAGCCGGCGTAGAGCATGCCGGGGACGGGCACGCCGGATACGGTTACGGTGTAGCTGCAACCCAGCGCGCCGGGCTGTCCAGCACTATCCCAGTAGAATTCAATCAGAAATGTTTGCGGATCCTCGTCACACGCCTGCCAGCCAGTTCCATCGTTGAAGACCTTGAGCCCCCACCAATGCACGTCGCAGGTTTCCTCGCCGGATGGAATCATAAACTGGTCATAGCGCTGGTAGCCGGCGCGTGTATCGCTGGTTCCGGCTGTCCAGGGATCGTTGGGCCCGTGTGGCGGCTGGGCGTAGATTGAGTCATTGGGGCATTGCAATCCGCGTTCGGTGGAGACGAAACCGCCGATCGACTCAACTATTGTTTTGTCAGATTGCGCGGAGGCACCCAGCGAGGTTTGGGGTCTGGCCCTGAGTGCCGCGGGCCCGTCGTCAGCCATCGTCTGGAAGCCACATAGCCCGACGATGGCCAGGATACATACAGTAATCTTTAGTTTCATGGTGCGTCCTCCATACTCGAATACTTGCAAGATGTGTTAAGCGTCACACTAGACAACTAGACAAACGCATAAATATAACCATCACATGTTTATTGGCTGATGCACGGAATAAGAGCTTACAGCAAACTGGTCAGTCAAGAGTGTGAATACGAAATCAGGTTGGTGAGCGGAACTTGTCTGACGCGAAAGCACTGCGTCAGCACCAAGAGATGACTGTCCAAGTGTGCACTTGGCGTACACAACAAAACCCCATTCGCTTCATCTCCCCCTCAAAGTTAAACAATCCCTAATTGGCAACCCAAGCGACCTAAAGAAATGCTCAACATGCGCGCCGCAAAAGGTGACTGACGCGCGGTCAAACTTCCGTCCCTTCTGGCCCAAACGATCAGTGCATCCCAATCATATAACCCGAGTCCTATAACAGTAGTTTACCATAGCTTTCTGTCCGGGTCAAAAGTTCTCGATATTATGGGGCTATAATTACCGGCTTTTCGCCAATGGGCACCAGACGGAACGTCTGTTTACTAACACGCCAGACTATGGACAAGCTTCACACATGCCAGCGGAGATGCAGACTATAAAACCATCAATATCATAGGCATCCACCAGGCCATCGCAATTGATGTCATTGGCACAGTAGTAGTTACAGTTATGCGTATTCATCCAGGCAGGGCCAGCACCGATTGCTTCGATAAAGTGATCAATATCGTACGAATTGGGTCCGTTACCGAGGCAATCGGCATCCCCACGATAGTCACTTCCGCCACAATCGCAGGGAAATGAATTACAGTCCACGTTGATTAAAAATGTTCCGCCCTCCGCGAGGCACTGTAGCTCATTATGCGGATCATTAAGATCAAGGGGATCGACTTCGAAGCATTTGTAGCCATGGCAACAGACCGCCGTACTTACTGGCAGACAATCCAGCGATATTACATATTCAGATCCACAAGGTATACAATCCCACGTATCGGGCGCAATCCAGAGCCACCAGGTGCCCGGAGTGAGTAAGGTAGACAGGCTTGTGGGTGTATAGCACGTAGCGAAATCGTATACGAATAAACCATCCGCCAACCAGCAATCGGGTATCCCACCAGTGTTCACGACACCGAAAAGGGCTGGAAACGCGGCTTCCGCGGTCATGGTCAGATACGTTGGTTCGGTTAACTCTACCTGGTACCAGTCAGTATCGCGCATGTTGTAGTAGTTGTCCGGAGGAGAGCCCGCGGGAAAAACTCCGGACTTGCCGCAAATGGTTTCGCCGCAGGAAATCGGCGAGAAGACAGTGGGATTGGAACCGCAACCGCCATTGAAATTGTCAACGTAATTCAGGCCACAATCCGGCTCGTCTTCGTGGGAGGCGTCCTCGGGGCAATAGACCGCACAGGGCAGAATCTCCGTGATCGTGAGGTAATAAAACGGGATGCAATCCGGCGATGGCCAGGTGTCGATCATCAGGAAGTAGGTGCCCTCTTCGAGCCACACCGACATGGCATGAGGATCGGCGCTGGAGTTTGTGCTGGTGGCGAGGCAATCGCCGTCCGGCGGACAGGTATCGTCGATGGCCATACCCGTCCAACTGGTGCCGAGCGGCTCGAGACGGATATCCACCGCCATTGGATTATCGACATTGAGCTGGTAGATGATTTCCTCGCCGTCGTCGTAGTTACCCAGGCATGTATCGTCGTAGTGATTAATACGCCCGCAGGTGTAGTTCCAATCGAAATAGCAGGGGAAGACTGGTAGATCAACGATGATAGGAGCCTGGCAATTCTCTCCCTCGGGTGGTGGAAAAGTACGTATCGGTTGAGCATTTGAGTTGAGCAATAGCGCGCCGGGCTCATCAGCGGCCCAGGTGGGGGCTAATAGAATCAATATGCCTAGCATGCCGACGAAGTGTCTTGATAGATGCCTTTGCATGGCGTTCCTCCCTGTTTGAACTCCACGACTGGTTGGAGCGCGGCAGGAACGAATAGGTTAATGAGCTAATGTGTGCCCCGGAACAAAATATGCCGCGGTCCGTATTGATCCCATCCAGGGCAGTACTTGTCTACATTATAACGATTCCGGGCGCGGTGCGAAGCGAATAAGAAACGGGGCGGGCAATAAGTGTTGCCCGCCCCGTAAAAAATCCTAGCGCATGGTTGTCGCTTTTTAGCGACGACGGATCAGCAGACCCGCGAGACCGAGCAGCAGCAAGCTGGCCGGTTCGGGGATGTTGGCATAGCCCGGCGTGGCGGACGGGGCCGGACGCGGGTCGAATTCGAGCAGCCCAGCGGTCGGGCCGCCATCACCGATCAGGTAGTAACCAGCCGGGAGATATGTCCCGTCCGGGCCAAAAGTCAGATCGGGCGTAATCGGAGTACCGGCGTCGTTAGCCGCGTCTCCATCACCGCCATCAGTAACGAAGGCCGAATAGATAGTAGCCAAACCGGCATCCTTCAGGATCATCGTGTATGAGCTGTTCTCGATCGCGTTAGCCTGAATGGCCTGATCCGGGATCTCAGTGTACCAGTTCAAGAACTCCGGATTGGCCAGCAGGTAGTACCCGCCGACGCCCAACGTGGCCGGGTCGATGATGTACGGCGAGCCGCCATCCGGCAGGCCGAAATAGTCGCCGGCATCGCTGTCCCACAGCTCGATCGACCAGCCAGTGATGTCCACCGGATCGGGGCCGCTGTTGTACAACTCAATGAATTCCGTATCGGTACTGGTCGTGCTGCCGAGCACTTCATTGAGATACACATCGCCCTGCGCGGGTAGGGCGAGCAGGGCGCATATGCCCAGCGTTGCTAAGATCACTCTCATTTGATACTCCTCCTCCTGTTCAAGACTTGTGCGAATATTAACAAGCTAGTGCCATGTGCGGCGGAAGCACTCGACCCCCTGGAGAGCGAGTTGCGCCTGGTCCAAGGGTGCAATGCGTTCGTAAAGAGGGGGTTCGTTCTCCGCCTCCAACTCCTCACCTGCCTAGTATAACACTCAAGGACGACGCGCCAAGCCAGTATTAGGCTAAATGTGTGTTAGGAACGGGTTAATGAGATCGGTGAATATGTTCAGGTGATGTCCGGTCGTGGGCCGCTGGGTTCCTCGCGATCGGGTGCACACTCACGCGAAGGCTGCTGGTCGGCCGCCGCCATCCGCCGGAACATGATATGAGCCACTGTGGCCGAGAGTAGAGGCAGACCAAAGGATGCCCAGAGGAGATATTGGCTCACGGCCCAGGCGAGTAAAGGCATGGTCAGGCCGCGGATTCCAGTCAGCCCCACATGAATGCCCATGTAGAGTTCGGTCTGGTGTTCACGGGCAAAATGCAGGTGTCCCAGGTTCCAGGCGATGGCCCCACCCCCTCGTCCCAAGCCGTTCAGGACACGCGAGAGGGTCAGCACAATCAGAGCTAAAGGTAGCAGTTCGGCGCCGCCAAGTCCGATAATGGCCATGGAAATGACCACCCCCAGATAAGCACCGGCCCAGCAGGCACTGTTATAGATTCTGAAACGCAGTACACCGATGCGATCGAACAGTTTCGCCCAATACCTGATCGAAACCAGTAACAGTACCGTCGGGACCTGAAAGAGTAATAGGATTGAACTCGAGTAGCTGAATTCGAGTTCCTTGGTCAGCATGATCAACAGCAGGGGGTCGGTGAAAAAGTTCGCCGAGCCCAGCAGGAACTGGGCCAGCATGTAGCGAGCATAAGGCCGGTCATCGCGCAGGATGGCGGCGGATTCCTTGAGCCCCTGCCACAAGGTGATGCGCCCGTTCTCGTTGCCATTATTGCGGGCCAAGTGTGCTTGAAAACGGCGTAATTCAGTCGGTTCGCCACGCATTCGCAACCGGCGGATCGGCCACAGTGACAGCAATCCGAGTATGGCCATGGTGGGGTAGACAAAGCGGTATAACTCAGGATTCTTGTTAAAGAGAGCCCCCAGGGCCACGGAGGTCAGTAGAGAGAGCAAGATGCGCAGCTTTTGAAGACGACCAGCAATGCTGGCACGCTGTGCCTGAGGATAATTCACTTTCCACATTGCCGTGCGTAGCGTGATCAGTCCGGAGAGAAAGAGATGGGTAAATCCGATCTGGAGGGCGAATATCAGGGCCGCCCAGGATTTCCACTCGGTCGAGGTCAGGCCGACGGAGAGGGTGCCGAGCGAGGCGCCGCTCACCAGGATGACGAACATACGCGCCCGCGGCCGACCGCGGATGATGTTGCTCCAGACCGGGTTCAGGACGTTGATCAGGATCGGCAAGGCCCAGATGATGCTGGTCAGCAGGGGGGAGGCGTTGAAGGTTTTCGAGGCCACCACGCCGGCCATGTTGCCTTCGACCGCTCCCACCAGGAAACCCCACAAGGACATTTGCTTGAGTTCGGCGATGTAGTTGGGGCGCGCCAGGGCTGGAATATCGTCAATGTGGAAGAAATCGAAAATGCGTCGCATGGTTTATCCAAAAGAGTGCAAATCATACCCGTGTTTGGTCATCTGCTCTAATCGCACGGTCGGCTTTTTGTGGCGAGGCGGGATTGGCATGGCGGCGTAGCCGATCCCGCCAGGGCTTTGACAGCCAGCAGTTACGGGGCGATAATCATCATAGACAGAACGAATAGAGTGACGATAGTGTGGGTGTGACCAGTGACACCAGGCGTTTGAGTTATTGCTCAGGCGACTTGCGGCGGGTATTAGTAGTGGAACTAGGCACCCAGCGACGTCTGTGAGGAAGAACAATGCTGGCATTCTGGCAAGGTTTGAGTCCCTGGCACCTCCTGCTGGTTGCGGCCATAGCGCTGCTGTTCTACGGCAACCGGCTACCCGAGGTGGCGCGCTCCTTGGGCCGGGCCGTGAATGAATTCAAGCGCGGGCTGAAAGATGTTGAAGGTGATATATCCCGCGACGACGAAGATGACGCTCCTCCCAAGAAATTACAGCCGCCGACTCCGAAGAAGCATCTCGAAGAGCCTGCCAACGAGCATACGGCACCGCCCGTGAACGAGGCCGAGAAAGAACCGCGGCCCGAAGAGCAGAGTCAGCCCCGCGAATAACTTGCTCCAAACTGGCATGGGGGTATACAGACATCCATAACATAAACATAACCCGGAGGGTAGATCGTCTGACGTTGGTCGGGGATCCTACAGTTGTGTACGCGGCTACCTCCATTGAGACACCCCGGCGCAATATATCGTTGTGGACCATGTGGCCTCGGCCGAGATAAACCAGGCGGGTAAGCTGAAGTGGCAGCACCGGTTCCCACATTTGTTCTGCTAATAAGTCGCGGGCTGAAACCCACGGCTCGGGAGTGAAGCGCTATGGAGCCGGATCATTTAGCTCAGCCAGGCATGCAGTAAGGCCGTGGTGGCGGCCTTGTCGGGAATTTTATAGCCGTGGCCGACATCCGGGTCGTGATGGATCGCCACCCGTAAGGCCGGGGGACCGACGCAGCCGGGACAGCCGCTATCACACTCGCAACCCGCCACGAGGTCGTAAGCTAAACGTAACAGTTCCGCGCTGCATTCATAACCGTGTCGGGCGTAGCCGACGCCGCCTTCGTAGCGGTCGTATAGAATGATGGTCATGATGCCCAGTTGGGAGGAATCGACCACGCCGCCAATGTCGTAACGATCGCACATCGCCAGGGTCGGCAGGGCCACACAGAGCAGGTTGCGTACACCGCTCATGGCATCGCGCAGCTCGTGTCCCGCCGCGCGCATTTGTTCGAAGACCGCGTCGGATGGTTGCAACCAGCAGCCGGCGGTGTCGATTTGCTGGGCGGGCAGATCCAGCCTGGTCTGGCCGATCAGCTCGGCGGTGTGATATTTGATTTTGCGGAAAGCCACGGTTTGCCAGCGTACGGTAACGTCGCCGAAGAAACGCCGCCCGGTCAGGCAGTCGCCCGCCATGCGCTCCTGTGTGATCGTGCACTCGTCCGCCAGTACGGGCTGGGTGTAGTAGTCGGCGTCGATGCGCTCGACGCGGGCCAGTTGCGCGGGCTGATCGAGTTCGCGCACCAGGTAGCTGGTGCCCTGGTGTAGGTAGATCGCCTCGGGATAGATCAGTTCGGGCGCGGAAATTGAATCGACCTGGCCGATGACCTCATTGCGCTGCCGGGTGATATCGATGATGGCGTAAGTTGAGTTGCTGATCGTACGCAAACTGGTCTGATGATGCGGCAGGCCGGACTGGGGACAGGCGTATTGTCCATCACTTTTGTGCAATTCACCGCCTGCGGCGAGGACATCGGCCACTTCGAGCGCCTGCGTGCCGAAAGCCGCCAGATCGTCCGCGTGCAGCGGCAGTTCCTTGGCGGCACAACGTAACTGGGCACCGAGGATATGTGGATTGGATGGATCGATGATGGCCTGCTCGACTGGACGATTGAAAATAAAATCCGCTTGCCGCATCAGGTACTGATCCACCGGATCATCGTAGGCAATGAAAATTACCAGGGACTCGTCCTGACGGCGACCGGCCCGGCCGGCTTGCTGCCAGAGACTGCACAGTGTGCCGGGGAAACCGACGATCAGGGCCGCGTCGAGCGCCCCGACGTCGATACCCAACTCCAACGCGTTCGTGCTGCATACTCCCAGCAATTCGCCGCTGAACAGGGCCCGTTCGATCTCGCGGCGTTCCAGCGGCAGGTACCCGCCGCGGTAGGGCTTGATCTTGCGGGCCAGCTCCGGCTGGCGACGCGCGAGGGTTTCGTGGACGTATTTGTAAATCAACTCGGCGACCACGCGGGCCTTGGTAAAAGCGATGGTGCCCGCGCGGGCTTCCATCAGGGCTTGCATCAGTCTTTGAGCTTCGACATTACCACTGCGGCGCGAGATGCGCGTCGCCTCGTCGAGCCAGGGGGGATTCCAGAGTACAAAATGGCGACGGCCGCGCGGCGAGCCATCGTGCGTGATGACACGCATGGTCCGATTGGTCAGGCGCTCAGCCAGCTCACAGGGATTAGCCAGCGTGGCCGAGCAGCAGATGAATTGCGGCGACGAGCCGTAATGTGTGCAGATGCGTTGCAGCCGACGAATCACGCCGGCGACGTGGCTGCCGAAGATGCCGCGATAGGTATGGATCTCGTCCAGGACCACGTACTTCAGCCGGGCGAAGAAATCGCTCCACTTGCCGTTATAGGGCAGGATTCCCACGTGCAACATGTCCGGATTGGTTAGCAGGATATTGGCCGAGCGGCGGATGCCGGGGCGTTTGTGAGTGGGTGTGTCGCCATCGTAGCATTCCGGCCGGGCCAAGGCGGTCAATTCGCCGCCCTTGATCATGCTCTCCAGGTTGCCAAGCTGGTCATAAGCCAACGCCTTGGCCGGGAAGACGTACAAGGACCGGGCCTGTTGATCCTCACACAACGCCGCCAGCACCGGCAGGTGAAAGCACAGGCTCTTGCCCGACGCCGTGCCGCTGGCAATGACGACGTTCTCGCCCTGGCGGATGGCGTCATAACTGTCGGCCTGGTGGCTGTAGAGCTGCTCGATACCCTGCGAGCGCAGCAACTTGGTGATTGCTGGTGGGATGGGTTCCGCCGGCGTGTGATAGTCCGCCGGGCGGGGCTCAAAAGTGCGGACCGCCGCTATCTGGTCGCGGTAGCCTCGTCGTGCTTGCAGGCGTTGCAGGAAAGCGGCGGCGTCCATGCCCGGGTACCTGATTTATCGGATTATCCAGGGTTATGAGTCAGAAGTACGTCCACGAATCCCGGGTAGAGCAAAGCTCCAGCTTTGCCCATGGGCGGAGACAAGGCAGAGCCTTGATCTACCTGGGACAAGGCAGAGCCTTGTGCTCCCCGAGTGCTGTAATATTTCGCCTCGGGGTACTGGTTTACACTATCATGCACAAACATAAACCAAACATAGCCGTGTTACAAGGGTATTCCTGTGGATTATTAATTGACCGATCCAGTGGAATGTGTACGAAAGTCTTTTCATGTCAAGATGTTCGGTTACAATAGAATTGTATTAAGAAGCGCTGGATGGGTCGCGCGTTTTCGACACATCGCGGGTGATATCACATTTAGTAGTAGTGGCTTCTCACGGTGGCCTGTTTGCGTACAATGCCAAATATGAGGGCTACAAACCGATGTGGCGCAGCCGCCGCCTAGCGTAAGGCAAGTTACTCACAATAAAGGAGAGTCGGAGATGAACAGCTTACGGTTTGGAACGGTTGTAATGTGGGCAGTTGCACTGGCGCTCAGTGCCGGAGCCACGGAGATTCATAATGTGTACCCTTCCGGGGCGATTCAGGACGCGATCGACGCGGCAGAGTCCGGCGACGTGGTCATCGTACATGTAGGTGTGTACACTGGCGTGGGCAACAGGGATTTGGACTATCTCGGCAAAAACATCACGGTGCGTAGCACGGATCCGAACAACCCTGAGGTGGTAAGCGAGACGATCGTGGACTGCCAGCAACTCGGGCGCGGTGTGATCTTCCAGACCGGCGAGACGAACGATGCTCGGTTACTGGGGCTGACGATCCGCAATGGTCTGGTCGAGGTTCTCGAGAACGACCCCGAAGGCTACGGCGGCGGGGCCATCCTCTGCGACGGCACGGCGCCTACTATCGAGTTCAACATCGTCGAGAACAGCATGGCCCGGGGCATTGACCACAGCGCCCGCGGTGGAGCAATTCTCTGTTGGTATTGCAACGATCCCGAGGACCCCGACGCACCCCAGCCCATCATCCGGGACAACACCATCAGCGGGAATGTGTCGGTCCTGCGCATCGATGGCGTTGACAGGGGCACTGGCTACGGAGGCGCAATCGCATGCATCGAATCCTCGCCGCTGATCGAGCATAACTGGATCGAGAACAACCTCGCTGGACCAGCACCAATCGTAGCTCTTTCCGGTAGGTTGTGGTCCACTTTCACTTATAGCGCGAGTCAGGGCGGTGGCATCTATCTGTACGACAATTGTACTCCAGTGATCGATGACAATGACATCATTGATAATACAGCACGGTTACGGACCGGCCCGCAAGATGTGGGAACAGGCTGCACTCGGGAGGCTCAAGGTGGTGGCGTTTACTCGTCGACGGTAAGTAGCAATGAGTACGATATTTCACCGTGCAATCCAACGTTTATAAACAACCGTGTCATAGGTAACGTTGCGGTTGTTGACGCGGCCTACGACTGCCCATGTAACGAAGAATTAAACGCACAGGGCGGGGGCTATTACGGAGCCGCAATCTATGGCGATCCAATGCCGTTCAATGATAACTTCTTTTCAGGTAATCGCGCGGAAGTTGTCACCAAGCAATCACACAGCCTCAGTGATGAGGTCGCGAGAGCCGCCGGTGGCGCTATCTATGCTGGCGAACATCTCGAGATCGATAGCAATGAGATAGTCGCGAATCTTGCAACGGTTGAGTTTGTTGATGCGGACAATGATAGCATGCTCGCCGCGTATGGAGGCGGGATCGCGGCAAATGGAAACGTGCATATTCACAATAACATCATCGCGGACAATCAAGCCGTTGCCGGTTTAAGCGCGGATACTACTGGTGAAGCGCCTTGCATTGACTTCCGCGATAATAATTACATTGCAATGCCGGCATGCGGTGGGGGAATCGCGGCCGAGGATGGCGCAATGAACGTGCTTATAACGGACAATATTATTGTGCGTAACTCCGCGACAGTCTCGGGCTCCGGTGATTCTCTGGGCGGCGGTGTCGCCTTAGCAGGCGGAGCTCGTGCCGGCATCTTCGGTTGCACGCTGGCTGAAAATAGTGCGGCGTTCGGTGGTGGTGTTGGGCTAAGTCTTACAACGATGCTGGGATTGCAGGAAGGTCAGGATTATCGCGGTCTATGGAATACTATCCTGTGGAACAACACAGCTAATACTGGCACGCAGGTGGCAGCAGCTAACTCCGCACATGTGTATGTTAGGTATTGCGATATACAATATGGCCAAAACGGTGTCTTTTGTGACAATCTGTATTGGCAAACAGGTAACATTGAAGAAAATCCACAATTTGTCTATGAAGGTGGCAATTACCACATCCGTAATTCATCTTTGTGTATCAATGCCGGTGATACCGAGGATCCATTCAATCCTCCTGCCGATCCTTACGACGACCAAACAGATATCGACGGACAGTCACGCGTCATCAATGATCGAATAGATATCGGTGCGGACGAGTTCGGGGTGCCATTCATCTACGGCGATATGAACTGCGACGGTAACGTTGACTCCTATGATATCGATCCGTTTATTCTCGCGGTTAGCAGCAAAGAAGGCTACGAGCAGCAATACCCGAATTGTCGCTGGCTCAATGGGGACGTTAATGGTGATGGCGAAGTGAACTCCTACGACATTGTCCCGTTTATTGACCTGCTATGAGCGGTTGATCAGAGCCCATGGGCGACTTCCGCGTCGTTCGACATATCAATGATACCAAGTACGTGTGGGACATCGTCGATTTTAGTCCGCCACGAGACTGATAACGTACCCGGTTATAATTGGAAATGTTGTTATGAGCGACACGCCAGCGCCGGACGCCCCGGAATCCCAGCCATATTTCATCGAGCAGATCGCGGAGATGCGGCGGCGACTTGAAGCCGTGCGCAACCTGCCCGGCCTGGAACGATTCAAGGACACCGGCGCGATGCCGGCGGCGTTCTTCGACGGTTTCAACGCCGCCCTGGCGTGTTACGACCGGATCATCGATTTCGTCCTGGAATATACCGGCACCGACCAGCGCATGCATTGCCAGAAGGGGTGTGCAAACTGTTGCATCGATCTGGTTCGGGGTATCAACACGGCGGAAACGATCAACATATATCACCACGTGCGCGGCTGGCCGGATGTCAAATCGATCTTCGAGTACCTGCGTGACTCGGCTGAAATGTTCATGGAGATCCTGGATTCAAAACTGAAGCCGAATGAATTTGCCTTCGGCGGGGACGATCCGCGCGTGAAGGAAGCCCACGTCGAGTACAATCACTGTAAGCGGCGGTGTGGTTTTTTGGATGAGGATAGCGGCTGCTGTAAGATCTACCCGGTGCGACCGATCGCCTGCCGCTACTTCTTCAGCCTCGATCCGCCGGAAACCTGCACGCCTGCACACCCGAAATACCTGCAACGCGAGACGCGCATGGTGTATCTGCCCCCGGAGATCCACGAGTTGATCACGGAGATTGGCCAGCGGCTGGATTTTCGCCCCCTGAACTACCTGGCTGGTGCGTTTTGCGGATTTGCCTCTGAGATTATGCACGCCAAGCCGATCAAGGTGATTCCCTCGGAGGGCGCGGCGGCCGGTGAGCCATAGCTGCCCATCCCTCAAAACAGAGCCCGCAGCGCCAGCGAGGGTTGACGCCACGATCACCCAAAGAACAGAGCCCGAAGCGCCAGCGAGGATTAACGCCACGATCACCCAAAGAACAGAGCCCGCAGCGCCAGCGAGGATTAACGCCACGATCACCCAAAGAACAGAGCCCGCAGCGCCAGCGAGGGTTAACGCCACGATCACCCAAAGAACAGAGCCCGCAGCGCCAGCGAGGGTTAACTCTTTGAAGGCATAGAACCATCCCCCTCCAAATCCTCACCCTGGTGATCCGTGACGTAATTAACCGCGCGTTGCAGTTTACCTTCGTCCCAAAGGTATCGGGTACTGCCATGCTCGGTCCAGATACTCGCATCGCTAGCGGCCAGATCGTTTTCGCGCAACCGCCGCGTGCTCCATGCCTTGAATTGAGCCATTGCTCGCTCTGGCGGATCCTCGCCGCACATGACAACGACATGCACGTGGTTCGAACGAACATTGAGTGCCAGAAGGTCCCAGCCGCGATGAGCGCAGTGTGCGACGATCGTATCATGCACGATTCGACGTGCGCGTTCACCCAGCCGCTCGGCGGCGCCGGTCTGCTTCATTACCGCGTGAATCTGCCGGGTCGGGCTCGGCGAAACGCACGGCCTTTTATATACGTTATGGCCGGCATCGACCGAACCGCGTTCATCCCCGTGCAGCCACGTGCCGTAGCATGTCCAGGTAAGTAGATATGCGCGTGGGACTGACATTATTGCAGGATATCGCAGTGTGTCAGTATGTGGAAGGTTAACCCTCGCTGGCGCTTCGGGCTCTGATTAAGTGTATGTAGCGTTAATCCTCGCTTGCGCTGCGGGCTCAGTTTATTCCGCGCGGTGGCGTTAGGGGCCTGGCATACAGACCCCGCAGTGCAAGCAAGGGTTAAGGCTGACTTTGTGGCAAGTGTAGTTAACCCTCGCTGGCGCTGCGGGCTCGGATCAAGACGCGTAAGCGTTCGGATCACTCGGCGGCCGTACCGGTGAGCCGGGATTGTCGGCCTGCCATTGCTCGACCGAGCGGGTGATCATCTTCTCCAGCAGCGGGCGGTAAGTGGGGCCGCCGTTGATCGTGCAGAACGGGTACACGCCGTCGGGCGTGCTGTACAAAATCACGCAGCGGCGGACGCGCTGCGTGTCGTAGTTGTAACGGTCCATGAAGTGCATGCCGGCGGCCATGAGCGTGCGGTAAGTTTTCTGACCGGAGGTGCCGCGGCCGGCGGCCTTGTTGGTCATGCCGCGCAGGGTACGCATGAACGTAAACGGCGTGACGCGAAAGTCGCGCTCGGTCCAGCGATAGCTGCGCAGGAAGGTCAGGGCGATCTCGAGCTTGTCCCGCCAGGTCGCCATCCCCTGCGGCCGCGTGCGCTCGATCTTCGCCGCCAACTCGTTGAAGCCACGGAAGAGCTTCATCGTGTCAAAGAGCTTGGGGATCGGAATCGTCTGCCCGTCCGGCGCGACGAAGAAGTATGAACCGAAGGCACAGTCGCTATGACAGCTCGAACGAATTTTCGGCTTGCCGTCGAGCGTCTGCATGATGCGCGAGAGCGGGGCGATATGGTTGAGCGGGAAAAAGTCGCGCCGCGGGTCCGCCCCGCTGACCGCCGCCACGTCGTGGGCCAGGTCGCCGAGCGTGTAACGCTTGCTCTCCAGGTCATGGCGGCTGATCCGCCCGGTAAATGCCACCGGCTGGTAAGCAATAGCGCTGATCACATCGGCATTGTCGGCGGCGAAGCGGAAGATCTTGCCGACCTGATCGTCGTTAAAACCCTTCACGACGGTCGGTACCAGGCAGATCTTCATATCCAGCCGGCGGCAGTTTTCGATGGCGGCCATCTTGATATCGAGCAGCGGCTGAGCGCGCAACTGCTTATACAGCGCATCGTCCAGACCATCGAATTGCAGGTAAAGCGTATGCAGCCCGGCGTCGGCGGCGCGCGCGGCGAACTCCGGATTGGCGATGGCGATGCCATTCGTGGCAATCTGCACGTGTGAAAAGCCCATCTCATTGGACTTCTTCACGATGCGATGAAAATCGGGATGTATTGTCGGCTCGCCGCCGGTGAACTGAATGGCGGTGGCCGGACAGGGGTGCTGCTCGCGCAATGTCTGGAGATACTCGACGACCATCTCATATGACGGTTCGGCGACGTAGCCGGCCTCATTGGCGCTGGCGAAGCAGATCGGACAGGTCAGATTGCAGCGATTGGTCAGGTCAATCTGGGCCAGGCAGGAAGTACTGTGGTGCTGGCCGCACAGGCCGCAATCGCTGGGGCAGGCCTGCCCGCCAGTTACCTGCGGTTTGTAGACGCCGCGTTCATCCTGGAAGCCGGCGCGCGTGGCGCGCAGGTACATGTCCACGTCAGAGTTGATTTTGTCGCGGAAGTAGCCGTGCTCGGGACAGGTCTTCTCCATCCAGACCGCGCCGTCACGCACAAAATTCCGCCCGAGGATCAGACACGAACACTCCGGGCACAGAGTTTCGACCGTGCGCGGCAGGCCCGTCACGATCGGGTGGATCGGAAAGCCGGAATACGTCTGTTTAGGCTGCCGGCGTGTATTAGGTCCCGGTGGTGGTGGCGGCGGGTTCTTCACAAAAAGCTGGTCGTAATGCCGTTGACGATACGGACCGCAAGACGGGCATTCGCACACCAGGTAGATCGCGTCCTCCACCTCGTCATACACAAAACGACCCGGCACCTGCTCGTCACATTTGCCGCAGTGCCACGTCCCTGACCACGGCAGGCCGGCGATGCCTTTCTGGACCGGGCTGTATTTGCGCAGACCGACCTTGAAACGTTCTAATTCGGTCTGAGTATCCTCGGCTTTAACCGCCGGTCGATTGATGCGGTTGAGCGGCCGTTCGAGAATGCCTGAGCGTGACCGCGCGCTCGTAATCGGCCGCACTGGCAGGGGGCAGACGGGCTGGAGCGAGCCGTCCTGGAGCGGGACTTCCGGGGCCCGGTCACGTACCGATGCCCGTTCTGTGGTATCCCGGGGCTCCAGATCTGGTCGTCTCATGCCATGCTCCGCCGAATAAAACTACTCTGCAACTTTGGGTGACATTCTACTCATTTGAAAAAATCAGGGAACACGCGCGGACGATGTTTTCGGCGTTGATATGCGCGGGCCAGATCGAGGAATATCTCGAGATCGCGATCGATGTGAGTGTTAACCTTGTCGAAATAGAGCGAGCGGATCGGCAGATTGTCGTGATCCGCGCTGATCGCCGGATAGATCGCTTCGCTGACGATGCCGTTCATACAGGTAAACGGGCTGATATCAATAATGCCATCAGCACCTTTCTCGTAAAGATAAACAGCCTTACCCACGCTGAGGGTCATTTCCCCCAGGGCTCCGGTGGCGGGCAGGTACGGTTCGGAGAACCGCAACACCTCACGGATATCATGCGGCTCCTCGTATCCCTTGAAATCATCACTGACCGGAGCCATCAAGGCGCGTTCATAGCTGTGTTGCACCTTGGTCTTGAGGAAGTGCTTGAGGAAAGCGGCCGTAAAACACCCCTGGTCACGGACGCAATCAACCTGGCGGCTCCAGTTGGTGTACCACACCCACTCCGAGATATCCGACAACCAGCATTCGCCGCCGAGCTTTTCGATCCGGCGGGCGGCATCCTCGTTGCTGAAGGTGTTCAAACGGCAAAAGATCTCGCCGACCAGGCCGATCAACGGGCGCTCCCTGGTATACCGGGCCGGAACGGCGTGAAAGCGTTCGCGCATGCGTGTTACCGCCGCGACCAGCGCCGGCAGCTTTTGCTTGGGCGTCTGATCGACGACCGCCAGGGTCTGACCGAGGTCTTCGACGGATTCTTCAAAGGCGGCGTCAGCGTCGCCGCTCGATGTTTCGTAGGGACGCGTTTTTAACAGGAAACGCGTGGCGATATCGGAGACCACGATTCCCATCCAGGCGAAACGCATCAGATAGCTGCCGTGATCGCCCAACTCGCCGTAGTTATTCCGGCTGTCTGGCGAGAGCACCGGCACGTCATGAAAACCGTGTTCGTCGAGGACCTTACGCAGGTAGGGGGCATAGAGTCCGAAGCGGCAGGGCCCCGGCGCGCGTGGCATGAAGAACGCGGTCTTACTCGGATCGAAGTCCGGCTGGCGGCAGACGCGCAGAAAGTCACCCAGCGTGATCTTATGCGGCAGGCATTCCTCGCCGCTGCTGTGCAAACCGCCGAGTTCGAGCGTGTCCTGGTTCGAGTCCGGTGCCGGGGCGGCGTTGATGCCTATGGCGCGAAACGCGGCGGCCGTCAGCCGGGCTGCGGAGTACGACATCTGCGGGATGTAGACTGTGCGGCCGGCAAGATCTCGTCTGCTGATTTGCTCCGCGGCGTTCGCCACCATCGCAGGATTCCTTTGCTATCTAAATAGGCCTCGCACCGGGTCATCATGCCGGCGTCATTAGAGTGGCCGTCAAACTGTAAAGTCAGGAAAGGCTTCCCGGATGCCGCCCGGATAAAACCCTTAATGAAGGAGTCGGGTCCACACTTGAAATTGGTGATGAAGATGATGTCGAGGTGTGGCTGTCGCGCGACCAGCTTGGCGGCGGCCAGAATCTTACGGCCATACGACCAGTACATATTGTCGCAGACATCCGAGACATCGACGCCGTCCAGTGGCAGGGCGTCAATCGGCAAAACGTTCACGCCGTAATGCTCGCGCAACTTCCGGGCGGCGGCCAGGCTGACACCGCTGTCGTGAATGTTGTAGGGGCGGCCGACAATCACCATGCCGTTTTCGTTGGTCTGTTCGAGAATTTTCAGAGCTTCCCGACCGGCCTGCTGATATGCAGTGTTAAATTGTTGCTGGGCGGCACGTGCCCGCTCGAAAGCCCGCTGGGCAACACTACGCCGCACACCCAGGTCGCGCGCCAGACGCAGCATCGTCTGACGAAACTCATCCACCCCGCGTTCCAGGGAGAGCGTCGGGCACAGAATACGCCCCGGCCACGAGCGGAACGCCGGTGCCTGACGCACGACATACGGCAGCGTCGAACCCCAGGGGCAGACGTAACTGGCGACATCCGGCTGTGGCGACCTGTCTTCCGAGGTCAGCAGGTTGGGTAGCCAGAGGTAGTCAATTTCCTGTTCGAGTAGTTCGGCGACGTGTCCGTGAGCGACGATGATTGGGAAACAGGGCTCGGCCACGACGCAGTCCAGGCCACGCCGGATGGTACGCCGATTGGTCTCGTCGGTGATTACCACGCGCAGACCGCAATCGCGGAAGAAACGCCGCCAGAGCGGCAGTAGATCCCAGGTGTACATGGCCCGTGGGATGCCGATGGTCTGGCGGGCGTCCGGTGGATTGGGGGTATCGTCCGCGTCCAGCAACTGCTGACGCAGCGCGATCAGATCAGGGATAACCGCTTGCTTATCGGTTTTGGTTTTCTTGCGATAGCGCTCGGAGCACTTATCGCCCCAGAAGGTCTTGGCGCCTTCGACGTTGAATTCCTGGATGGAGCATTGGTTACCACAACCCTTGCAGGCAAATTCACGCAGTTGGTAGTCCACCAGTTGCAAGTCATATCCGCGGAACCGGGTCGCGGCTCCGGTAGTATTGATCTTCTCCCTGGCCAGCAGAGCCGCGCCAATGGCGCCCAGCACGGCGTTATGTGGCGGAACGATGATTTCCTTGCCGCACACGATGCTGAAAGCCGCCGCGACGGCATTGTTATACGCCGTCCCCCCCTGGAAGAAGATGCACTCGCCGATCGGCCGGCCACGCACAACACGGTTGATGTAGTTGTGAGCGATCGAATAAGCCAGGCCGGCGATGATATCCGCTCGTTGGGCACCACGCTGCATATAGGTATTCACGTCGCGTTCCATGAATACCGTGCAACGCTCGCCCAGCTTGATGGGAGCTTTTGAACTGAAGGCGATCTCGGAAAATTCGTCCTTGATCGAAACGCCCAACTCGGCGGAGCGTTCTTCGAGAAAGCTACCAGTGCCCGCCGCACAGGCTTCATTCATCGTGAAATCAACCACCACCGTATCAGGCTGCTGTCTGTCCCTGGCAGCGGACGAGGCGGATTCCGGCTGCAAACTGATGTATTTGCTGTCCTGACCGCCGATTTCGAAGATGGTATCTGGCCGTTTACCGAGCAGGCGGTCGCCGATAAAGGTGGCTCCGGTTTTATGCGCGGTGATCTCGTCGTTGATTGAGTCAGCTCCCACCAACTCACCAATCAGCTCCCGGCCACTGCCGGTCGAGCCCACTGCCCGGACGTTCACGGCCCAGCCGACGATCTCCTCGAGTTCGCGCAGGCAGCGTGTAACCACCTCGATCGGACGGCCATCGGTACGGGTGAAGATCGAGTGTATGACTTCTCCGTCATCGTCGATCAATACCAGCTTGGTGCCGACCGAGCCAATGTCGAGGCCGAGATAGGCATTAACCTGCTCGTCACTGATAAAGCTGTATGGCTTGACGCGGTCATGCAGAAGCTTGACATTGTCCAGCTTCAAGGGGCGCGTCGTCGGGAAGGCGTAACCATTACCCTGGGTGGCCCGATCCAGTCTTTGCAATCGCTCGGCCATCGTGGGCTGAGCGGTTACGTTGCTATCCGCCGATAGCAATGCGGCCCCGACGGCTCCCAACGCATCAGCCCCGTCAGGAACCAGCAGCTCGGATTCGTTCAGCTCGAACGCCGCCCGCAAGGCGGCCACGACCGCCGTATTCGCCGCCACACCACCCAACAACAGCACCGGCGGCTGCACCACATGACCTTTAACAATCGCCGACTTGAAGTTGGTGGCGACGGTATTGCACAAGCCGTGTAATACTTCCGGCGGCTTGTAGCCCTTCTGCTGGGCGTGGATCATGTCGCTTTTGGCAAAGACGCTACAGCGACCGGCGATCTGGGCCGCGCGCTCGGTCTGTGCCACGATAGCGCCGATCTCCTCTACCGGGTACTTCAAGCGGGCGGCCTGCTGGTCGAGAAAACCGCCCGTACCCGCCGCGCAGTCACCGTTGGTGCTGTAATCGAGGATATTGAGCCGGTCGCTACCCGGTTCGGGTTCGAGCCGCAGGTAGCGACTGCTTTCGCCACCAATCTCAAAGACCGTGCGCACATCGGGATGCAACCGGCTGACAGCTCGCGCGCATGCTTGAAACTCATTACAGGTTTGCGCGGCCAGGGTTTCGGCCACCATACAGCCGCCGATTCCAGTTAACATCAGATCCGCGATTTGCTCGGCGGGGAAAATGCCCAAAATATCATTCAGCAGTTCATTCGCCACATCCAGTGGCCGGCCGCGCGTCCGGCGTGAATCGGTGACCAGAACGGTCATACCAGCATCAGCCGGGACGGAAATTCGTCGCAGACCCGCGGGGGCTTTATCCAGCCAGCAAAATTCCCCGGCTTGCGCGGTCGGCAGAACCAGTGCGGCTCTAACGCCGACGGCACCAACATCCATGCCGAGGTGGATCTTCATACATGCTCCCCGTCATAACCGCGCCGACGAAATACCACCGGACGCGTGGTAATTAACATAAACACAGAAACGCCTCCATGCGCGCCAGAAGACCGGCAGTATGGCCCAATCACTCCTTACCGGGGCATCGTGGACGACAGATACCGAGACATGACCAGGTGTCCCGGCGGCCAGGATGCACGCGCCCTACTCCCTTAAGACCTACAGAGAATCAACAGATGGAGTGGCCGTCAAGATGTTTCCATGGACACGGCATCGGCCGGCAAGCTGCTCCTTGAACATAACACAAGAGTAATAAGTAATTTATGACAAATTATACGGAATGCCGAAACCATTTGCCAACACACTTTTGTTGCTAGTGGCTTGCTTTAACCAGCACTGACCGCGGCCAGATGGCCCGACAACCGTATAATAAGCTGAGCAAGGCTAATTGTGGGAGTGTTGTCATGTCTAAACGAATTTGCCGGATCAGTGCCGTGCTGGTTCTCATGGTCATGGGATTGGCGACGGGGGTGGCCAGCGCCGATGATGATGAATCGCAACCCTTGTACATCGTCCGCGACGGCAAACGCATTCCGACCGTCATCATTCCGCCTAAGCAGGCCAACCGCGACCGGACACAGCGCGCCCTGCTGGAAGTCGTCGAGTTGGAGCCGTATGACGAACTGGCCGCGCCCCAATCCACCCAGGCTCGTGAAACCACGGATAATGACGCTGACGAGGAAGAGATCAACTATCGACCCCGCCGGCATTACACGCGCTACTATGCCGGCTATCCGATCTCGGTGCTGCATCGTCCGGGGTATGAGCGGTATTACGAGCGCTACTACGGCTATTACACACCTGGCCAAGGTCGTCAGCTACGTGAGCTGTACCGCGCCGAACGTTACATTCAGGAACGCGAACGGGGTCGGCGTTTCAATCGCCGTGACATGCGCCAACGCAAGCAGCGCGTGCTCAGCAATCACGAGCGCGCTACCAGCGCCGGCCTGGAAGACCTCAAGTATGGCGACTATGCCCAGGCAGTCGTGGCCCTGACGATGGCGGCTCAACTTAACCAGGGTGATCCGGCCTGTCGCATTCACCTGGCCCAGGCCCGCATGGCCCAGGGACACTATCGCGAGGGTGGCCAGACCTTGCGCCGCGCGCTGCAACTACAGCCCAAGCTGCTATACGTTCCCCTGAACCTCTCCTCTTACTATGCGAATCCGACCGAGTACGACACACACGTCGATAAGCTGGCCGCCTGGGTCAAGGAAAATCGCGCCGATGGGGATGTATACTTCCTGCTGGGCTACATGGAGTTCCAGCGTGATGACTACACCGCCGCTTATGCCGCCTTTCGCGTAGCCGCCCGCTTTATGCCCAAAGACTCACTCATCCAGTCATACTTGAAAATCACCAAGCCCCCGACACCGTAGCGGCCAACCCCAACCGAGCCCGAAGCGCCAGCGAGGGTTAACGCCGCAATGCGTAGCGGCCGCCCTCTGTGGCGTCCGTAGGTACTGTAGCGGCCAACCCCAACTGAGCCCGAAGCGCCAGCGAGGGTTAACGCCGCAATGCGTAGCGGCCGCCCTCTGTGGCGGCCGTAGGCACTGTAGCGGCCAACCCCAACTGAGCCCGAAGCGCCAGCGAGGGTTAACGCCGCAATGCGTAGCGGCCGCCCTCTGTGGCGGCCGTAGGTACCGTAGCGGCCAACCCCAACTGAGCCCGAAGCGCCAGCGAGGGTTAACGCCGCAATGCGTAGCGGCCGCCCTCTGTGGCGGCCGTAGGCACCGTAGCGGCCCGTCATATCACTCCTGACTGCGGCGGCTACGCGTGCGCGAATATTCAACCTCATAAATATCGCTACGGGCAAACAAACCAACGACCGTTCGCAGCAGAATAGACCGGTCGGTTGCCAGACTGGCACTTTCCACGTAGCGCACATCCCATTCCAGCTTGTCCTCGATGGTCAGACTGCCACGGCCGTGGATTTGTGCCAGACCGGTGAGTCCGGGCGTGACCAGCAGCCGGCCGCGCTGGCGCTGGTTCCACTCGGCGATCTGCTGGACATACAACGGACGCGGACCGACGAGTGACATGTCGCCGCGCAGAACATTCAGCAATTGTGGTAACTCGTCCAGGCTGGTCTCGCGGAGGAAGCGCCCGCTGGAAGTAATCCGGGGGTCAGCGCCGTTTTGTGGTGAATCGCCATAGGGATCGACATCGATGCGCATGGTGCGGAACTTCATGAGCGTGAACGGTCGCGCGTGACGGCCGGCGCGCGTCTGGCGAAAGAAGATCGGACCGGGACCATCGCGGCGAATGAGTATCGCGACCAGGACGAATAGTGGGGCGGTGATGATTAACGCACAAAGGGCGATATACCAATCGATGCAACGCTTTACCCAGCGGTAAGTACCGGTGGCGGTGCAACGGACATCATGTGTTTCCAGCTCATCAGACATTGTCTTGGCAGTTTATCGGCAGTTTTGCGTGTGAGCGATGCGGCGGAATGCCGTCCACGTCTGACTAGTCGGATGTCCGAGCTTCAACCAGGATTGGCGCTGTGCACTAACAAGCGGCAGGTCGCTGTAAGTATATATAGGCGAGCCGGTTACAGCGGTATATGGCTTAAAGAGCAGAGCCTTGCAGGTTTTGATCTTTAACAGCTTTGCAAACATCTGTTTGCCGATATAATTCATGTTCGTGCTATTCGCCCGCTGGCGAGTAGCGATTCGCGGGTGTAGCTCAGCGGTAGAGCTTCACGTTGCCAACGTGAATGTCGTGGGTTCGAATCCCATCACCCGCTTTTTTCAGAACCACAATCAACAGCGGCCCCCGCCGCTGTTTTTTCATGCGCCTGCCGAATCCCCGCCAATCACTTGCTGAACACGCCTCTCACGTGTCGAATGCCCGCCGAGCCATATCCGAACGCGCAGCGCCAGCAAGCGCCCCCCAATCAGAGCCCCGAGCGCCAGCGAGCGCCCCCAATCAGAGCCCCGAGCGCCAGCGAGCGGGTTACGGCGAGGACCCCAGGATTCAAGGATCCGAGGATCCAAGCGTCGTTCCACCCGCCAATACTATCACATCTCCTTGGCGCTCTCAGCGCCTGTGGTAAAACGCCGTGAGAAATGTCCGCTAATCAACAGTGAATAAACGCTACCGGACCGGCGGGTCCCCCGCTTCCCGCCGATCCGGTTGGTTGTCTAATCTCACCATGCGTCGGTCGGCGGGCGGATCAGGCCGCGCCGCCAACCGATCGAAGGGCCTGGCGAAGCTTGTCTATGGGCACGGCTCGCAAACGCCGGCACCCACACACGTGATAAACCAGTCAATGTCATACGCGTTGACTTCACCGTCGCAGTTGATGTCATTCGCGCAGTAGAAGTTACAACTGAACTGCGTCATCCAATCATTAGGCGCGCCAATCGCCAGCACAAACGCGTCGATGTCGTAGGCATCCACGCCATCACCCAGGCAGTTGGAATCACCGCGGTAATCCGTGCCACTGCAGTCACACGCCTCGGCGGCGCAGGTTACGCCGGCAAAGTACTCGCCACCCTCGGCGAGGCACTGCGATTCGTTGTTGGGATCGGCCGGATTATTCGGATCGACGTCGTAACAGACGTACCCGTGGCAGCAAACCGCCACACACGGATTCGGAGCACAACTGGTGTCGTCACCCAGGTAGAGCCCACCAGCCGTATCACAATCGTCCGCCGTCTCGATCGTGCAGACCTCACCCACGCAACAGGCCCCGGTACCGGGCTGCGGACAGGGATTCGGATCGCAACTGGTACCGTCACCCTGGTAGAGACCGCCGGCCGCCGTGCAGTCCGGCTCTTCCTCTTCAGTGCACGAACCATCCTCGAAGCAGCAGGCACCGGTCGGTTGCGGACAGGGGTTCGGATCACAAGTGGTGTCATCGCCCCAGTAAGTACCACCGGCGGAAGTGCATTCGCTCGCCGTCCCTTCAGTACAGGAACCATCGGCGTAGCAACAAGCTCCGATCGGCTGCGGGCACGGATTGGGATCACAATCGGTCCCATCGCCCCAGTAAGTACCACCGGCGGAGTCGCAGTCAGCTTCAGTGCCATCCGTACAGCTACCATCCGCGAAGCAGCAGGCGCCGGTTGGCTGTGGGCAGGGGTTCGGCGTACAGTCAGTGCCGTCACCCCAGTAGGTCCCGCCGGCGATGGCACAATCGGACGCGGTGCCTTCGCTGCACGAACCATCAGTGAAGCAGCAGGCCCCGGTTGGATCCGGAACGCAACTGATGTTCAGGATGCCAGCGCCACTGTCACCATCGTTCCAGCCGCCCACGCGGATCAGGTAGGAATTTCCGGTTACTACCGGCACCTCGACCGTGCTGTGGTAACCGCCGCCGCCGGAGCCGCAGGGATGATTGGGATCATCGTCATTGCAGCCCAACAGGACTGGGTTGCCGCAGTTGACTCCATCGTAGACGACCAGGTCGGTGTCGTAGTCGGCACTGCCGCCTAGATCCTCGCAGGTGTTCACCGTCAGCGTACCCGTACAGGTCGCCTGGTAGATGAACCAGATGTCGTGGAACGTTTGTCCACCATCACCGGACTGTGTGCACTCGGCCGGGTGGGCCGGACCGTCTGTAGTGGCCGTGGTCGTGTCGAAATCCGTGTTGCCGTCGTAAATTGGGATCGCGTTCTCGCAATCGTCATTCGGCAACGGGCACGGATTCGGATCACAGTCGGTATCATCACCCTGATAGGTTCCGCCGGCACTAACGCACTCGGCCTGCGTATAGATGACACACGAGCCATCCGGCAGGCAGCACGCTCCGGTTGGTTGCGGGCAGGGGTTCGGCGTACAGGAAGTATCGTCGCCCCAGTAAGTACCGCCGGACGCGTCACACTCGGCTTCGGTTCCTTCCGTGCAGGAACCATCGGCGAAGCAGCAGGCGCCGGTCGGCGGTTGCGGGCACGGATTCGGATCGCAGCCGGTCTCGTCACCTTCGTACGTTCCGCCGGCACCCGCACACTCGACGGCGGTCAGCTCCTGACAACTCCCATCGGTGAAGCAGCAGGCACCGGTCGGCTGCGGACAGGGATTCGGATCGCAGTCGGTGCCCTCACCCTCAAAGGTTCCGCCAGCCGTACTGCAATCGCCTGCCGTCAATTCCTGACAGCTACCGTCGGCGAAGCAGCAGGCCCCGGCCAATACCGGACAGTTAGTGGTCGCGCATTCCGTGCCATGACCTTGGAACACGCCACCAGCCGCCTGGCACGTGGCTTCGTCGGGCTCATCGGTACACGCGCCATCCGGGTAACAGCAGGCGCCCGGATCAATCGGGCAGTTGGTCGTGGCGCACTCGGTACCATGACCCTGGAATGTGCCGCCGATGGCATCGCAGGCAGCCTGGTCGGCTACATCCTGGCAACTGCCATCGGGTAGACAGCAAGCGCCTGGATCAATTGGGCAGTTGGTCGTGGCGCACTCGGTACCATGACCCTGGAATGTGCCGCCGATGGCATCGCAGGCAGCCTGATCGGCTACATCCTGACAACTGCCATCGGGCAGACAGCAGGCGCCTGGATCAATCGGGCAGTTGGTCGTGGCGCACTCGGTACCATGATCCTGGAACACGCCGCCAATGGCGTCACAAGCAGCTTGGTCAGCTACATCCTGGCAACTGCCGTCCGGCAGGCAACAGGCACCTGGATCGACCGGGCAGTTAGTCGTGGCACACTCGGTACCATGACCCT
>JBDRDH010000108.1:0-5189 GCA_043820985.1 Planctomycetota bacterium
AAGAATACGTCTTGACGGTTGTTCCCGCGCTGCGTGATGTGATGGGGGACGCCGACGATCACAGCCCGGGCTTCGCGTGTCATACCAACAGGGTACTACCTGACCTGAGAACCGTCAAGAAAGGAGTAACTGTCCTAATATTTTGCTACCTGACCTGAGAACCGTCAAGAAAGGAGTAACTGTCCTAATATTTTTAATATTTTGAGAACCGTCAAGAAAGGAGTAACTGTCCTAATATTTCTAATATTTCTGGAGAATTGTCATGGTGGCGTCTCCCTCGTGCGCTGGAATTATACACCAATTGAGGGGTGAGGATCGAGGATTGGGGATTGAGTGTAGGGCACTTGCGGGCGCGGCACGTTCGGATTGTGAGGGGTGTGGCGTTAACCCTCGCTGGCGCTTCGGGCTGGGTTGGGGGGGCGGGCCGCCACAGTGGGCGGCCGCTACTGGCTTACAGCCGAGACGGCTGTGGTACCCTTGGGCGGGATGGCTGTGGTACCTGGTGTGCTAGGGAGGCTGCGTAGTGCTTATACTGGCGAGGTCTTTACCCAGCGTTGGACGCTTTGCAGGTCGCGGATTACGTCGACGGTGGCGAAGATGGTGTACTTGGCGCCGGGTTCGAGTTTGACCGGGGGACGCGACTTCATCTGGTGATGCCACTGGCGGCCGCCGCGACGCCACGTTTGCCATGACGGGCGGCGCCGCTGATGCCAGCGCTTGACGGTGGCGACTTGCGGATCCTTGCAGCAGATACGTGCCAGGGTCTTGCACGCCGCCGCGTTGCTCGGCGTGGCGGTGATTTCCACGGTTATATTGTTTCCAGGAGCGAGGTCCATCACGGTCATTCTCCAACGGTGATATTTAGAACCACGAAATATACCGCTATTTGCTCTCTCGTACAAGCATGCTGCATTCAGATTAAGCATCATCTGGCCGTGCCGCACTATCGCAGCCCGTGCTTGACAAGGGCCCTGGGGCAACCGAAAATGCTGTGTTCCGGGAGCGGTTGATGTCGGCGAAGGTCATAAACTCTTCTAATGTAAATGCTTACATGTCCGCAGGTACGGAGGTGGCCAGCGCCTTGCGCACAGGGTCTTTAGTGATCTTTCCAACCGAGACGGTCTACGGCATTGCCGCCAATGCGGCTGACGCGGAGGCAATGCGGCGGCTGCGCGAGGCGAAAGTCTGCCAGGACAGCAAACCATTCACGGTACATCTGGGGCGGCGGGCAGAAGCGGCACGGTACGTGCGCTCGGCGGGGGCGTTGCCACGCCGACTGGCACGCAAGGTGTGGCCGGGCCCGTTGACGCTGGTTGTTGAGGAGTCGGCTCCGGAGGAGACGGACATCGCCCAACATTGTCCGCCGGGGCAACTTGGCGAGATCTATAACGATGGCCAGGTGGGTTTACGCTGTCCCGATCATGATGTCGCCCAGCGACTGTTGAACGAGGCGCGCGTTCCAATCGTGGCCAGCAGTGCCAATCGTCACGGCCAGCCGCCGCCCTTGGATCTGGAAACGGCCTTGTTGGAAGTTGGTAGCCACGCGGACTTTGCGATCGATGCTGGCCCCACCCGCTTCAACACGGCTTCCACCGTGGTTGAAGTTCATGGTGATTCCTGGCGGATCCGCCGTAGTGGCGTCATTGATGAGCGTACGATCAGCAGGCTGGCGCGCAGCATGATATTGTTTGTGTGTACGGGTAATTCCTGCCGATCGCCGATGGCCGAGTATATTTATCGTCACAAGTTGGCCGAGCGCCTGGGCCATACACCGGCGGAGCTGGCGGCGGCGGGATACGAGGTGGCTTCGGCGGGCGCGTTTGCGCTAGCGGGCGGGCAGGCCTCACAGGGCGCGCTGGATGAAATGGCCCGCCGGGAGATTGATATTCGCGCGCATCGATCTCAGCCGCTGACGGTCGAGTTGATCCAACAGGCCGAAAGAATCTATGTCATGTCGGCCGAACACCGTAGCGTGGTTCTGAATCTGGTTCCTGGAGCCGCCGGAAACCTGGAATTGCTCGATCCCCAAGGCCCGGTAGCAGATCCGATCGGCGGGGGCTCGGAAGAATATCGCCATTGCGCCGCCCACATTGAGCGGCTGTTGGAGGCGCGTCTGAAGGAGTTTCTGGATGAAGATCTCAATTGGTAGCGACCATCGCGGCTTTGAGGCCAAGCAACGTATCAAGGCCTTGTTACTCGAGTTGGGCGCCAAGCTGACCGATCACGGTCCGGAATCGCGCGAGCCGTGCGATTATCCCGATATCGCTTTTTCAGTAGCCTGTGACGTGGCCCAGGGTCGCGCCGAGAAAGGTGTGCTCTTTTGTGGCAGCGGGATTGGGATGTCTATTGCGGCGAATAAAGTGAGCGGTGTACGAGCGGCGTTGTGCCACGACGAATTGACCGCGCAGATGGCACGCCGCCACAACAACGCTAATGTGTTATGTCTGCCCGCCGATCTGGTTGGTGATGCACTGATGCAGGCGATTGTGCGTATCTGGCTGGAGACAACTTTCGAGGGTGGGCGCCACCAACGTCGGGTGCAGAAGATTCTCGATTACGAAAATACGCGTAACCATCCCGCAAGCAGTTAACAGAATCCGCGTGGTCCGGTTGGCGGTCAGAGGCAATCGGCATCTATAGGCTGACGGCCCGCGAAGCCGGCATGCGGTTCGTGCCAATGTGTCACGTTGGGCTCATCCAGTCGCCAACACAGACAGATAGGCTGCCCGGCGCGGATGCCGGGGAAGTCGACCAGCCCGGTGGTCCAATCTTTCAGCACACAACCGATTTCGTGCAACTCATCGTGAAGATGGTTAAGTTCCTCAATGGTCTGTTCAATGCGTTCATTCAATTGATCGAGCTGATCGTCGACGTCTTTGAGCCGCGACAGATCGTAACGTTGGGCGCGCAGATCCAATAGTACGGCGTAACGCCGGGTAATGTCGGCCACAACTTTCCGCACCAGGACCAGAGACAGATTAGCCTCGGACAAGGTAAACGTTTTTCGGATCGATTGCTGGTCTGTGCGACAGTCGCGCTGGTTTTTTCTGGAGTCATGGCATTGCTCCGTTACGACAACGAGTTTTTGCACTCGGCTCTCATTTGACGTTATTCCGTCATTGGCACTAATTCAATTCGGCATATGTGAATTCTGTGTTAATCCGGTCGATCTTCCGCCGGTGGACAATCATGTAGCTCTTGATGTACAGTTTGTTTACAAGCGATGGCCAGCTACAGATCCAGTGTTTAGAGGAGGCCCAAAATGCCAGGAACAAGCTCCACGGAATACAAATATGAACACGAACGGCTGATTGGCATGGACTTGGTACGCGCCAGCGAGGCGGCGGCTCTGAACGCCTTCCGCTGGATTGGCAAGGGCGACAAGGACTCCGCCGACGCGGCGGCGACTGATGCCATCCGCGGTATGCTGAACCTGATGGACATCCGCGGATTGTGTACGATCGGCGAGGGCATTAAGGACGAAGCTCCCGGCATCTTCGTGGGTGAAAAGCTCGGACTCTGGAAAGAGAACGCGCCGGCCGTCAGCGTTGCGCTGGATCCGATTGACGGTACGACTCTGACTTCCAAGGGCATGCCCGGCGCGTTGGTGGTCATTGCGATTGCCAAGACACCGGAGCCGGATATGCACGCGCTCCAGGCGGTGCCGGCGGTGTACATGGAGAAAATCGCCGTCGGCCCCAAGGTCAAGGAGGGTCCCGGTACCGTGCGTCTGGACGCGCCGGTGGACCAGAACCTGGAACTGATTGCCCTGAAGCTTGGCAAGCGCTTGCGTGACCTGGTGGTCTGCATTCTGGATCGTCCGCGCCACGAGAAATTGATAGCCGATGTGCGCCGCACCGGGGCCGCCATCCGGTTGATTGGTGACGGCGATGTGGCCGGAGCCATCGGACCCTCCATGGACGACAGTCCGATCGACGTCTACATGGGCATCGGCGGCTCGCCGGAAGCCGTCACCGCCGCGGCGGCCATCAAATGTCTGGGTGGTGAGATTTTGGCGCGTATGTGGCCGCGATCCGACGAGGAACGTCAGCAGCTTGTCGATGATGGCTACGCCGACTCGATCAACAAGATCTACCACACCGAGGAACTGGCCAAAGGTGATGGCATTGTTTTTGTCGCTACCGGCATCACTGAAAACGCCCTGTTACATGGTGTGCAGGTAAACGCGCACATCGCTCGAACGCACTCGGTCGTGATGCGCGCGCGCTCACGAACCATCCGGTATATCACCGCTTATCACGATCTGACGCGTAAGACTATCCATCTGGCCAGCGAGGGCGGCGACGCACGGCTCTGATCTCCCGGTGCCCGGGGTAAGCCTGATTCGTGAAACCTGTCACGGGGCTCCCGTCAATTGTCTGGGAAGAGGGCTTGATTGTGCCGGCCGCGGCTAACCTGGAAAAACTCGTCGAAGCCGCCGCGCACGGTGATCGCGAGGCCTTACAGTGTTTGATCGTGCACTATCACAACCGACTGCGCCGCCGGTTGAAGACTGTATTGGGCATGTCAGGTCCCGGGCGTATTGATCCGGATGATGTCCTGCAACAGACTTATATTGCCGCTTTTCAAGCTATCGAGCAATGTCGCTTTGACAGCCCGGCGAAGCTCCACAAATGGCTGGAGCGGATTGCGTTGAACGAGCTACGCAATCAGCATCGCGACCTGCGGCGCAAGAAACGCGACATTGCTCGTGAAGTTGTCACAACCCCGGCGGCCGGCACGGCGTCCTACCCCGATCTCATGCAGCGCCTGACCGCCACACAGACTACACCCAGCCGGCGACTGGCGCGCTCGGAGACGCTCGCGGGCATGATGACCTGTCTGGCACGTCTGAGCCCCGATCAACGTGCCGTGATCCGCTTGCGGTTCCTGGAAGGCCGTAGCGTTGTTGAGACAGCCATGTGTATGCAGCGGAGTGAGAACGCCGTACACGCTTTGTGCTATCGTGCGCTCAAGGAGCTACGTCGGTTACTTGGTTCGCTGACAGGCTATCTTTCACGACTTTAGCCGGCGAGGCGCTGGGTGCTACGTTCCTGGCGTTAATCCTCGCTGGCGCTTTGGGCTCGGATTGAGGGAGAGGATCGAGGATTGAGTGAGGACCCGCTCGCTGGCGCTCGGGGCTCGGATTGGGGGCTCGGTGTGTGGCATGCCCGCGCTTTCAGCTTGGG
>JBDRDH010000109.1:0-20503 GCA_043820985.1 Planctomycetota bacterium
TGCGAGCCACGCCAGTGGCTCGCAACGGCCTTTTCTGCATTAGGCGTCGTTGTGCGCACACTACCGTTGCAGGTTCTTGGCCACTGTAGTTGAGTGAGGTGTGCCATTGTATTCGATCGCCGTTGTGGAAGTGGTTCGGGGCGGTCTACCAGTTGGCCTGGCGCGCCAGGCGTTGGCTTACCCGGATGGACCGGTGATCCGTACCGTCGGTTTTACGCATGCTCGCGTGCCGAGCTGCTCCTATTCCTCAGGCGCTTCAACCGAATCTTTAAAGTACACGATACTTGCCTTGGCCCGAAGATCTAGGTCCGTCTTCTCACGAAGCTCTTCGATCTTTACGTTCTTCAAGACCTCCATGAGGGTTGGCTTGATGCTCTCGAAGGTGATGTCCGGGTTGTCGCGCTTGTCGATGAGCTTGATGATCCAGAATCGGTTGTTCGGGCCCCGAATGATGCCACTCACTTCACCCTGCTTCAGATCGTAGACGACGTCCCGCCATGGCTTCGGCACCTGGTTCCACCTCAAGTACCCCAGATCCCAGGGCGCCCGGCCCGTCTTCGGCAACTGCGGGAATCGTTTCCCGGCTACCTCCTCAAAGGAGGTTCCCTGCTCGAGATCCTTGAGGGCTTGTTCGATCGAGCTTTCTTTTCTCTGCAGGATCTGCCACACGTGGAACTCGGTCTGGATCCGGGCGGCGTTTTCCGCAAAGTACTTCTGCGCATCTGCTTCGCTGACATCCGCCCTTTCGGTGATTTCCCGGCGGGAGAACAGATTCGAGAGCTCCTCTCTTTTGAAGGCATTGATCTGGGCCTCCATGGCGTGCAGCTCTTCCTGATAGCTGGCGTTGGCATCCAGACCGAGCTCAACCGCTCTTTGGTAAACGAGCTCCCGCCGAATGATGACCTCGAGCACGTTATTTCTGTGCTCCGGGGGAATCTCCCGGTTGTGGCCGCCGCGGCTCAGTGCGAAGCTAATGTCCGCTTCGCGGATAGGGGTGCCGTTGACCGTAGCAAGAACGTCCTTGTTTGGCCGGGGCGGTTGAGCTCCGGTAGCCGCGGCCTGGGTCGCGGTCGAGCCTGGTTGATTCTGACCGTATGCCAGCGTGAGCCCGCAGGCCACGACGGCGAACGTTAGCATCAATATGGGCATGGTCTTGGACATGGCTGCACCATTAAATAATTAATGTGAATCCGGCTGGCCCTAAAAGGAAGGAAGGCGGCACTTAGAGACCGCCTTCCTCCTGGAAATTCAAGATGCCTGGCTTGCGCTTAGTGGCAAGCCTTGCAGGATTCCTCTTCGTCGCCACTCCACGGATCCGCCGGCGTCGGATCCCAGGTCATGATGTCCATGTGGGCCGTGGCCTCATCGGAGTCGTGACATCCGCTGCAGGGAATTCGGGCGGCATTGATTGCCCAAGTCCCACTGCTGTCAGCGGAGTGGCAGGACTCACAGTGCCGAATATCCTGCGGGAAAGTGATATCCCAGTTTCTCCCAGCGACGGTCTCCTCATGCGCAACGGTGGTAAGAGGATAGTTCAAGCTAGAACCGAAGTGCACGGCGTGGGTCCGCCTGGAAATCGGTTGGCCGCCGCTCCATTCACCGGTCGCATTGCGGTTCTGGTAGTCGTGGCAGGCGGCGCAGCCATCCACGGCGTCATTGGGGAATGGCTTGTGGTGACGCGGGTAGTCCAGCACAAATCCCTCATGGCATTTGTCGCAACTGTCGGCCACCAGCGGTTGCTCCGTGGCCGTGCCCACCTGGAATGTTACCCAGCCGACTGATGGGGTCTGGTAGTCGGTCATGCTTACCCGACCGCGGTCGGCCATCTCAACGCTGGCTACGTAGGTGCCGGGCGCCAGGTCGTCAACCGGATCCAGGGGGTAAGTGATTGCGCCGGTCGTCCAGGCGGCTTTCGGGTCGTTGTCGGCGGGGACGGTATACTGGTAAACCCTGTTGCTCGGAGTAGAACCGCCAACCACTTGCACGTCCGAATCTTCGCCCACGGTGCCGCCGAACACTGCTATGTTCACTTCACTGTCCAGCAATTGGAGCGAGAAGAAATCGCCGAGGTTCCGGCTGCGGATGGCGACCATGCCGCCGTCGAGGTACGCGATGGCGCGGGTTGAAAATGCGGCATCCCATTCGCCTTCATAAACTTCACCAATGTCGGCATTGAGCCAGTCAACGATTTCCGCGGCCGTTGCTGCCGCCGTGTTGGCGAAGGTTCCGTCCGCCACGGCCACACTGATGGTGGCGGGAAGGACTTCGGCATCTGAACCGGCACCCATGATGAACACGTCCTTGCCGCCGTCAACCACGAGGTCCAGTGTGGCGTCCGCGGCGCTGATATCCCATGGCCCGGTGCCGTCGCTCAGGATTTCCACACGCGCTATCGTGGATAGCACTGGATTGCGATTGGCCCGAGGTCCCTGAACGAACAGGTTGGCGTTTCGGAACTTACCGTCCGCCACTGGGTAGGGCCCGCCTTCCGGGCACCCTTCGGCGGCGTCGTCTTGCACTACGGTGGTGTGGTCGATTAGCAGGCCCGTTTCGATGTTGGTGAGGGCGATGGAGATAACCGGGCTTTCGCCGGCCACGAAGAACTCGCCATTCGCCGGTGTGGAAACCGTGAGGTTAACATCGAACTCCGCGATGTTCCGGAGGTCCTTGGTGGTCCAGTCGTGTGCGTCGGTGACCGAACCGCCGAACGAAGTAGCCCCACTTGCCGGATGGCAGAAGGTACAGCCGGCATCGTTGGCCTGCACGCCGCCAGCGCCGTGGTTGGCGCCGGTCGCGAAGTTAACGTTATCGTGGCACGAGCCGCAGGCGTTCCGCGAGGGTACGTTCTTCCAGTTGTCCACGTCCTCGCCCGAGCCCTGGTGGCACTTGGTGCAGTTCGAGAGGACCGCCGGGAAACCCGCCTTCCACCAGGTGTGCTTGGAGTTGCGGTGGCCCCAGATGGCATACTCGCCGTTGTCGGCGGACTCGTCCGCCAGCGTGCTGGGATCGTCCCACACGATGCCGTCGGCGCCGGCTATCGAGGGCAACTCGCCGCCGGCGTGGATCTTGTGGATCATGGGGGCCATATCCACAGTATTGCTGCTATTGGCGTCCAGGCTGCCCGGCAGGTGGCAGGTTACGCAGTTCTCCATGGTGAGTCGGTCACCGCCATGGCCAGCGAACTCGACGCCGTGGCAATCTAGGCACACGGCTGTCCCGACGATGTTCCGAGTTTCCGTAACGGCGGAGCCGTCGGGGACGAAGTCGAAGTTCGCGTCGGCCGTGGGGCCGCTGTGTCCCCCGAGCATGATCGACACGCGATGGGTCCGGCTTCGATCGTAGGTGATCGGCGTCCCGTCGAAAGTGGCGCTGGAGATGTCGGTCTCAAACACGTACGTGTAAGATCCGTCGCCGTTGTCGGTGAACGTTCCGCCGCTTTCCCGGTACGCCTGGGTAGCGGTGGTCCCATCTGGATTGGGCCAATCGCCGTCCGCGGAATCTGCCACCGTCTCGGTGCGAAAGATGTACGGAACCCATTTGTTGAAACTTTCAATTCCACTCGCCGGGGCCAGGGCGACGATCGTGGCGTTAACGCCCGTGATTCCGGTGACCGGTTCTCCGTCGGCATCCTCGACCGTGAAGTTCACGGTGACGGTGCCATCGGCATCCGCGGTCGCGGAAGTGATCGCGGCAGTCGCGAAGAACTTACCCGCTTCCTCGTATTCACCGGTCGACAACAGCATGTCGGTGCCATGTTTGTCGGTGATTAACACGCTCCCGCCGTCCTCGCCGGCCGCTCCCTGGTCGCCCGCCGCTCCCTGGTCGCCGGCCGCTCCCTGGTCACCAGCCGGTCCCTGGTCGCCAGCCGGTCCCTGGTCGCCCTGAGGCCCCTGGAACAAGTTTGGGCAGCCTCCTGCCACAAACAGCAAGCTTGTGCACATACACAACGCTGCAAACCCTCTTGTCCAACGATGAAAACTTCGCGCCATGGTGAAGCTCCTCAATCAACAGTCAGCGAATTGACAATCTGTATACACTCAAGGCACTGTGCTTAGCGGCCATTATTAGGACTACTCCTGGAATTGCAACCCCCGTCTCGCGGTGACCGGGCCGGTTTTTCGTGGCGGTCGGGTAGCACACTCGCTGAGCCCGACACCCCCTGAGCCGCAAAAGCAGGCATGACCGACAAGCACCAGCTTCTGGTCACAATCGTCACCCTCAAGACCCGGCCAATGTGCACCTGGATGGGCAAGCAACCGCGATCCCAGAGAACTGGCAATAAGAGGTGACCGCGCCTATTACTCATGTTCTATGTAATCAAGTACTCCAGCTCGCACAGGTAATGTACATGGAGGTCCCTCCCAGTTCAACGGCAAAACAGAACGTATTAGGAGAATTCCTGCTTGAGGATCCGCCAGCCAGAGCCGCTGCCGCTAGTGCGCGTCGGCGGCCTTCTGGTGAATGTTGTCCGCGATCATACCCGCCCCGGGAATCGTCAACGGAAACAGGACGCCGGCGTTGTTGTGACAACGCAGGCAGACGAAATCCGCGGTCAGGGCAGCGCGACCCTGCGCATCCTTACGGACCGCCGAGCCACTTGGCGTGAAGAACGCACTGCTATCCGCGCCGGTAGTGTCAATGCGGAAGATGTGGGCACGCACGTCGCCGATGCGGGCCTCGGGGCCAACGAGTGCCGCCGGCGCAAAACTCGTGCTCAGGCCGGCCAGTGGCATATGACAGCTCTGGCAGTTGACCGTCTCGACGTAGTCGCCCAGTTGATACACGAATCCATCGTGAAAGGCCAGGTTCATATCGACATGACAGGCGGTGCAGTCGTTGCGCAGGCCGCGGTCGCGGTCGTACATGGTGGAGGCGTGCGGATTGTGGCAGACCGTGCAGTTGAATTCGCCGTGCCCGCCGCTGGCCAGCAATTGCGGGTACTGCGTGTTGCTGCCGAGGAAACCGTCGGCGGCGACGATGACGTCAGGATCGTCACCGCTTGTGTGGCAACGTCCACAGGTCTGTGGCGTCGAATCAACGAAGATGCCGCGTATGGTCGGATTGGGAGCGTGAGTGGAACCAGGTCCGTGACAGGCCTCGCATTGCACGCCGGGTTCGGCCCACGTGCCGAGGATACCCGGTCGGCCGTCCTGTGATCGAGGATCGTCAGGATCTTGCGGCCGCGGCCCGGTTGTATGGCAGCGGAAGCACATCTCGTAATCGTACGGCTTGGGAGTGACCTGATCGGGGAGATACGCCGCGAATCCGGCATGAGTTCCATTAGAGGGAAAATCGAGATTCCAAAGTGTGTTCGTACCGATGACGCCATCGGTCGCCACGAAACCGTCCTGGTCAACGAAAAAAGCACCGTGCAGGTACCCGGCAATGACGTAGCTGATGTTGTTCCAGGACAATCCTGCCGGCGGATTGGGCACGCTGGCGCGTGTGCCTTCGGGGGCGTATTCCGGCGCCCGGCCCTGAATGGGAGTGAGTGCGTGGTTGTGCGCATGTATGCGATGTATGGCGGCGACATCCGGATGACAGGCTTTGCAGGCGGCCGATCCAATATATTCAGCGCCACCGTTTGTTGCATCCGTCGTGTTATTGAAAACCAGGGAGCCGTTCTCACCATTTGATTGTGTTGTCGGCGGGCAGCCAGCCGGGAGGCAGAGTAGTAGCAGAGTCAGCGCGGCGGTTATAAGCCAACGCGGCTCAAGGACTATCCTGAACATGTTGGACTGTCTTCGAGCCATTCCGGTCTCCTCAAGTCAAATCACGCTGGTTCATCATCTGCTGTGGCACTCAGAGCACAAATCGATCCAGTCGGCCCGCAGCGCGCTGGCGCGATCCTGTGGGTTGCCAGCCAGGGTACCCAACTCACTATTCTCCGGGAACAGCCCGGCGTAGTGTGGATTGTGGCACGTATAGCACGTCACCTTGTCTTCACCAAGTGGCAGTCGCGCCGGATCGCGTTCGGACTCGGCCGCCAATCGGGCCAGGTGCCGTAGATCAGTGCCGTTTTCAATGCTCAATTCGCGCATCAGCATCCACTGCCGGATTCTCGGTGTCACCGGGCGGTCAACGTGGCCCAGCGGCGAAAGGTCCCAGTGTTTGCTGTGGCAATTGAGGCACAGCTCGGACGAGTCGACGCGCAGCTTAGGGTCGAAACGCCGGCGCCCATCGGCCGGGACTTCCGGCCGCTGGGCGTGACAGAAGAAACACGCATCGTCGCGAACCTGCCCGGTCGCATCACGCTGTCGGTGTGGACTGAAGCGCCCGCTGACTTCCACGCGATGACAGGTGGAACAGTACGCAAGCGGGCGTTGCGGATCGTAGCCGCGTAGTAGGACGCGATTTACCACCGGCCGGCGCGCCCCACGCTGACAATGCTCCTTGATATCATGACAGGTCAGGCAGCCGATTTCGCCGTTGACCGTAGGCCACTCGGCGGGGGTCGTAATGAGTTCTGTTCTAGCTGGCCGACCGATCGGATGAGGATCCGCGGGAGCCTGGCGACCGTCGTGGCAGGAGACACACAAGTCGTCGATGGTTTCAGGACCGATTGGCAGCAACTGTTCGCCGTCCTGCTGATGGCAGGCGGTGCAGCGCTCGGCGTGCCAGTGTGGATTGAGCGCGACCGATTCAGGAAACACCGGTTTCCAATCGGTTGCCCCAGCGGGCCGCGTCGGCGGCGTTTGTTGGACTTCGTCGGCCCCCAGCCAGGCATAGACGCGCACGCCGGGCCGATTCAGTTGCTCCGCCACAAGCACGTAATAATCGGCCGATACATTCGGTGGTAACTCGCGATCCGTCCGCGGAGTAATAGTGATGATGGCAACGCCGTTGGGTAGCGTCAACTCGCCGACACCCGAGCCCGGCTCGCCGAATGCCAGCAACGTCTGACCATCGGCGTCGAACGCGTGAACACGTTGCGAGAAGGCATCACTGACGAAAACTGTCCCGTCGGGTCCGACCGCGACGTCTTTGGGTCGCCCGAAGGAGCCGTCACAGTCGCCGGACTGCCCGATGTTGCGTAGCCAGTTGCCCGCGGGATCAAAAACCTGCACGCGGTTGTCGAGCATGTCCACGACGCACACGTTGCCGTCAGGGGTGCGTGCCAGGCCGCGGGGCAGGCAGAACTGGCCCGGCTCGTGGCCGTGGCTGCCGATTGAACGCAGGTGTTGGCCCGACGCCGTGTCGAAAACCTCGATGCGGTGGAGCGCGTCGTTGCTGATCCACACTTCGTCGCCGACGGCAAGTACACCGGTCGGCTTGAAATCTCCTAAGTCGGGCCGGTAGGAGCACTGCACGTTTCCGTGTTCGTCACACCGCAGCACGCCCCGGCGATCACACACCAGACGTACACCTTCGGGCGCGATGTCAATCGCGAACGGATGCTCAAATGAAAGGTGTTTGCACGCCTCGGTCAGCCGGCCCGAGGCGGGATCCCAGCGAAAGACGGTGTCCAACGCCGCATCGCATACCAACACGCATTCCGCGCTGGCCACCAGGCCGGCAGGGTTGGCGATGGCGAGTGGCGGCGGCGGCTCGGCCCCGAACAGAAATCTGGCCAGCTCGATCTCGGTCTGCGAGGGCGACGGCGAACCGCGCAGGTTACCGAGTGCGATGACACGTGGTATCTGTGGCGTTGGGGGATAAACCCCGGTTAATTCCCGCCGCGAGGAACTCTGGCGAGCGTCGTGGCAACCCGTGACGATCATCGTCATGAGCCCGGCACACGCGACCAGCGCGGCACCGACAGCGCTCAAGACGCGACCGCGACGGGCGCCTGGGATTCTGGTTAGCGGCGATGGCATGTCAGACACACCCGACTGTGCTCGTTGGAAATTCTCAGCATGCCCTGGTGCCGATGCGTGTTGTGCGCATCGTGGCAGGTTGTGCACTGGATGCGCCCGTCCGGCAATATCAGCCCACCGGCCTCGACCGCGGCCCGGGGATGATAATCTTCCGCCGCCAACGGGTACTTGATGCCTACCGGATGGCTGCGCAATCCCACGGTTCCCAGGTGGGAATTGGCGAGCTGATCAGTAATTGTCACCGCGTGCGCGGATGAATACACGTCGGGCGCCGTGATGCCATCATGACAGCCCAAACACAGCAGTGACCAGCCGGTCAATTCCACGCTGATTCCCTGGTATGGTCGCAGTGGTTGGGGAGTGGTCGATCGGCGATCGAGTCTGGGCACGGGCGCGGCGACCAGATGCGGCGTGTGGCAGGGCAGGCAGAGGCCGCGCCCATCCTCGTCGATCCGCGTGAAATCGTGCTTGCTGCCGATCAGGCCGCTGATCAGATGCTCGCGCGCGGCGAGATTTGCGGGGTCATGGCTACTCGGTTGGGAAGTTGCGGCCGCCGGCCGGGGCACATCCCGCGGCGGTTGCTCCTCGGCGAGTGCGCGGTTGGACCGTGGCTCACGGGCCTGGGCCAGCAGCAATGCGCCGGTCATGGCGGCGCTGAAAAAGCCGATAGCCGACAAGCCGACAAGTCGATGGAGTCCGCGGCCAATCATTAGGGTGCTCCTGCAAACGTGTGACCGATCGACATTGACACGACTATAGCGACACACTCCAAAAATCACAATAAGAGCGTCAAAGACCGTGTAGACGCTGGACGGTACGCGACACGCCGGGTAGCCTAGGTTGCGCGCAAGACCCGCTGGTGGTTGGCGGGCGTCGCGCGGCTAATGCATATGGCGCGAAGACTCGTTTCAGCCGGCAGCCTCGTGAGTGCGGCTTGCGTGCTTGTAGCAGGCGTATCCGCCAATATACCCATTTTGCCTACGGATGCTGCCGAGTCCAATCCGCCTGAATCTCCAACCAGCCAGCCCGTGCAGCCTGATTCCGGTCCGGCGTCACGGGCCGCCAGCCAATCGACCGACCGCAAGCCGCTGCTGGATTTCACCAGCCTATCCTTGGAACTCGGTTTCGAGGCGGACTATGACCAGCGCGATACGCGCTTCGACACGAGCACTCCATTCCAACGCCGCTATCGGCAATACAATCGCGCACACCGGTTCGAGGAGACCATCGGATGGCAGGGTTCTGGCGCGCTGGTGGACGAACGCTGGCTGCTATTTGATTTCGCCGGCCGGTGGGGTTTGACGCAGGATTGGTTCAGAGAAATCGGGCCTGGGCTTGATTCGCACCAGGACCCGGACGGCGATCTGCTGGAGTACGACCTCAGTTTTACACTGTTGCCGCGCGGCAAACTTTCCGCCGTCGGCTATGCCCAACGCCTGGACAGCCGCATTCCACGCGCGTTTCAGCCCAGCCTGGACCGCACCCGCGAACGCTTCGGCGGCGACTTGATCTATAGTGATACGCGACTTCCGATGCGGTTCTCGTTCGAGCACGTTTGGGATGAGCTCACCAGCCGCACGGGCAATTGGCTTGATGACGAGCAGCGCGGTCGCGACACCTTCCACTACGAAGCCACCTGGCAGATCAACGAGCATCACTCGCTGCGACTGGATTATGAATACGACGATCGCCGCGAGCAATATTCGGGCAGCAACACGCGCTTCGACACGACGCGGAATTACATCACGCTCAATCACATCCTGCGGTTTGGCCCGCGGCACCGCAGCTCGTGGGAGACGCTCGCGCGGTTCCAGGATGAAACCGGCGATCTGGCCCGGGACAACTTCGAAGTGTCCACCAGGCTGCGTCTCCAGCACACCGACGCGCTGGCCAGCAACTACGCCGCACAGTTTCTGCGCGACTCGTTCCACGAGCTGTCAACCCGTACCTGGCGCGGCGAGGCCGGCCTGACACACCAGTATGGCGATTGCCTGACGACCGCCGTGCAGCTCTACGGTTTGCAACAGGACGCCGACGGCAGCAGTGATTTCACGGAGTGGGGTGGTCTGGCCAACGTGGCCTTCAATCGCGAGAACCGGCTCGGACGGTTCTCGGCCAACTTGTCGTACAACCACGTCGTTACCGATACACAGGACAGCAACCGCCGCGGGATCGTCATCGCCGAGTCGGTTACGTTTCGTGATCCCCTGCCGGCGTATCTGGTTCACACGGATGTGGATCTCGTCAGTATCGTCGTGACCGACGCCAACCGCACGCGCACATACCTGCCGTTGCGAGACTACAGCATCGTGCCGGTCGGCCACTACACGGCCGTGCGCCGAATTGCGACCGGCCAGATCGCCAACCGGGAGACCGTGCTGGTGAGCTACACGTATCAGGTGTTCAGCGACTACGACGTGGCGCGGGATCGAGTTGACTTCCGCGTTCAGCAGGCGTTCGATTTCGGACTGACGCCGTACTACGCGGCTTCAATTCAGAACGAAGAGCTGGACCGTCCGCGTTTCCTGTCGTTCCGCGCCCGTAACGTGAATCGCCAGCGCCTCGGCGCCACGTATCGGCATAAGCGCTGGTCGCTGGGCGCGGAGTACGAATACAACAACGACGCCATCGATCCATACCAGGCGCTGCACTGTAACGGCGATCTGGTACTCTGGCAGAAGCCGCGCAGTCAGCTCGACGGCAAGATCACCGCTTCACGCTTCTGGTTTGATGGCACGGACGATCTCCGCGCGCGGAACACCACGCTGATGGACGCCGGACTCTCCTATCGCCATTTACTGTCATCGAGTCTCACGGCCGATGCCAGTGCCATGTACCGCTACGAGGACGATTCGCTGTTCGGCATCACGCATGGCGTGGACCTGGCGACCGCCCTGGATTGGAGGATCGGACATTTCACACTGCGGTTCGAGGCGGAGTACGACATGCTCGATCTGCCCGGCTCACGCGACGACGGCGTGTCGTTCTGGATCAAGCTCAAGCGCGATATCCCGGTTTTGGCCAAACGGTCCAGATGAGTAAGCCGCGTTACATTTTCGTGCTGCTGATCGTGCCGGCCATCGTTGGCTGCCAGGGTCCCCTGGGCCCGATCTTTCCGGTTGTCTCTACGTCGATCGTCTGGCCACAACCGCCTGATCAACCGCGCATTCGCTATATAGGCGAGCTGCGCGGCGAGTCGAGCCTGGGCGCCAAACCACGCGGCTGGGAAGCGCTCCGCGCCATCGCGACTGGTCCGCGTCAAACGGTCGAATTCTCGCGCCCGGCGGCCATCGCGGTGGTTGAACAGCGTGTATTCGTCGCCGACACGGGACTGGGCGTCGTACATCTGCTGGATTTGGACGAGCGTAGCTACAGACTCGTGCGCGGCGCGGCACCTGATCCGCTGCAAGTACCGATCGATATCGTTGCCAAGCCGGATGGAACGGTGGCCGTCGTGGATCGTGGGCGCGCGGCTATTGATCTGCTCGACTTGAACGGAGAATGGTTATCGACGCTACGTGCGAACGAACTGCAAGCGCCGACCGGGATCGCCTGGGATGCACGCCAGAACCAGCTTTGGGTGGTAGACGTGGCCGCACACGCGTGTTTCACGTGGCGGGATGACGATATAGTGCGGCGATTCGGCCAGCGCGGTGGAGCCGCCGGCCAGTTCAATTACCCGTCGGCGGTCGCTTGGCATCCGTTGACCGGTCTGGTCGTCGCCGACGCCATGAATTTCCGCGTGCAGGTTTTCAACGACACCACGCGACCGCCCGTGGTTTTTGGACAGAAGGGTGACGCCGCCGGCGATTTCGCCCGGCCGCGCGACGTCGCGGTGGACTCGGCGGGGCATATTTACGTGCTCGACAACCAGTTTGAAAACGTGCAAATTTTCGACGGCGATGGTCGCCTACTGCTGGCGTTCGGGCGGGGCGGCCAGGGTCCCGGAGAATTCGCCCTGCCATCCGGGATCACAATCGACCGACAGGATCGCATCTGGATCGCGGATAGTTACAATCGCCGTATACAGGTTTTCCAGTACCTGCCGGAGGATGGCTGATGCGCGCAGTAATGGCGACCGCGCTGTGCTTGCTACTGTGGATACCCGCAAGCCGGGCCGACGAGAGCGTCGTCAATTCGAAGCACGACCTCTCGACGTTTGGTCCCGGCCCGATCCGCGCGCTCGACGAAAGCCGGGTCTGTATCTTCTGCCACACACCACACAACGCCAGTCCGGCCGCGCCGCTGTGGAATCGCCACAATCCGACCACGTATTACCGCATCTACCGCAGCAGTACGACCGACGCGCGCGTGGACCAGCCCGGTCGCGACAGCAAGCTGTGTCTGAGCTGTCACGACGGGACCATCGCGCTGGGCCTGACCCTCGACCGCGCGGCCACCGATCCGATACCGCTGACTCACCCGTACATCCCATCGGGGCCGACGAACCTGACCAACGATCTGTCTGACGATCACCCCATCGGTTTCCGCTACGACCGGGCCCTGTCAAACCGCGACGCACAGATCCGCCCGCCCGAACTCGTGGACCACCGCATCAAGCTCGGCAAGCGCGGCGAGCTGGAATGCACCGCCTGTCACGATCCACATAACAACGAAATGGGTAATTTCCTGCGGATCACCCAACTCGAAGGGGCACTGTGTACTACCTGCCATGACATGACCGGCTGGCGTCTGAGTGCCCACGCTCTCAGCCCCCGCACCGTGCCTGGCAAACTCACCGGTATCGAACAACTGCCTTTCCGATCGTTAGCGGACAACGCCTGCCGCTCGTGCCACGTGTCACACAGCGCGCCGTATCGCCAGCGACTCTTGTACGACCGTCCCGTGCGCCTGTGTCTCAGTTGCCATGACGGCATCAGCGGGCAGGACATGCTGTCGGTGATTGACCAGCGCAGCGGACACCGCATCGACCGGTTGTTCGGGCATCCGCTGGCGCCGGAAAATCGCCTGCGCGCCCGGCGGACCGTCGAGTGCACCGACTGTCACAATCCCCATGCGGCGTTTGGCGGCGTGGCGGATGCCTTAATGGACGCCGCCGGCACGGGGCCGCTACTGCCACCGGCCATGAAGGAGGTTCCCGGTGTCAGCTTGTCCGGCCTGCCCATCGACCGGGCGCGCTTCTATTACGAAGTATGTTTCCGCTGTCACGCCGAACGACCGGTGGTCGCGACCGGCCGAACCATGCGGCAGCAGGATAATGGCGGCAACGTGCGGCGACAGTTTCTGCCCACCGCCGCCTCGGCACATCCGGTCGCTTTTCCCAGCCGCCGTAGCGGTGAAGTGCCCAGTCTGCTGCCGCGGTGGCAGACGCGGAGCTTCGTCAGTTGCCAGGACTGTCACAACAACCCGGACGCCGTTAGCGCCGGTGGGACGCTGCCGGATGGTCCCCACGGCTCGCGCTATGACCACCTGCTGGTCGCCCGCTATGAGACGCGTGACTTCTCGATCGAGTCGCCGCAGACCTACGCCCTGTGTTACCAGTGCCACGACCGCAACTCAGTTCTGGGCGACGAGAGCTTCACCCTGCACAATCGCCACGTTGTGCGCGGGCGAACGCCGTGCAGCTCCTGCCACACCGCGCACGGCGTCAGCGGCAGCTCAGCACAGCACGGCCACCTGATCAACTTCGATATCTCGATCGTAGGCGGCCAACGATTTTACGTGGATACCGGCCGCTACAGCGGCAGTTGCACCCTGACCTGCCACGGCGTGCAACACGTGAACTTCACGTACCAGCCGTGAGATCATCCGTCATATACCCGCGCGGTGTTATCTCCGCGTGAACCGCTCAACAAACGTCAGCACCTCAGCAAAAGGCGTTGATTGCAACAAACCGAAGGCGCTGTGTTTTCGCAGTTTCGCCCGCGTGGTCGCCGGCGAGGATAGACCACACAGGAAGCGAGTGAGTTGGCGCGGCGTGGTGAGCGCGTCGTGCCCCTCCGCACAAAGCTCACGCAACCGCGCGGCCTCCTGTTCGCCCGGCGGTGTCCTCCGCGTCGCCGGCAGCGGACGGGCAGCCTCGCCATCGCAACGCGAGCAGTGCCCGCAATCGCCGTGCGCTTCGCCAAAGTAGTGCAACAGGTGCTTGGTTAGGCAACCGTCGTCTTCGGCCCACTCACACACGCGGCGGATACGGGCGATATCGTGTTCCTCGCGACGGGCAAAGCGCACGGCCAGCGTCGCTTCCAGCGCGGCACGGTTGATGGAGGTCGGTAAGCGGCGATAGCCTTGCCGCAATCCCGAGGCCTGCAGGACAAGATCGCCCCTCTCTTCGAGATAGCCCAGTGCCTTGACGATGCGCTCGCGCGGCTCGCCGATCGCCCGGCTGGCCTCGTCCGCGTCAAGCCTGAACCACGTGCGGCCCTTGTGCGCGTGCTGCAACACGGCCCGCAAAAACGCTGCTCGTTGCGGATCGAAGTCGCGCAGAATGTCCTGGGACGCCCGTTGCGGCTGAAATTTGAAGCCCGCGTAGAACGGTCCGGTCGCCTGGATCACATTCTCGATCTCCAGGTAGGTCAGCAGCGTCTCCACGACCAGCGGGCGCACGTCGTGTCGCCACGACAGGTCGTACACCGAGACATCAAACTGCTCGCCCTGCTCCAGAACATCGGCGAGCAGAGCGGCGACAGCCTGGGGCGTAGGCGTGTCGCCGTACGAGAAGTTCTCCAACGTGACGACGTCGTCAGCGCAGGCGAGCAGCTCGCAGGTCGCCGGCGCGCCATCGCGGCCGGCCCGGCCGATCTCCTGCATATAGCTTTCCATGCCTTTGGGCAGGTTGTAGTGGTAGACGTAGCGAATGTCAGACTTGTCCACGCCCATGCCGAACGCGATCGTCGCCACCACGATCAGATGGTCCGACGCCATGAACGTATCCTGCACGGCGTTGCGCGCGTCGGCATCCATCCCCGCGTGATACGCCCGCGCCTCAAAGCCCCGCTCGGATAGGAACTGTGCGACTTCCTCCGCCGTACGCTGCAACGTGACATAAACAATCGTCGGCCCCGGTGGGCGATGTTGCAGACGAGAAAGCAATACGCTCAATCGTTCATCGGCGGTACAGGGCATCACGCGCAGGTTCAAGTTCGGCCGGTAGAAGCCGGTGTGCACGATGTCCTCGTTCGTGATGTCGAACTCGCGGGCGATGTCAGTTGCCACCTCAGACGTGGCCGTCGCCGTCAACGTCAGAATGCGCTCGACCCGGAGTTGCTTCGCCAGGCGGGCGATCTTCAGGTAGTCCGGACGGAAGTTATGACCCCATTCGCTGATGCAATGCGCTTCATCGACGGCAAGCAATGAGATGCGGCGGCGTTCCATCAGGTGCAGGAACCGCTCATTGCCGAGCCGCTCGGGCGAGACGTAGAGCAACTTGAGCCGGTCGGCCCTCAGATCCTCGTAAACACGGCGGACGTCGTCGCGCTCGAGGCTCGAATCCAGCCGCGCCGCCGGCACGGAGTGCGCCACGAGAAACTCAACCTGATCTTTCATCAGCGCGATCAGCGGCGAGATGACTACGGTCAGCCCATCGAACAACAGGGCTGGCAACTCATAACACAGGCTCTTACCGCCGCCGGTGGGGAAGATTGACAACACGTTTTTGCCGGCAAGTAGTCGTTGTATGACGGCTTGCTGACCATTTCGGAACTCATCGAAGCCAAAGACGCGCGTCAACAAATCGCGCACGGTCTCTGCCGTCGCCCCATTACTGGGCGGGGGACAGGCAGACGAGGGCACGTCTCCAGGCGACGCGTGACTCCGTGATGAACGCCCATTCTGTTGGGGAGGTGCCGCCACTGGATTCCTCCCGAAAGACCTGTTGCCCTCGGACGAGCGCCTGGTGTCGCGCTCATTCGCTATCCGCGTCATGCCTGACTCCCCGTTACGGCCAAACCGGCCTGGTCGCCTTCAAAGCTCATACGTCACACAGCGATTCCACCGCCACCCAATCTCCACCAGACTGGCCTGGAGACTGGGTTGAGGAACGGCGGCTTAGTCCCATAACCGCGAAGATCGCATCACCCAAACAAAAACCAAATATACGGCTGGAGAGCCGCAATGTCAAGCACCCTTGGGGGCCTACGCCGAACGCTGGTCGCGGATGTTCTGGGCAGTCATATTCGCAGGTGAATCTTCAGTGACGACAATCACGGTGCTTGTCGTATGCAAACGCAAGCAGCACAAGTCATGGGAAGCCACGCCACTGACACCGAATACACTTACCGAAGCCGAAGCGACTGCCCGCGAACGGCTGGAATTCGCACAGCGGGCCGCGAAACGCGAAAAGCGGCCCATTTCTGGGCGGCTTCCCGGCGATATGACGTTGCACGATTCACCGCAAGCCGGAACGCACCCGGCGACCGGCACGGCTGGCGGGGCAAGTTTGGTTGCTATGACGGTTGCGGTAAGCGACGGCAAATCGGATCATTCCGGGGGCAATGTGGACAATCCGACTGGATTTACCGGGAGAACCGCGAAGCCGTCGCGAATCATTGCAAGTGTAGCGGGTGTCAAAGTTAACGAGCGGCCGACTAGTGCTGTCAACCGCTCGCACAAATCTAAGCAACTGGACACGGTTAGAACTTTTTGCGGCCGGGGCGGAAGCGTTACCCAACTGGGTTGCCGACGCGGTAGTCACTGCATGATAGAGGTTTATCGCAGATTCAGGGACGTCATGCCCGGCTTCGCGAACCGGAGCCCTCAGAGGCCACGAACGGCGACGTACTGACTGCTTTGGATACGCTACGGCAAGCCGCCTCCTTGAAGATGAACACTTTCGAATTGGCGCGTGGCGTCAAGGTGTTCGATGGCGACCGCTTGTACATTGTCAAGCCGCTCAGTCGGCGACACTGGACGGAAACGGCCGCATTGAACGACGCCGACGAAATTGCCGGATCAATCCTCATGCACGGCACGGAGGAGCCTGCATGAACGTGATCGGTTCGCCTACGAACTGGGCCGACTTACTTGAGCAGATGCTGCCGCAACTTCTCCGGTTGACGATCGACACGTGGCGGGCGCTACCCGGCCGGCTGGGCAGCGACAGAGAGGACGACATCACCAACGCGTTGTGTAGCGCGCTTCGGGCGAACCGCACGGTTCGACAACTTCCGTTTTACGTGGATACTCAGATGGTGGAGCTCGACCCAGCCGCCGGGCAGGATCTGGGACGCCTGGATATAGCGTTCAGGCCGACCGGGCTGAGCGGTCCACCAAACGAGAGCCTCTACTTCTGCCTGGAATGCAAACGGCTAAACGTGCCTATGAATGGCCGGATACGCACATACGCATCAGAATACGTGCGTCACGGCATGATACGATTCGTAAGCGGCCAGTACTCACGTGCCGTTCGTCACGGTGGCATGCTCGGCTATGTGCTCGACAGTAAGGTGCAAGCCGCGATCAACAGCATCGCGACGATCGTTCAGCGCCAATGCACCTTGCTGGGGATGGACCCGCCAGGGAAGCTGCAGCTGTCCTCGAAAGTGCCGCTGTCGTGGATCGTAGCTGATAGAGTAGATGCTCGGGAAACACACCATCGACGAAAACACGATTCGGCGTTCTTTCTGATCCATCATCTCTTCGTGCCAAGCTGGGCACGGAGAGCGAAGCGGTCGACGACGCCACGCCGGCCCCGTGCCAGTGAGTGAAACTCCCGCTGAGAGCGACGGTTCAAATCCGGTTGCATGTCGCCGTCGCAAAGAACGTGCGCACAAAGAGTTGCGGTCGAATCGAAGTGACTGGACACGGTTAGAACTTTTTGTCGGGTTCGCCAGAAGATTGCCCAAACGCGTGGCGGAAGCGCTACTTGTTGCGTGACGGACGTTTACGTCGAGACCGATGCTGGGGCGTTCCGGATGTGAAGTCGAACTCGCCCTGATTCGAGCGGTCCTGGGCCACGCGACCGGCAGGACCAGCGATCGCGCAGGGTTCATCGGTCAACTCGGGGTTCTTGCAGCGGCACGGCCGAATGCGAACGCCGGCGCTGCACCCCAGTGCCTGCAAGCGAGCGAATCTGCGGCTTCGCTCATCGAGGCCAATCATCCTGCCGCCGCCGGCGCCCTCCGCAAATGTCTGTGTTGCCCAGGACGCGGGTGAAGGTGCCCCGGGCGCCACTGTTGCCAGTGTTGAGGTGACTTGCCGCACGAACGGCGACCGCACGAAGAGGTAACTTGCGGCGGCGCCGCGAACGCCGGCCTTGGCCAGAGCCCGCAGCAGCGGCAGGACGCTATCATCCGCATCCGTCACGTCGGGAATCAGCGGATCGAGACGAGCGGTTGTGTGCACGCCCATCCGGGTCAGCGCGTCGATAGTCGCGATACGCATTTCCGGCGGCGCCGTGCGCGGCTCGATCGCCCGGCATAGTCCACGATCCAGCGTCGTGATCCCAATCTGGGCAAAGACGGCGTCGGCATGATCGGCGAACAACTCCAGAAACGGCCGCCGAACGAAGCCCTTGGTGAGAAACGCGACTTCGACGCCAACCTCCAGCAGAACGCGCATCGTCCTCAGCGACACGCCCTGGATCTGTGGCGGATACTGAAAGGCATCGCTGGACGGGTTGAAGTACACGCGCCGTGGCTTGCTGCGTTTTCGCTGCAACTCCGCCGCGACGAGTTCCGGCAGGTTCTCATACAGAATGACCCGCTCGGCACCGGGGTAATGCGAATAGCCCTGGATGTAACAGTACTTGCAGCCCAGCGCGCAGCCCTCGGTAACATTGAGCGTCGCCACATGCCGCAAGCACGGCAGCGACGACGGCGTCAAGACCGGTGACTTTCGCTTGCGAAGAGTGATTTCTACCACAGGCGCTCTCCGGGCAGGTGTTTCACTACGTTCTGCTTCGCAACGATGAAGTGTTCGACCTCGGTCTGAACGCCATCCTGGGTGCAGTGGATAATCCCCGCTTCGTTGAGCCCGAACTGCCGCGCATGCCCAACGAGGTCCGCTGGCAGCATATCAGGATCTTCGATCACGATTGCGGTCGCCACGTTGAGCAGTTGATGCAGCACGCTCTTGCCTCGCTCCGTGATCAAAGCAGCCGGGTTGAAGCGCCGAATCGGAATGCAACACTGATCATCGGTGACTACGCCGACGTCGCGGACACTCGCGGCCTTCATCGCAGCGAAGTACCTCGTCAGAGACCACTGCGGCATCACGATTCCGTTTGCCAGGCGTCTTCGTACCGTGCGGACCTCGAGGTTCGCCAGCCCATCAGGTTGGCGGCGCGGGGCAAGGCATCGCGCCGGATTGGAGTCTGCCCGCACATCGCTATCGTCGTTTTCGCAGCCTTCCACGTGCTCCATCGCGATCGTGCTCGCGTTGCACAAGACGCGACAGAAAAACGCCCATTCAACCGGACGGTGTGCGTCCAACCAAGCATCGTCGTCGAGCAGGGTGCGATAGTCAGCCGTCGTCCACTCGATACTGGCGATCCCGTTCGCTTCGCGCGACAAGCCGAAGGACCGGCCGGCACACGGTCCAGCCGCGTCGATGAAATGTAGTGACGCCTTGAACCGAGCTTTCAGGCGACCACATGTCATCACCTCCTGCCAGGCGTTGGCCACGACGTGACCGGTGCCCGCTCCGATATCGAGTATCGACACGGCGCCGCTACGAAACCGCCCCTCGGCACGGCGCTGCGCCATCGCCAGAGGAATCAGGACTCGTTGAGCAAGAAGCCGGGCGCGCGGATAGGAATGTGGGTCCGGCTTGCTGCTGAGCAAGCGCGCTGCACGGTCGATCGGTCCGAAGCTCTCTGCCCGCTGAGACAGGTTCGACGCCGGAAAGACGAGCAGGCTACTGTCCATCTTCGTTGAGAGACGCAGTTGGCGATAAAAGTAGTATGGATCTGTTTGGCCAAGTGGCAAGACCAGCGGAAGGTGCCGCGGTGTCGACAGCGGAGGATTCGGCGCCAAACGCCCGAGCAAAAAGACCGGGTGTCGGTTGGACATCGCTCCGCCCGCGATCCCCGGCAGTCCCCTCCCCTCGATTGGAAACGACTCGAACGAGACGATGCGCTGTAGCATGGGGATTGGATCGCCACGCTCCGGCTCAGTACGCGCGATCTGCAGCGTCTGATGCAACAGCAGAAAGTACCGCCAGCAGTACATCCGTTTGTGAAGCGCGCTGGTGGGAAGGCGCAGGACGGACCGCCAAGACTTCTTGAGCTGTACCAGCCGATGCACCAGTCGGCGATCGTACTCGACGTATTCCTGAACCGGCTGCAAGTAGGCCGACCACGACATCGTCGCCAGGCTGAGCTCAGCACCGATAACGTGGAGGCGTACCGGAATCTCAGCCTGACCGCTCGCCTTCGCCAGCCGACGCCGGTTGTCCACCCGAGTTGTGCTCGGCGCGATCAGCATACCACTATCCTAACACATGCCGAACACAGAAGGCAAACTGCATGTTGGCTAGTGGCGGTTTTGGCTTGATTCTGGCGGTATTTGCCCCGCAAAACGGTTGGTCTTCAGCGCCAACTGAAATCGCGCGCATGTTTCTGCCGCTATAAGGGGGGAGGATTATCGAATCGAAGCAACTGGACACGGTTAGAACTTTTTGCGGCGGGGGCATCCGGCCTCCCACAGCGAGTCGCCGAAGCGTTACTGGCGGCATGACAAGAGTTTAGCAGACGTCTTGGATGTCTTCCCAGGCGCCCGCGAAGCTGA
>JBDRDH010000110.1:0-6672 GCA_043820985.1 Planctomycetota bacterium
TGCGCCAGCGGCAGCTCGGTACCCCAGTTCAGCGTGTTCGTCTGGCGGCGCATGTAGGCTTTCCAGGCGTCGGAGCCGGATTCGCGGCCGCCGCCGGTTTCTTTTTCGCCGCCGAACGCTCCGCCGATCTCGGCGCCGCTGGTGCCGATGTTGACGTTGGCGATACCGCAGTCGGAGCCGTGATGAGCCAGGAAGTTCTCGGCTTCGAGCATGTTGGTGGTGAAAATCGCCGAGGACAGGCCCTGCGGTACGTCGTTGTGGAGCTGGAGGGCCTCGTCGAGATCATCCACGGCCGACACGGCCGTGCCACCCTTGGCCGGCGTGACGCCGACGCTCCCGCCGTAGCCGATGATGTACAGAATCGGAGCGAAGGTCTCTTCCTGCACGATGGCGAACTTGTTTTCAGCCGCGGCGATGCACGGCTTGACGTAATGCCCGCCAGGATAATCCGGACCATCGAGCTTCTCACCGCCGTACAGAATCTCGCCGCCTTCCGCCTTGATGCGTTTGATGGCGCTTTGCATGTCACTGACCGCGTCGTGCGTGACCAGCGGCCCCATCAGCGTGCCTTCCTTGAGCGGGTCGCCGATCGGTATCGTCTGGTAGGCCTTGAGCAGCCGCTTGACCAGTTCGTCCTTAACCGAGTTGTGCACGATGATTCGCCGCGTGCTCGTGCAGCGCTGGCCGGCGGTACCGACCGCGCCGAACAGAATGGCGCGCATGGCCATATCCATATCAGCATGCGGCGTGACGATGATGGCGTTGTTGCCACCGAGTTCGAGGATCGTGCGGCCGAGGCGCTTGCCGACCACCTCGCCGACGCGGTAACCCATCTCGCAACTACCCGTCGCCGAGACCAGCGGGATGCGCTTGTCGTGCAGCAGCTTCTCGCCGATGGTGCGTCCCGAACCGATCGTCAGTGAGAAGATGGCCGGATCGACGCCGTTATCCTTGCAGACCTGCTCGGCGATTTTGATACAGGCGATCGCCGTCAGGGGGGTCTTGCTGGCGGGCTTCCACAACGTGCTGTCGCCACAAGCGGCGGCGATGGCCGCGTTCCAGGCCCAGACCGCGACGGGGAAGTTGAAGGCGCTGATCACACCGACCACGCCCAGCGGATGCCACTGTTCGTACATGCGGTGCTGGGGCCGTTCGGAATGCATGGTCAGGCCGTAGAGTTGGCGTGACAAGCCGCAGGCGAAGTCACAGATGTCGATCATCTCCTGCACTTCGCCTTCGCCCTCGGGCAGAATCTTGCCCATCTCGAGCGTGACCAGGGCGCCCAGTTCGCTCTTGTACTCGCGCAGCCGATTGCCGAGTTGCCGCACGACTTCGCCGCGTTTGGGAGCCGGCAGGGTACGCCAGGTTAGAAACGCCTGATGGGCGCGGTCGACGATCTGATCGTATTCAGCTTCGGTAATCTGCTTGACCGAACCGATTTTTGTCCCATCGATGGGTGAAATAACGTCCAGGGTCGGCCCTGAGCCGATCCACTCACCCGCAAAGCCACCGGGGTGATTTTCAGCGATACCGAGCTTCTTCAGTATGTCAGACATCCAGGCACCTGTTACAAGAAAACCGCACTAACATCAGGCATGGCGGACTACCCGCCAGACACCGCACCATGTGCGTCAGAACACAACACTTTATCAGGAACCCCCGGGAAGACAAAGGGGGGTGAGGCGGATTGCCCACGGTTCCCGCCTCGCGGCAATCCAGCGGGTGTGGAAGGTTTGCGCGTGGGGCATTTCCGGGTACCCTAACAGCTTGCCCGGCCGGGATCCTGGTGGTCGCGGCTGGGAGCGGGCAATATGCAGGTCTGCCGGCCGATGGCCGGGCAGATCGCCTGGGAGACTGGTTATGAAAAGCGGCGGCTGGAAATGTATTGGGGGGCTTTTGATCCTGGCGGTCCTGGCGGCATTTATCGGAGTTGGGGCATGTGAACGGGAGGGTGCTCCGCCGGCGCATTCCAAACCGCCGGCACCACTCAAGAAATTGACCGTACTCACGCCTCATAGTGAGAAGATCCGCAACGCCTTCGCGGCCGGCTTTTCCAGTTGGTGTCTGTCGAATCGCGGGGAACGTGTGCATATTGCCTGGCTCAACCAGGGAACGCCGCAGTGTGTCGAGTACGTCAAGGCCATTCCGGAGATGCATGCGCAAAGAGCGGCCTATGAGAATCCGGACGTGATGTTTGGCGGGGGTATTTCCGACCACACACAACTGGCCGAGCTGGGTTTCAGTCGTCCGATCGAGCTGGCGGAGGTGTTGGAGAAACTTCCGGCACAGGTCAATGGAGTCCCGACACGTGATCCCGAGGGTCACTGGGTGGCCAGTGGCCTGAGCAGTTTTGGCATCTTGTACAACGCCCAGGGCTGCCAGCAGCGGGATATTGCCGCGCCGACAAACTGGGCGGACCTGGCCGAGCCCCGTTTCCAGGGCTGGATCGGTCTGGCCAATCCACTGGCCAGTGGTAGCAATCGTGAGTGCCTGGTGCTGATTCTACAGCAGCAGGGCTGGCAGGCCGGCTGGGGTTCGATCATCCGCATCCTGGCCAATGCCCGCGCCCTGGGGCAGCGTAGTGGCGAGGTGCTCAACCAGGTCGAGAGCGGCGTTTTCCTGGCCGTGCTGGCGGTCAACTTCGATGGCATGTCGCGCGCGGCCGAGAGCGGCGGAGCGCTGGCTTATGTCGATCCGCCGAACGGCACGGTCATGACGCCCGACGTGGTCAGCATCCTCTCGATGGCCGCTGACGTGGAACTGGCGCGCGACTTCGTGGGTTATGTTTTAAGTGAGAACGGGCAAGCGCTCTGGGGCGTAGCTAAGGAACACCGTCAGTCGCGCGGCGGCACGCTCTACCACTATCCCATCGATCCGGAGATCTACGGCAAATATGCCGGCAAGTTGTGCGTACCGCATAATCCGTTCGAACAGGATTTTGGGCTGCGACTGGACGCCGAGAAAGTGTCACGCCAGGGAGAGTTGATCAAGTTGCTGGTCAACGCCGCCTGTGGAGAGAATCACATCCAGTTGCAGCAGGCTTGGGGCGCCGTGATCGCGGCGGGTATGCCGGAGGCGGCCGTTAACGAGTTGACCGCGCCGCTCTTTGACGAGCAGACGGCGTTGGAACTGGCGGACCAGTATGCCCAGGCCAGCCCGGCCGAAGTCGCGGAAATGGTCGATGAGCTGTCCGGACAGTTCGCCGAGAAGTATGCCAAGGTGCTGCAACTGACCGGCGAGTAAGCAGCGTCTACAACTCCAGTTCGTAAATCAACAGCGCGGCCCGACCGTCGGGATTTCGGATACGGTGCGTGGGTTGCATGTCCGCGAATTGGGTCATTCTCAGGATCAGCACCACACGCAGCGGTTGGCCCGCCTCCCGCAACTGCTCCAGCTTCGCCACGCACTCGTGCTCCGGCAGGAAATGGAATTTGCCAACTCGTGAGTAGACGTCCCAGGCGCCGTCATGGTGCATTACACGCGGCTGGGAAAACCAGACGCGCGGGTCATGTTCCATAGCGACCAGCACGATAAAGTAGGGCTGATTCATGTCCAGGGTTGTGCAAATGACCGCATCCGTCTCGGCCATGCGCGGCCGCAACCAATCACAAGCCGCCAATAAATCGCCCGCCGTGCCGCGATAGACGGTGTGCTGTCGCGGGCGTTCGTGGAAGTAGTCCCACAGAAAGCTGCCGGTCTCGGGAACCACCAGCCCACCCAGGCTGGCGATCAATGCCAGCAACCAGCCGCGCAGGCGGTGTTCGCATACATATGTCAAGGCGCGGGCCAGACCAGCCGCCGCCAGTATGATCAGCGGGATCAGGCCGGCGGAGCTGCGGAAGGCATGCAGGCTGATGTGCCAGTTCAAGCTGTCACCGACGGGAAAGAGCAGGGCACCAACGAGTATCACCCGGGCGGCGCGGCTGTGCCACGTTTGCATAACCAGCAGAACCAGACCGGTTGCCAGCAGTGGCAGGTAATACCACGGCAGGAAGCCATACCCCGCCGTCCAGGCGATTTCGTCCGCGTCACCTGTGTCAAACAGGAACTCTGCGTGGAAATGGGCGGTATAACGCTCAAAAACGCGCCCCAGGTTCGCCGGGAGTGGATCGTCGGCGGACCAGATCCAGGTGGCCTGGCCGCGCTTGGCGATAATCTCCGGCTCGGTCACGTGTTTATACGCTAGTGGACCGAAAGTCAGCCCCACGCCCAATGCCAGGCTTGCGACCGCCGCCATACCGCGACGCGTGTGGATGATTTGCCACCAGCCGCGCCAGGTGACAATTACGCTGATGCCCAGAAAAACCGGCACGAACATTCTTACAGCGGGATAACCATAGCAGCAGGCTCCAGTCAGCAGACCCGCCAACAGAGCGCGCCACGGTCGCGGTTTCAATTCTTTGTCATTGCTCAGTGGGAATCCGGCCCAGAGCCAGGCGGCCAGCGGAAGTAGTACCAGTAGTGGCACGATTGAAGCCTCGTGTCCCCAGCGCGACATCTGGATATGCGTGGGGTTGAGTGCCAAAAGCGCCGCCGCGACAAAGCCCGTCGGGCGGCCGAATAGCCGCCGGACTACCGCGTAGAGCAATATGACAGTCAGAATGCCACTAACGGCGGCGGGCAGACGTGTGGTCCAGACATTCAGCCCGCCGAGCGCCTGGAAGGGCAACAACAGGTACAAAAACAGGGCACTGCGATTCTCACCCATGGCCCGGGTGTAAAAGATTGGCCACGCCACACCGGCCTGGTCACGCCCGGTTTTCAGCAGGCACCAGGCATTCCAGGCGTTGGCGGCTTCATCCTGATGCAAGCCGGGCGGCGCGGCGCTCAGTCCAGGTAAGCGCAGCAGGGCGGCCACCAGAAGTATGGCCAGCAGAGCCAGCCACCCGCTCCGGCGGCGAGCACTGCTTACTGACACTTCCTGCAATCCGTTGTGCATGTCCGGATGCTACTCGCACCCAACGTGCGGATAAAGCATGGGCCGCTCGGGAGGAGCGGCCCATGGGTGGCGATGGGGTTTCAATGCGGTTGTTATCGACGGCGAAGCAGGGCCAGGCCGCCGAGGGCCAGCAGGCTCAGTCCCGCTGGTTCTGGTACGCACTGGTGCCAGATTTCTCCCGCGATCCAGAAATCCTGGCCCCAGATATCGATCGAGATCCACTCGGGGTTGTAACCCACCAGATCGATGTCATACCACAGGTTATACACGTCATCGTTGTAGTAATCGAAGATGTAACGACCGATGTACAGGTCTTCGAGTTCCTGGGTATAAACGTCTTCCGGCAGTGGGGGTCGATCGAGTCCGAGGTCTGACCACGCATCCGTGGCCCAGTTCAGCGCCACCCAAATGGTACTCCCGTCGGGATCGTACTGGATGACTTCCTCGATGTGGATGGTGATCAGCTTGTGCCAGGGATCCGGCATGAATGGGCCATTGTAGAACCAGGTGTTCCACCATTCGTAGCGCGGGTACTCATACCACACGCCAATTTCCTCGGGGTACATACCGGGGTACCCCGTGCTGCCACTCCAGGCAGGATCAGGATCATAGTTGTAAACATCGGCCCAAAATGTGTCATAACGCTCTTCATGTTGTGCCACGGCGGGCGTGGCAGCAAACATAAGCAACGCTATGACAACCATTAACGGTGCATACTTCATAATACACCTCCTCCTCCTCTGGAGACCGTCGGGTACCACGCAGTGGTTTTGACTACGCGTGCCGAGCCGTGTGCCTCCTGCTGATGAATTGCCGAAATACGCCATCGCCACCTGGAATGACTCCAATTTCGTGGATATGTGTCTGGCTTAACAAGCACACTGGGGATCAATGCGACAGTAATGTTACGCATGGGAGGAAATATGTTTCTTGAAATACACCTCTACACATCACCATCACCATCACCAACCAGCGTGGATACTGACTGTTTATGTTGCAGTCGATGGCTGTTTTTGAACGCCCGGAACGGACTCGGCGTAGACTTCGGCACAGGCGCGTCAGGCAACCTCATCATACGCCGCTGTCGCGGAGGCGTGTCATACACATCGCTCAGGGAGAAACCGGTATACCTCCGTTACTTTCCCATACCGTGCTCTCGATGGACCTGAGTGTCGCCGATGTGTTCGGATCCGCAATGTTTCATCCGATAATTAAGTTTACCTCAAGGTCGGTGTGAGAGCAAAAGATTCTTAATAATCTCTGTCAAGGTATCAGGAGTGTACATTTCCCGACATTTCCGCTCGCAACCAGAGAGCTTGGTGTGGGTACAAGCCGGATGAAGTTGTACCGTGCGCCGGTTCCGGCCGGCGCATATAGTTCCAGATGTAAGTGAGACACCTTATGATTCGTCGGAATCTGGTTGCCGAAGATGAAAATATCTGCTTGGACGAAATACTTAGTCCCGAGCCGGGAAACAAAGATATGAAGGACGAGGAGCTATCCGCCGGTCTCTTGCGGTTGCTGCACGCTGCCGCCGAGAAGGATGCGTCGGACATCCACTTGGTGCCTGGTTACCCGGCGACTATCCGGGTACATGGCTGCCTGGAAACGCTGAGCAATACGCCCCTCGATGCCGATGAGCTCGAACGCATGCTGCGCTCGTTGCTGCCGCCCGGCGCCGAGTCGCGGCAGTGGGATCATAAGAGTTTTGATAGCTCGGTTTCGATCTTTCA
>JBDRDH010000111.1:0-6862 GCA_043820985.1 Planctomycetota bacterium
CTGAAAGCGCGGGCATGCCTCAGCATAAAGCCCATGCCCGCGCTGACGCTTGGGCATGGCACCCGGCATGGAAACCCACAATCCGAACGCGCAGCGCCAGCAAACGCCCTCAATCCGAACGTGGGTGCCATGCCCAAGCTGAAAGCGCGGGCATGCCTCAGTATAAACCCCATGCCCGCGCTGACGCTTGGGCATGGCACCCGGCTTGGGCATGGCACCCGGCGGTTGTGGAAGACACTGGTGGACAAGCCACCAGTGGCACACGGCCGGTGGCACCTGGCAGTGGCAATCGGCTCGCTTAAAACACCGGTGGCGGTGAATCGCCGGAGTATTCGATCCCAATCTCGAACTCATCCCCCAACACCCGGCGGCTGTGCACCACGACGCCGCACACAAAGATAGGGTCGCCGTTCACGTGCGGCACCAACGTCTCCACCCAGGTCCCGTTGGGGACATGTCGAGCAACCTGGACTGCCAGTCCACTATTTGAGATGTTGGTGGTCTGTCCGAGCATGGCACTTGGTTGTCCGGATTCAGGATCATAGAGCCGCACGCGACATGGTATGCGGTGTGCGATACGCCGCCCGGCGCGGGCACACTTTCGTCCGCCTGGTCTGGTACCCGCGCTACTCTTGTGGCCCGCTGAAGATGTTAATCCGCCCTGCATGTCGCTGCTCCTCGATCCGAGGCCGAAGTTTCGGACAGGGCCGCCGGCGACGTTTCAACCGATCGCCGCGATCCTCTCCCGCTATGCCTATCGTCCAGGGAGCCCACTTGAGATTAGTTGATCGCCCAGCTTTCTGACTTCTTCATTGAAGTTAGATATATGTGGGACCGGTTTGTAACCGGTCAGTCTGCCACCAGTCTGCAGAGTGAGAATTCGGCCCCCGCCGAGCCACGGCTCCCCCTCTCGGAGCAACTGGATCCGCTTAGCCCTCCAGCAGCTCGATCCTGGTCAACGGATCGACCGTCAGCCGGGTCAATTCCCCATCATCTTTCCTGAGCTGCACGCGCATCAACCACAAGTGGCCATCTTTACTATGGGCGAAGGTGCTGCCGGTCTTTTCCTGCCGGACGTACTCGACGATACCCTCGACCTGGGTCCGCCAATTCCCCTCCCGGCGGTCGATTTCCTGAATAATCCGAACTCGTTGTCCCGGTTGGCATTCGCTGATAGTCATGTTCGGTTCACCTGCTGGCTGTTTAGTGACGTTCGCGGCACCATCAGATCATCACGCGCCGATTATAGATGTACCACTCCAATAATACGATCAACAAAGCCGCCCCGACAAACCAGCGCCAAATCTCCGGCGTGACGGTTTCCACGGCTTGCCCGGCGATAAACTGCTCCGAGGCTATCTCACCCGCCCCACGCGGCCGAATGTCGCTCTCCGTCGCGGATTCGAGGTTAACCGCGTAACGGTCAACGCGCTCCCCGCCCTCGATCGCCGAGGTCACACTGTACACACCAACCTGGTGCGTACTCCCATAGTAGGCCACCCCGGCACTATCGGGCGTGATGGGCACCTGCGCGCCATTCGGACGCCGCAGAACCGCCTCGCTAGCACCCTCTGGCAACGGCATTCTTAAGGTGTCGCCAGGCCGAACCGGGCCGCTCTCGGCCGCCATTCCACCGCTACCCAGATAGCGTAAAGTGTTATAAGCAAAAACCGGAAAGCTGGATTTCTGCCACCAGGTGCTGTTCTCGATCGCAAACGACAGGATCATGTAGTGTCGATTCCCATCGGCGTAACGAGCCAACACCGGCCCGCGCGGCCCTTCGATCAAAGTTTCCGCCTCCGCCGGCAATTTGAGCAGCAGGCTCTCTCCAACGTAGACATATTCCAACGAGACGTGTCGTAATACCGGGTGCGTCTCATCCCACCAGATCAGCGCATGACTTTGTTCCATCTTCTCGACGACTTCGATCCCCTCTGCCACTGGTGCTACGCCCAGAAACAGGAAATTCCCCGCCGGTAGCTCCGTCGGTTGATACTTATCGAAGATCACCACATCGAACGTGGAAGCGCCCTCAATTTCCAGGTCGCCGCGCTGGGCCTCGTACTGCGTGGGTGTCAGAAAAACGCGCTCCTGGAGCGGCAAGCCGCGCAACACGCTGTCCAGGAAAAAGTTGCGCTCGGTAACCACCAGCACGCGCAGTCGGCGCGGCGGGGGCACAACGGCAAACGCGCGGTTGTCAGCCGCCAGCCCGTCCTCCCGAGACAGCCGCGCCTCGATCACTGCCGCCCGCTCCAACACCAACTCGAAGCTCAGTCCGGGTGTCCCGCCGGCTAACCGGGCCTCGTCCGTATCCCCACCCACACCCCGCTCGGCCGGCGCCGGTGCCTGGGTGACTGTCTGGACCGGGGTTCCGGCCAATTCACCGTCGATGTATATGGCCACGTCGGTCGTCACATCTTTGTCGCCGAAGTTTTCGACCTGCAGGAATACATTCAGAACCTCGGGACGCTCGTAGTTGCGGCGGGTACGCAAGGCCGTAATCCCCACGTTATCTACCCGCTCGCCAACCTTGATCAGCTCGATCTGGCCTTCCTGCAAGGCCACCTGGTCAATATCCGCCAGTACACCATCCGAGATCAACAGCAGCCGAGCAGCGGCCTCGGCACTCATCGGCGTCTTATCGGTCGTCATGGTCGGCGGCAGCATGTAAGCTTCCGCCAGATCCAACGCCTCCAGGATATTCGTCTCGCCATCCGTCGGCGTAATCTTGTCGATCACTTCCACCAGGCTGGCCGTATTGGGCGTGAACGGCGCGATCACCGTAGCCCGATCCGCAAAGGCGATCACCATCGCCCGCGTCATGACCTCCGCGCCGCCGAACGACAGGAACGAGAACCACCCGCCACTGCGCCGATTGAGCGCCCGCACCCGCCAGATGGCCTGCTCTTTGGCCATTTCGAGCCGGGAACGTCCGTCCGCCTCGACCGTGTTCATCGACGCCGAGCGGTCGATCAGAATCACCAACCGTCCCTCGACGGCGGCAGTGGTCTCGATGATCGGGCGGGCCAGGGCGAAAATACCCGCGGCCAACACCAGCAATTGCAACAGCAGCAACAGATTCTTGCGAAGTTTTTGGAAGGGGGCATTGACCTGCAAGTCCTGCACGGCCCGCTTCCACAGCAGCGTGCTTGAGATCGGCTCTTCCCGCCGCCGCAGCTTGAGGAAGTAGAGAATCACCAGGGCCGGCACGACCCCGGCGGCGATCCAGAATGCCCAGGCGTTCAGAAAAGTCACCGCATGCTCCGCCCAAGAAATCCGAGCCCGAAGCGCCAGCGAGGATTAATGCAACCACTCGTATCCATGCCGGCCGCTACCTCAGCAGCCCACGACTGCGTAAATACGACATCACCAACACGTCGAAAGCCACGCGTGTGCTCGTGAACAGGTACGTGATCCCGCGCCGCGTGCAGTAATCCTTCAACTCCGCGCAGTATGATTGCAGGTTGGCCTTGTAGCGATCCAGCAGTGGCTTGCTGATGGTGACCTCCGCCAGATCATCGTCCTCAACGTCGCGCAGCTTCAGATCGCCGACCAGCGTCGGGTCAACTTCCTCCGGCGACAGCACTTGTATGACGTACAGGTCCAGATCGCGGCTGAGCAGATAGCGTAGCCCGTCGGCGTAGCCGCCCTTGTCCATGAAATCGGACAGTACGATGACCACGCCCTTGGCCGTGTGTCGCACCGCGAAGCGCTTGGCCACGGCTGTGAAATCCGAGTACCCCTCCAGGGGCATCTCCTGGAGGAACTTGAAGACCTGGCTGGCCAGCCGCCGGCCGCGCACGCCGCGCATCTCGCGGGCCAGTGTGCTCGAATAGCCGTAGATGCTGATGCGGTCGTAGTTCACCAGGCCGATATACGCCAGGGCGGCGGCGACGCGTTTGATGTACAGCCCCTTGGTCGGCTTGCCCCAGTCCATGCTCTTGGATACGTCGAGCAGGAGCGTGATATTGAGGTCCTCCTCCTCCATGAAGAGCTTGAGCTGCAGCTTTTCAAGCCGGGCGTAGATATTCCAGTCCAGAAAACGCAGGTCGTCGCCGACCACGTAGTTGCGGTAGTCGGCGAATTCAACACTCTCCCCCCGCCGCTTGCTCCGCCGCTCACCCTTCAGTCGCCCGACAAATATCTTACGCGACAGAATCTCAAGCTGCTCGAGCTTGGTCATGAACTCCGGCGAAAGGAGCTCGTCGTCTGTACGCTCGCGCTGTCCAACCGGAGCCGTCGCCATCATGCCGCCTTATCTCAAGCTTTCCCGAACCGTTCCGCGAAAATGGCACAGAGCCGTTCAATTAACCTACGTCCATCGTAGGACGGCTCACTGTCCTCATCCCGCAGACGAAAGTAAATGCCGAATGGTAACGGATGAAGCGTCCATTCGGAAACTTCCGCGTATTCCAGGAGTATCGCGCTAATCTCCTCGGCAGGCAAGCAGACATATACCCGGTGAAAGTCAGAGGGATCGGCAGACTCAGCGAGTGTCAGAGGAGAGGATAATTTACGGTCACATCGGATTGAGGCATAGTCAACGTGGATATTTTGTAAACATTGTTGAAATAGCTCTTCCATGCGTGCCCTGAGATATTCGGGGCGCTTTTCGGGTACTGGAACCTTCACAACCTTGGCAAGATCGTCCAGGAACTGTGAAGCCGTTCGAATTGTGGAAATCTGAATGAGCCGGCGTCCGCAATATCGCGGATCATCCGGTACCGTATCCGCATAGCCGACCTCGATTGGACAGTATGTGTTAAAAGAACTGCACCATATCTTGAGCCGTTGCGGGAAACTATCATTCGAGCTCACGACACGATCAATCGCCCTCTGATCGAGCGCGCCGGTAGACGATTCAAAATCGGCCAGCATGAATTTGATGAACAATCCCAGATCGTTCTTATCAGCAGATTCAAATCCCAATCCGGCTTGCCGCAGGCGTTCCTTGGCTTCCTCGATGGATGATTGCATATTCATGGCGCCCATAATTCTGGAGTTAGTACTTAGCCACTCCAACAAAGCGCGCAGCGTCTTCTCCTCCGGCACGTCATGCCGGTAGAGGCCAAGGACAACGGGCTTGTCGTCAATGTCAGCCACGGGAAAGGCCTTCCAAAGCCACTGTAGTCAAGCGGTGTTGCCGAGCCCAGGGACGGTGGTGATCGCCAATGTAGCGGCCGGGCCCCGCACCGGCCGTAGAACGCCGGATCGTTTTACAACTTGATAAACACGCGCGTCCACGGCCAGTCCTCCCACCGTTCAACCAATCCCGTACGTACGGGGTTGTTGACAATATACAACAAGACCTTCTCCGCCGTCTCTTGAGTTCGACAGACGTGGTCGTGACCGGACGGCTGCCACAGGCGACGGTACACGCTGGGCATCGGACACTGGTTGGTTGTGTAGCTCTTGAAATCGCGCAGCCAATCTCCCAGCGGTTTGCCCGAATCCGCCGGCGACAGCAGCACGTGCAGATGATCCGGCATCAGGCAATAGCCGTACAGGCGATATTCGAGCCTCCGGCAGTAGAACTCGATGTTCTCGCAAATGAATGCTGCAAGCGGGTCGTCTTGATACGGCGCACCAACATCGGCACAGAGAGTCAGATGAATATCCGCATCCCCGGCGTAGTCGTAGTCCGGCAGCCGAACCGCGTGAGATCGGCCATAAGTTGTCAGGTCGCGGAGCGGTGTCTTTCGCGATGGTCGTGGCATCGTTTCCATCTACGGCCGGTACGGGGCCCGGCCGCTACATTTGTGCATTCGCGGCCAACGAGACGTCGGCCGGTACTTTCTACGGCCGGTACGGGGCCCGGCCGCTACATTTACGCTGCTGCTCCGGCCATTGTCGTCACTGTGTCGAGGATGTCGTTGAGGACATAGTCGGTGCTAAGACCTTCAGCCTCACCCTCGAAGTTGAGCAGTAGCCGGTGTCGTAGCGCGGGCAGCACGCTCTTCTTGACGTCGTCGAAGCTGACGTTGTAGCGCCCGTCCAGCATGGCGTAAATCTTCGCCGCCAGGGTTAGGGCCTGGGCGCCACGCGGGCTCGAACCCCAACGCACATACTTGTTGACTGAGGGCGTTGCGTGCGTGCTGTTGGGGTGCGTCGCCAGCACGATGCGGATCGCGTAATCCTGCACGTGCGGCGCCACAATCACACGTTTGACGAGTTCCTGCGCGGTGATGATCTGCTCGTCGCTCAACACCGGCTGGATATTCGGCTTGTAGCCGGTCGTCGTACGATCGACGATTGTTTTCAACTCCGCCGCGTCCGAGTAGCCCACCAGCAGCTTGAACATGAACCGGTCGAGCTGCGCCTCGGGAAGTGGATACGTCCCTTCCTGCTCGATCGGGTTCTGCGTTGCCATCACGAAGAAGGGCTCTTTTAACGCATAGCGCGTGCCGCCCGAGGTGATCCCATGCTCCTGCATGGCTTCCAGCAGGGCCGATTGCGTCTTGGGCGTGGCCCGGTTGATCTCATCGGCCAGCACGATCTGCGCGAAAAGTGGCCCGCGTTGAAACTCGAACTGTCGTCGGCCGCTCTGCTGATCCTCGGTAATGATGTTGGTACCGATGATATCCGCCGGCATCAGGTCGGGCGTGAACTGGATCCGCGCGAATTCCAGGCTCAACGCTTCCGACAATGTACGGATCAGCAACGTCTTGCCCAATCCCGGCACGCCTTCCAGCAGGGTATGTCCCCCGGAAAACAGGCAGACCAGCACGCCCTCGACCACCTCGGCGTGCCCCACGATCATCTTGCCGATTTCCGCCCGCAGCGTGTTGAACTGGTCGCTGAAAGTCTTGACCTGCTGCTCGACCTGGGCTTCCTCTGATGCCGCCATGAAGAACTCCCTACT
>JBDRDH010000112.1:0-8859 GCA_043820985.1 Planctomycetota bacterium
GCCCAAGCGTCAGCGCGGGCATGGGCTTTATGCTGAGGCATGCCCGCGCTTTCAGCTTGGGCATGGCACCCATCAGCCCTTCTGGTTGGGTTGTCATCAGTTCGTCAGGTCAGGCCAGTGGGTGAGGAGTTTGACGGCTTCGTCCTGGAGGGCTTCGTAGGGTTTTACGTCGCCGAGGATGTGGTTGTAGATGATCGAGAAAGTCAGCCACTCGTCATCGTCCGTGCGGACGTAGCCGCTGAGGGCGCGTACGCCGGAGATGTAGCCGGTCTTGGCGAAGACGCGGCCTTGGAAGCCGGCGAAGCGTTTTTCGAGGGTGCCATTGACTCCGCCTTTGGCGAGGCTGTCGAGGTAGGCTTCGCTCTCGGGGTGTTCAAACATGACGGCGAAGATGTCGGTGATCAGCCGAGCGGTGACGCGGTTGTCGTCGCTCAGACCGGAGCCGTCCGCCAGGGCGAAGCCGTTATCATCGATGTTGTTGCGGTCCAGGAAGGCGCGAATGGCTCGGTCGCCATCAGCCCACGATCCCGGAACCGTGCGGCTTTGCGACGCCGCCCAGGCCCGGCCGGTCAGCTTGCAGAGCGCCTCGGCGAAGAAGTTCTGACTGTTGGTGTTGATACGACCGATGACGTCGCGCACGCTGGTTTCGTGTATGGCGACGATCCGCTTGTCGTCGGGAGATATGAGACGAAGGTGCTCCGAGGGGACGCGGGTGATTTTACCAGCGATGGTTATGCCGCGGGCAGCGAGGTGTGTGCGCAGGGCGTCGCAGAAAAACGCTCCGGGATCCTCGACGGGCTTGCTCTTGAGGGCGGCTTTCTCGGTGCAGGTACCGCCGAGCTGGTAGATATTGCCATGCGGCAGCTTGTCGATGGTCGGGGCATGCTCCGAGCCGGTGAGGCATTCGTTGATTACAGTGATGTTGCGTATGGGCGGGACGACCTCATAGCGTACCGGCGCGCCCGGAGTAGTGGGGAAGATGGTGATGTCGATGCAATTATCGTTGAAGTTTAGCCCGGATGTCGGGGCGCCGTACCAGTGCAGCACGTCCGCGCCCCAGGAGGCGTGCACCCATTCGTCGTCGAGAACGCCGTCGTAGCAGAGCAAATCGCCGGCGATGTGCGTGATGCCGCGCGCTGTCAGGGCATCAGCCCAGCGGTCGAATACCGTGGTGGGTGTTTCGCCGCGCCGGCGAGCCAGACGCGGATCGCCGATACCGGGATCGCCGGAGCCGATGACCAACAGATCATCCTCATCAAAGCAAAAGTAGGTTTTGAAAGTGTGCTCGGCCCCGAACATATCCAGGCCAGCGGCGCTGACGGTGATTTTCATATTACTGGCGGGGGTGTAGGGCACGTCGATGTCGTGGGCGTAGAGCTCGCGGCCCTCGGGTAGCGTGACGACGCGGGCGGTGTAGGTCGCCCCGGTATCCGCCAGCCGGCCGAGGATCTCGTCCAGCCGGGTGGTCAGGGCTCGGTCGTGGCGGGCGTGCGGCCCGGCACAGCCGACCAGAACCGCCGGCGCGAGCGTGAGCAGCAGGGCAATCAGAAGCCGCGGGTGTCTAACCACAGAGTACACAGAAGGCACAGAGGGGTTTATTGAGAGTACTCGTGGTGCATTTCGCCATGTACACTTGTCGCTGCGATTGGTCGTGCGTGTCCATCCAAAGGTCATTCTGATGCCTCTCTGTGCCCTCTGTGTACACTGTGGTAAACACTACGGGCTACGCAAAGACCGCGTGACAAACCCAGACGGCGGCTAGAATCCCGGCCAGGTCGGCGATCAGCCCGGCGACCATCGCGTGTCGGATTTTCTTGATCCCGACCGAGCCGAAGTACAGGGCGATGATGTAGAACGTTGTATCCGTGCTGCCGAACATGGTCGAAGCCACGCGCGCGCTGAACGAGTCCGGCGCGGCCTGCACGATCTCGGTCACGAAGCCCAGCGAGCCCGAACCGGAAAGCGGCTTCATCAATGCCACCGGCAGGACGTCGGGCGGCATGCCAATCCACGCCGTCAGCCAGGTCAGATGCTCGGACAGGAAGTCCAGCGCGCCGGAGACGCGGAACATCCCGATCGCCGCGAAGATCGCCACGATGTAGGGCAGGATCTTGAGGAAGATGTCAAAACCTTCTTTGCCACCTTCGACGAACGACTCGTAAACCTTGACGCGTTTGAGCATGCCGTAGCCGACGATCCCGAAGAAGATCATTGGCAGCGTCCAGAGCGAAACCTGGTCGACCACGAACTTGAAGAGCGATTCGTTCGGCATCATTCACCCTCCGTGGCTGATTCCGTCTCGGCCTGGGCCTGTTGATCGCGGGCCTGTTCGGCACCCGCGGCCTTCACCGAGAAGAACGGCAGGTTCCCCAACAGCTTGACCATGACGATGGCCGTGATCGTCGCGACTGCGCCCGCGAGGATGCAGGTGCCGATGATCTCAAACGGATCGCTGCAACCGGCGGCCTTGCGCATCGCCAACAGCGTGGTGGGCAGCAGCGCCAGACCGGCCGTGTTGTAGCCCAGCAGCATGATCTGCGAGTCGGTTGCGACGTTCTTGTGCGGGTTGAGGGTCTGAAGGTCCTTCATGGCCTTCAACCCAAACGGCGTGGCGGCGTTACCGAGCCCCAGGAGCGTGGTCGTCCAGTTCATCAGGATCGCCCCGCTGGCCGGGTGGTCTTTCGGTACGTCGGGAAACAGGAAACGGATGATCGGGTAGAAGACCTTGGCGACCAGTCGCACGATGCCCGCGTCTTCGCCCACCTTCATCAGCCCGAGCAGCAGCACGAACGACGCGACGAACCCCAGGGCGATCTCGAAACCCCTCGTCGCAAAATCGAAGGCCGCATCGGTGAGTGATTGCAACCTCACCAGGTTGCCGCTTCGGACAACCCACTCGACGGCCAGCTCGTACCGGCTCGCGTCCTCATAGTCCCACCGCAGGACGTACGCAGACTCGGTCCGGTCAACCGTCACAAGCGCCGGTCGATCGTGCCGCACGGCCTGCTGCGCAGGTGGTATGACAGGTTCGCCATCTTTCAACGCGATACCGTATTCGAAGCTGTGGTAGCCCCCTTCCTCCTTCGGCGTGCGCAACAACACGCGGTATTCGCCGTCCAGTTCTCGATCCTCTGAAATGGGTGCATGCCCAGGTTGGTATCGCCGGACCGCGAATTGCTCTACCGGAACAGGCTCCTGCGCGGGTTGATAGCGCCGAACCGCGATCTCAAATGGGCCATGGCCTTCGTAGTCCCATTCCAGCAGGAAACTCCCGCCCACGCGTTGAATTGACCGCAATTGCGGCCGCACTTCGTTCTCGTCTGATTCGGCAACAGGGATCGTCAATTCCCCACCTTGCATGGGCAGTTCATACTGATAAGTTTCGATCTCCTTTTCGCGACCGACGACGCGAATGGCGACGACATTTTCGCCCTCCGCAAACACCTCGGCCGGTATTATCGTCCGCGTCGGCGCATAGTGCTGATACACGCAGAGCGCAAACGCCGCCAGGATCATCAGGCCCCAGATCGTGTTGATGTTCAGGATGTAGCGCAGGAATCCGCCGAGTATTTTCATGGCTGGTCACACCTCCGGGCCGGCGCCGCCGGATAGTACGTGCACCGCGGTTTATTGAACTGTTGACGCCGCGCCGACGCCACAGGCGTTATCCTAATCGAATATCAGGCCATAATGCGAACGATTGGAGCCGATTCGCGCGCGTTGATCGAGTAGTTTGACTTGACGGTATGCCCGCCGGGTGCGGAGAATGCTCTGATAGATGAACCGAGGATCAGCATGTCAGGAACACCGCAATGAAACTTGATACGATTATTCGCGGCGGCAAGCTCGTCGGCAGTGGCGGGACCATGCGGGCAGACGTGGGCATTCGTGGGGGAAAAATCGTCGCCATCGGCCAGAACCTGGGTGACGGGAAGGCCAATGGCGCGCGGAGCATCGACGCGCGCGGTCGTTACGTAATCCCCGGCGGCGTGGACGTGCACGTCCATCTGGCATTGCCGTTCTGCGGGACGGTCTCGGCCGATGACTATGACTCCGGCACGCGGGCCGCGGCTTGCGGCGGCGTCACGACGGTGATCGACTTCGCGATTCCCTATGGCAAGGACACGCTACAACAAGCAGTGGATAACTGGCACGAACGGGCTGACGGACGGGCCTGCGTCGATTACTCCTTCCACCTGGCGATCACGGACTGGCAGCATCAGCAGAAGGATGTGCCGCGGATGATCGACCAGGGCATTCCGACGTTCAAGCAGTTCATGATCTATGAGAGTCAGGGCTGGCAGTCGGACGACGCGGCGATGTATGGCGCGTTGGAAACGCTACGCGATCTGGGCGGGATGTTGTGCGTGCACGCCGAGTCCAGTCGGGTGCTGGATATGTTGATTGAGCGACACCACAACAAGGCGGAGATGAAGAAGTACGGCGCCCGCCTGCATACCATGACGCGCCCGAACTATATCGAGACCGAGGCGATCGAGCGCGCTATACGCTGGACCAAGGCCACGGGCGGTCGCCTGTTCATCGTGCATATGAGCACCGGCGAGGGCGCGGACCTGGTTCGCCGGGCTCAGGATGAAGGTGTCAAAGTGCTGGCGGAGACGTGTGCACAGTACCTGACGCTTGATGACCGGGTATTCGCCGGCAAGGATGGACACCTGTTCGCCACCTGTCCGCAGGTCAAAACGCCGCGTGACCAGCAACGGTTGTGGAACGGTCTGCGTCAGGGTGAAGTCTGCTCGATCTCGACCGATACGTGCACATTCAACCGCAAGCAGAAAGCGATGTGGAAGGGCGATTGGACGAAGATCCCGATGGGGATGCCGGGGCTGGAAACGCTTTTGCCGGTGGTTTATACGCATGGCGTGATGAAACGCCGACTGACGGTGAATCAGTTTGTTGATAAATGTTGCACGGCGCCGGCGAAGATCATGGGGCTGTACCCGCGCAAGGGTGTGTTGCAGATCGGTAGTGATGCCGATGTCGCGATAATCCATCCGAACAGGAAGCGTAAGGTGGATTGGCGGAAGATGCAGACGAATTGCGACTGGAGTCCGTATCAGGGTTGGGAACTGGCGGGTTTTGCCGAGCATACGTTCAGTCGTGGGTCGCAGGTTGTGCGGGATTATAAGTTCGTGGGTCGCAACGGGCATGGCGAGTTCATTCCGCGCTCGAATCCGGGGCGCGTGTAGCGGCCAGCGTCTCGCCGGCCGAGTTGGGTGGCCCATGGCTTCAGCCGTGGGGTACACGAACCGGGTGACTGTTCGCGTCCCCCACCTCTAAAGAGGTGGGCCACCCCTGACGACAACCTGCACTGCCTGAGAGAGCAGTGGCACGCAGATAATTGAGGGATAGGAGAGTGTGCATGTCAAGTAATGGAATGCTAACGTTACAGGCGGCGGTTGAGGAGGCGGGGCGCTGTTTGTTGTGTCATGACGCGCCGTGCGACGCCGGCTGTGGGGCGGATACGAAGCCGGCGACGTTCATCCGCAAGCTGCGGCTGGGGGATATTCGCGGGGCGGTGCGCTCCATGCGCGAGAATAATATTCTGGCGGCGACGTGTGCGTGGGTTTGCCCGACCTGCCGGCTGTGCGAGCAGGGTTGCGCGCGCTCCGGGCTGGATGATCCCATCAATATCGCCGAGTTGCAGGCGTTCCTGGCGGATTACGAACGTCGGGAGGGCATGCAGGTTTTGCGGGCGCCGTCGCCGGGCGATCGGCGGGTGGCGGTGATCGGCTCTGGCCCGGCGGGATTGTCCGCCGCCGCGAATCTGGCGTTGAAGGGCTACGCGGTCGTGGTTTATGAGAAGATGCCGGCGCCGGGGGGGCTGTTGCGTTATGGCATTCCGGAGCATCGGCTGGCGTGCGAGTTGCTGGAACATGAAATCGGTCTGATCGCCGGGTTGGGCGTGGAGTTTAAGTGCGGTTGTTCGATATCGACACGCGAGGAGCTTGAGGGCTTGCTGGCAGATGGTTTTGACGCCGTGTTCGTCGCGACCGGCTGCGACGAGTCCTATCGCCTGAAGATCCCCGGCCACAAGCTGGGCGGCATTTATGCCTGGGATGATTTCCTGCAGCGCGGTCGCGATGAGAAACAGGTTCGCAGGCTCAAGACCGCGGTCAAGCGTAAACGCGTGGTGGTGGTTGGCGGCGGATCGGTGGCGATGGACTGTGCCGTAACGGCCAAGCGGCTGGGAGCCGAGCGAGTCTACACGGTTTCGCTCGAAGCCATGGAGGAGCTGCCCGCCGACGTGGAAGAGAAGCTGCTGGCCTTCGCGCACGGCGTACGCTTCAAGCCGAATTGCCGGTTGACACGCATCGTCGGCACGGATGGTCGTGTATCGGCGGTACGTGGCGTGGAGATTTGTTGGAAGAAGCCGAATCGCTTTGTGCCGGAGAACGCCGAGGATGTGCCGGGCGCGACGTTCACGTTGCCGGCGGATGTGGTTATCGAAGCCATCGGTTCCGGACCGTCGGAGGATTTGCGCGCCACGCTGTCCGGTTTGAAGCACGACAAGAGCGGTCGGCCGCGCGCGCACGCCGACACGCTGCGTACGTCCAATCCGCGCATCTTCGCGGGTGGCGACGTGGTCCGCGTTGGCCAGACCGTGGCGTCGTCGGTGCTGGACGGCAAGCGCGCCGCCGCGGCGATCGTCGAGGCGTTTCCGCTCACCCAGCCGGTTACCTTGCCGTGTCGCAAACGTCCGAGCCTGGGCATCGAAGTCTGTGGTGTGAAATTCAAGAACCCGTTCTGCCTGTCGTCGTCGCCGGTGGGTAATACGGCGGAGATGATCTCGCGGGCCTTTGACGCCGGCTGGGGTGGAGCGGTGTACAAGACGGTGGGTCTGGAGGAGGACTACCAGATCATCGATCCGACCCCCCGGCTGAATGCCCTGCATCACGGCAACCGGCGGTTCATCGGCCTGCAGAACATCGAGATGATCAGCGAGCGGCCGTACAAGCAGAACCTGAAGGATATTGCCTGGCTCAAGCAGCATTATCCCGACCGCCCGCTGATCGTCAGCATCATGGGCTATTCGGATGCGGGTTGGGCCGAGCTGGCGCGTGGTGCGGCTGACGCCGGCGCGGATATGCTCGAACTCAACTTCTCGTGCCCGCAGATGGCGGTCGAGGGCGCCGGCCATAAGATCGGGCAGGCCTACGACATGCTGGAGCGCTACACGCGCGTGGTGAAGGATACGGTCTCGATCCCGGTGATGGCTAAGATGACGCCGAACATCACCGACATACTGCCGCCGGCGATTGCGGCGAAGAAGGGTGGCGCCGACGCGATCTCAGCGATCAACACGCTGAGGGCGATTACCGAGGTCGATCTGGATACGTTCGCGCCCAAGCCGACCATCCAGGGCAAGGGCTCGATCAGCGGCTACTCCGGGCCGGCGGTCAAGCCGATCGCGCTACGGTTTGTGGCTGAGCTGGCTCAGAGCAAGGAACTCGGTCTGCCGGTCTCCGGGCTCGGCGGGCTGGAGACGTGGCAGGATGCGGTCATGTTCCTGCTGATGGGGGCGTCGAACCTGCAAGTGACAACCGCGATCATGCGTTACGGTTATCGCATCGTGGATTCGCTGTGTGGCGGTCTGGAGGATTACCTGGAAGCGAAGGGGCTGGCATCTGTCGGCGAACTGGTCGGGCGCGGCCTGCCCTTGACGGTCGATCCCGCCGAGCACCACCAGACGCGGCATGTGATCTCGCACGTGGATCCGGATAAGTGCATCGGTTGCGGCTTGTGCCATATTGTTTGCTTTGATGGGGCCAACCAGGCCATGCAGTTCGACAGCCTGACGCGGAAAGCCGAGGTCGATCCGCAGCGCTGTGTAGGCTGCCTGCTGTGCAGTCACGTCTGCCCGGTGTGGGATTGCATCACGATGGAAGAAACTGACGGCCCAATCACCGGCGGCATGCATGAGGATGCGCTAGGATTCGTCAACAAGTAGAAGTTGTCTATAGATGAGCTGTGCAGCTTATGCGTAAAGCCACGAATTTCAGGAAGATTATAAGGTGGCTGGGGCTTCTGCTATGCATGTTGATCATGGCGACTTGGCTGGTGAGCGTCTTCTGGACTATCTATTGGTCGGATGAGAAGCAAACTCAAACTTTGATTATTGCTGGGGGTAGTGTGATTTGGGTATCCGGCAGTCAGAACACAAGTATAGTTGGCTGGGATGTGACTCGCATCACAGTTCTCCCCTGGAACGATCTATGCTGGTGGCCATACATTCTCTGGTGGTGGTGGGAAATCCCATTGTGGATTCCGCTAGTCATCGTGGTCATCCCGACGGGTTTAGCATGGTGGCCGGGAAAGAAGACGCTGCCGGGGCACTATTGTCAGTGTGGCTATGACCTGACTGGGAACGAGAGCGGTAGATGTCCTGAATGTGGTGAGCCCGTGAGCGCGGTCAAACGATTATGAGGTGCGTTCTGGACTATGCACGTAGGTGTGATACCGAGGATTGCCGTCCATATGCGGGAGCACGCGACTAAGACACCAGTGACTGCTCGAACAACAGGCTGAGATTTGATAGCGGTGTTTGGGCAATTCTACCCCAAGTTGAACAGTTAGGGCGCATGAACGGTCCTGGTGGTAGCGCCAGGACCGTTTTTGAGCAGAAGTCGTGACTACATTTGGGTGACCTCGTCGATTCGGCGCAGACGCTGGGGGAGCGTCAGGCCGAGCCGGTTGAGCAGCACCTTTTGAGCCTCGTCGGGCGTCGTCACACAGCGCAAGTGGATGGTTCGCCGACTACCGTCGGCCATCTGGGCCGGCAGGACCACGTCGCCGCTTTTGATCTTCGCAAACTCCTCGATCAACGTTCGCGGGGCG
>JBDRDH010000113.1:0-8154 GCA_043820985.1 Planctomycetota bacterium
ACGTGAACGCGTATGACATTGACGCCTTCATCGCCCTGGTCGGCGGCTAAGCCCCGGTCGTGACCAGGAAGGACAAAGCTCCGCGGGTAGGACAAAGCTCTGCTTTGTCGCCGAAGCCTGGGAGGGCGCGGCTCCTGCCGAACCGCTCAGCGACCGGTTAAAAACCGGTCCCACAAAGGTAGTCTGCCCCAACGAACGATGGGGAAAGAGGTGCCCGGGCCCGCAAACAGCGGGTTCCGGGCACGCTTATGTACCCACAATCTCCCGACGATTATCGGAAACCAGGAAAGAACACACCTGCCGCGTGTTATACTGACGAGAAAGGCCCGCCGCCCATGAGTCGATACTCCCTGACGGGGGCGGGACTTGTATGTCGGTTGCCGCCAGCAACCTTTTAGATATGGCTGGGAATAGAACAATGAAGCATCACTTCACCTGGATTACCCTACCTCTGCTCGCGCTGCTATGTGGATGCCATATCGCGGAAAAGTCCATAGTGGCGGATCCGCATAACCTGAACCGTTACGAATGGCGCGCCAGCACCTTCTCATTAAGCGCTCAATATCAGGCGACGTTGGATGTACAGCCTGCTGGCAAGATCATTTCCGTATGGTCCAGTCGCCGGCAGCAAGCCGGTCGTGCCGGTATATACGCCCAGCGCTTCTCGCCGGACGGTGTGGCCCTAGGCACTGAAATATCGATAGGTCTTTCGAGCCGATTACACCTGACCGCGCCCGATGTCGCATGTGGCCCGGACGGCACTACCTGGATAATCTGGCAGGCCCATAACCAGGACAGCGACGCTGGCAGTATCATCGCGCGCCATTTCGACCATGAGCTTATCGGATCTCCCGAGGTAGTCGTCAACCAACACCGCCGGGGGCACCAATCACGACCAGCGATTGCCATTGGCCCCGACAACACGGCGGTGGTGGTATGGATGTCATCCCCGGCCAGCGACGCACGAACATGCATCCGCGCTCGGCGACTGGGTCCGGACGGCCAGGCGCTCGGCGATGAGTTTGCCGTCAGCGCTCCGACCCATCGAGCCGCCGCGGTACCCGCGCTCGCCTTTGCGCCAGATGGCGACTTTCTCGTCGTCTACAGCGTCTTTAACCAACAGATGCAGCCAGATGGCATCCGCGCACAACGCTTCTCCGCCAGTTGCTCCCCGCTCGGTCCAGAGCTTGCCATCAGCGGCCCGTTGAAAAACAGCCAGATCGAGCCAGTCATCGCCTGTACACGCGACGGTTTTATCGTCGCCTGGCTCGACGCCGAGAGCGATGGCGCCGATTACGGCGTGCTGGCCCGCCTATTCGACGCACAGGGGCAGCCACGCGGTGCTCCATTCGTCGTCAACCAGACACACGCCGGCCTGCAAAACGCGGCCGCGATTGCAGTGGCTCCCAACGGGCGCTTTGTGATCGCCTGGAATGGCGCCGATGAAGACGGCACTGGCATTTTCGCCCAGTTGTTCGCGACCGATGGCACGCGCAACGGCAACGAATTCAGACTCAATCGCCACGTCGCCGGTTCCCAGGCCCTCCACGCCGCGTCGGGAACCCGCCGGCTGACGTTCTCACCCAACGGCGATCTACTCTGTGTCTGGAGTGGTGACGCTGGTCTGGGTGATAAATCCAGCGTCAATATCACCATGCTCACGCGCCGCGAACTTTCTCCAACCGACCGTCGCGGAATCAACGAATCAATGCCCCCGGCGACATTCGCATCCGCCGGCCCCACCCCTCACCAACCACCCACGTTTGATCCGCGCCGGATTGACCAGACGGCCACCCGCCAGATCCGCCGCGGCGAAAACTTCGGCTTCACCGCCATCATCAACAGCGGCTGGAACCCACCCGACCCGCATCTGGCAGTCGGACCAAACCAGATCGTCGCCATCACCAATGGCGCCATCGCCTTCTTCGACAAGGATGGCACGCAGACGTTTCTCGATGAGATTGAAGGCTCGGGGGGGTTCTGGGGCAGCCTGGGCACGTCCAACTTCGTGTTTGATCCCGAAGCGCTCTACGATCCATTGAGCGAACGCTTCTTCGTAATGGCAGCCGAGGCATACGCCCCCGGCGCCCGCTCATATGTCCTGCTGGCGGTCTCCGACGACAACGATCCGAACGGAACCTGGCACAAGTACCGCTTTGAAACAACCGAATACGCTGGCGATGTCTTTGATTCACCCAATATCGGCGTTGACGCTCAAGCCGTATATATCACCGGCGACGCGCTTGGTGCCGGCTCAAGCTACCCGGTCTATATCTTCGACAAGGCCTCGCTGCTGGCCGGCGATCCGCCCGCCATCCAGAACTCGCTGACGCTCTACACCACCACGCTGTCGGCCGGCATACCGCCAGTGAGCTTTGACAACCCGCCCGCCTTGTACATGATCGAGCATCGCGAAAGCTACCTGGGTAATACCGCCGTCCGCTTGATCGCGTTGCGTGATCCGCTCGGATCGCCGTATTTCACCACGTACAACCTGACGGTGCCTTCCTACCTGCCGCCGGAAGATCCGCCCCAACTCGGCACCAGCGTCCGGCCGGAGACTTTCGACGCCCGCTTCTGGAGTGTGGCATATCGCGCCGGTTCGCTCTGGGCTACCCATCATGTCCACACCACGCGTGTGCGCGCGCGCTGGTACCAGATCGCCATGAACGGCTGGCCCGAATCCGGCAATGATCCCAGCCTGGTCCAATCTGGTGAACTGGATCCCGGTTCGCCTGTTCGCACGTTCTTCAACGCTATCGGCGTAAACGCGCGCGGCGATGCGCTCATCTCCTGCGCCCGCGGCGCTACGGACGAATATTTCTCGATGGCCACGGCGTACCGTTACCACTTTGATCCACTCGATACATTCCGTCCGCTGACAATCCAGCAGTCCAGTAGCGGCCCATACTATGAGGATCGCTGGGGAGACTACAGCGCGGTCTGCGCGGACCCGGTCGAGGATCACGTCTTCTGGGCGCACCACGAATACGCCGAGGGCAATAGTTGGCGCACCTGGATCGCCAGGATCCCGCTACTGGCCAATGGCGACATGAACTGCGACGGCGATATCAACGCCTACGACATCGACGGCTTCATCTGCGCCCTCAGCCCAACCTGCGACTACGAAACCACCTACCCCAACTGCCACCGCATCCTGGCCGACTGCAACGGCGACGGCGACGTCAACAGCTACGACATCGACCGCTTCATAGAACTAGTCGGCGGCGGATAAGAAGGCAACCAGGCAACAACGTAGCGGCCTGGCGTCCCTGCCGGCCGAAATGTAGCAACCAGGCTCTGTCCCGGTCGTGACAACTACGCACTCTACCGATCCCCCCCATCCGAGCCCCGAGCGCCAGCGAGCGGGTCAAGCCGAGGACCCAAGGATCCGAGGGTACAAGTGTTGTTCCGGCCACCACCCCCATCACATCTCCTTGGCGTCCTCCGCGCTCTCAGCGCCTCTGCGGTTCCCGCCCCCCCATCCGAGCCCCGAGCGCTAGCGAGCGGGTTCCCAATCCGCGCCCCCGAGCGGTCAATCAGAGCCCGACGCGCAAGCGAGGGCTAACGCCACACTCCTCAACATCCGAACGCGCAGCGCCAGCAAGCGCCCCCGATCAGAGCCCGACGCGCAAGCGAGGGCTAACGCCACACTCCTCAACATCCGAACGCGCAGCGCCAGCAAGCGCCCCCGATCAGAGCCCGACGCGCAAACGAGGGAACACGACACCCACGCCTATCCGAGTTCCAGATCTACCAGGACCCCAAGTTTCAGCGAGAATTGAACTTACAACCCCGATCAACTTCACTCCCACCTGCTGGGGGCCTGATACCTCTTTGCTTGGATGCTTTTCCATCCGCGCGATTTTTCCCCGAACTGGCCAGGGACAACTAGTCAGGCCTATAATTACTTAGCGGAACCTGTAAATTTCTCTCCGCCGCGCAATTGGGATGGGATCGCTCAGGGCTTGCATATCACGACAGGCGGCACTGCTGTGTCAGCAGTGTTCAGCATTGGTGAAATGTGAGAACGAGCTATATACCTCAATTACGGAGGGATCCTGATGAAACAACGCAGCATCATACTACTATACGGATGCATGGCAGCGACCCTGCTCACGCCGGAAACCACCCGGGGGACAGGACGCTCATGGCTCGATCGTCGGTTGGGGCGATCAGGTGGTGGGGGGCGACCTCAGCAGCGGTTTCGTGGCAATCGCTGGGGGTGGAGCCCACAGTCTCGGCCTCAAGGTCGGCGGCTCAATCATGACGTGGGGCTTGAACAGAGACGGTCAGTGCAACGTACCCGCGCCGAACATGGACTTCGTCATGGTCGCCGGGGGCTCCAAGCACAGTCTCGGTCTCAAAGTAAACGGTACTATCGTGGTGTGGGGAGGGAATGACGACGGCCAATGTGACGTGCCAGAACCTAACACCGACTTCGTAGCAGTCGCGGCGGGTGTCTATCACAGTCTCGGATTAAAGGCCGACGGCTCGATCGTGACCTGGGGATACAACGAGTATGGTCAATGCGATGTCCCGTCGCCGAACACCAATTTCGTGAGCATCGTGGCGGATGGTTACCACAGTCTCGGCCTGAAGTCTGATGGCTCAATTGTGGCGTGGGGAGATGACGAGTATGGCCAAAGCGACGTGCCGGAGCCGAATACGAACTTTGTGGCGGTCGCGGCGGGCAGCTCCCACAGTCTCGGCCTGAGGGCCGATGGCTCGATCGTGGCATGGGGACTGAGCGACGAGGGCCAATGCGACGTGCCAGAGCCAAACACGGATTTCGTGTCGGTCTCATCCGGCGCTTTGCATAGCCTGGGTGTAAAATCCGACGGCTTCGTCGTGGCTTGGGGCGACAATAGATACGGCCAATGTGACGTGCCACTGACGAACATGGATATAGTCACAGTCGCGGCAGGTGGCGCCCACAACCTCGGGCGGAAATCCGATGGCTCGCTTGTGACGTGGGGAAACAACTACTTCGGCCAGTGCGGTTTGGCTTCGGGAAACATGGATTTCATAGCGCTCGCCGCGCGTGCAAGGCATTTTCTTGGTATGAAGTCCGATGGCTCGATCATTGCGTGGGGGTGGAATGACGACGGCCAATGTAACATACCCACGCCGAACACTGACTTCGTGGCCATCGCGACGGGCATCTCCCACAGCCTCGGCCTCAAATCCGATGGATCGATCGTGGCATGGGGACGTTGCGGAGGTGGTCAGTGTGATGTCCCTCTGCCGAATTCAGGCTATGTAGCGATTGCTGGAGGTATTGGGCACAGTCTCGGACTAAAAATCGATGGCTCCATTGTAGTCTGGGGATCTGACTATCAAGGATTGCTTGATGTGCCAGAACCGAACATAGATTTCGTGGCGATTGCCGCTGGCGATTCGCACAATCTCGGCTTGAAGGCTGATGGTTCTATTGTGGCGTGGGGATCAAATCTCTTGGGCCAATGTGATGTGCCTGAGCCGAATATTGACTTCGTAGCTGTTGCAGGGGGTTGGGCTCATAGCCTTGGATTGAAAACCGATGGCTCAATCATGGCTTGGGGATGGAACGGCTACGGCCAATGTGACATCCCAGCACTAAACACGGACTTCGTGGCTATCACGGCAAGCCAATGGCATAGCGTCGGACTGAAATCCGACGGTTCGATCGTGGCCTGGGGATGGAACTTCTACGGTCAATGCGACGTCCCAGAGCCGAACACGGACTTCGTGGCACTCGCGGCGGGCCATTATTTCAGCCTCGCCCTCAAGGGCTACGCCCACGGCGACATGAACTGTGACGCCGCGGTCAACGCCTTCGACATCGACGGCTTCATCCTGGCCGTCTCCAGCTACCCGGACTTCGACACGTATTACGACGAATACCCCGACTGCGACCCCACGTCCGCCGACATCAATGGCGACGATATCGTCAACGCTTACGACATCGATCCGCTCATCGCTCTGATCGGCGGTGGTTGAGGAAGACAACGAGTGGCAGCCGGTGCCTTACCCGGCCGGATCATCTTCACAACGTACCAGACCGGCACGACACCCTCGGCCGAGGCGTACGGCTCGCAAAGCAGCGTCCCATGAGCCACGCAGGAGGCAATCAGATGAGAAGGCCAATCGTCACATTCATGTGCGGATGCGTGGTCTCGGGCCTGCTAGTGGCTGAGAATGTCTGGGGGCAGAACTATGGTAACTCCATCGCGGCGTGGGGCAACAACTCCGCCGGCCAGTGCAACGTGCCCGCACCGAACACAGGCTTCATTGGGATTTCGGCAGGCGTCTACCACAGTCTTGCTCTGAAGTCCGACGGCACGATTGTGGCGTGGGGATGGAACCTGCACGGTCAGTGCGATGTGCCGAACCCAAACGCGGACTTCGTGGTGGTCACGGCGGGCGAGTTTCACAGTCTCGCTCTGAAGGCCACCGGCTCAATCGCGGCGTGGGGCCAGAACAACTACGGCCAATGTGACGTGCCGGATCCGAACACGGACTTCGTGGCGGTCGCGGGGGGCGGGTCGCACAGTCTCGGCCTGAAGGCCGACGGCTCAATCGTGGTGTGGGGATGGAACTACTACGGCCAGTGCGACGTGCCCGAGCCGAACGCGGACTTCGTGGCGGTCGCGGCGGGCGGGGCCACCAGTCTCGGCTTGAAGTCCGACGGCTCGGTCGCGGCGTGGGGAGTCAACTGGGGCGACGTGCCGGAGCCGAATGCGGGCTTCGTGGCGGTCGCGGGGGGTGGAGCACACAGTCTGGGCCTGAGGACCGACGGCGCGGTCGCGGCGTGGGGACGCAATCTCGAAGGCCAGTGTAACGTGCCCGCACCAAACACAGACTTCGTGGCAATCGGCGCGGGCGGGGGGCACAGTCTTGCTCTGAAGTCCGACGGCACGATAGTGGCGTGGGGATGGAACTTCTGGGGCCAATGCGACGTGCCGGCGCCGAACGCAGACTTCGTGGCTATCGCAGCGGGCGGGTTCCACAGTCTGGGTATCTATCACGCCATCTACGGTGACATGAACTGTGACGGTGCTGTTAACGCGTTTGATATCAACGGCTTCATCCTGGCCGTGGCCAGCTATCCGGACTTCGGGGTGTATTACGAAGAATTCCCGAACTGCGATCCCACGGCGGCCGACATCAATCGCGACGATGTCGTTAACGCGTACGATATCGACCCCTTCATCGCTCTCATCGCCGGCGGGTAGCGGTTAACACTCTCGACATGCAATAGCTGACGCGCCGGCGATATGCGGTTATCGTAGCCGCCGGGTAAACGTCGAGCATGGGAGTCAGGCGGCTGAGCAGGCAGCGCGGTGATAGTGTGGAGGTCAACGGAGGGGCGCGGGGGACGGTGCGCTGGTATGTGCCCGTCCTGGTGATTTTCGCGCTGGCGTTGGGGATGCGGCTAACTTTTCTGAACGATATTCGCCACATAGGCTTTTTCGAACGCCCCGTGTCGGACGGCTACGTCTACGACGTCCGCGCTCGGGAAATCGCCGCCGGCGACTGGCTCGGACCGCCATCTTTCGTGCACGCCCCGCTATATGCCTACGTGCTGGGCACGATCAAAATCTGTGGCGGTACCGATCCGTTCACGCCACGCATCTTTCAAATGCTCTGCGGCGCGGGGACCTGCGTCTTACTTCTGGCGACCGGCCGCCGACTCTTCGGCCTGCCCATTGCCGCCCTGGCCGGCTTGCTCCTGGCTGCCTACCCGCCCGCCATCTTCTTCGACGGCTTGATCCAAAAAACCTCCCTGGCGCTGCTATTGAGCACAATCGTCCTCTGGCTGCTGGTTTTAAGCACCACAAAACCAACCTGGTGGCGTTGGGGACTGGCCGGCGTAGCACTGGGCCTGCTGATCCTGACCCGACAAAACGCGCTACTACTGATACCCCTCCTGCTGGCCTGGTTGTGGCTCGGCTTACGCCAACACGCGTATCGTCGCCGCGCCGCCTGGACCCTGGCCACCTTGCTTGGCCTGACACTGACCTTACTGCCCTGGGTCATGCGTAATCGCGCCGTCACGGGCGAATTCGTGCTCACCACGCCCAATCTCGGCCAGAACTTCGCCATGGGTAACCATCCCGACGCCACCGGCACCTACCTACCGTTCAAACGCAGCCGCGCTACAGCCGAACA
>JBDRDH010000114.1:0-9043 GCA_043820985.1 Planctomycetota bacterium
CCCGTGCCAGCGAAGCCCCAGAAGAAGAAGCTCATGCCGCCGAGGCTCATCAGAACCAGAACACGTTTGAGACGGTTACTCATGTTGTTTCCTCCATGAAGGTGGATTCGGGAAAGCGCCGGCGCCGGTCGCATCGCTCCCAACCAGATTAGTCTGTTACCTGAATACAGTGGCGACAGATTACCAAACCGCCGAATCTTGGCAACCCCACCGGGGCAGGTTTTCAAAATCGCTTTTCAAGACTCCACGTTCCCCCGGTGCCGAATACATTCCGTGGTCAATTCTAGTGGATCGTGCCAAAGAGCACGGATTGGTTTTGTGGCGGAAATACGTCACCAATGCAGTTATGACGACTGTTTTCGAGAGATCGTGTCCGTCAACGAATTGCTGACTGGTGTCCGAGGTGGCTGGAATATCCGCTATATGCAATTACCCGAGCATGAGAGCATATGATGCGACACCTCTGTAACAGAGTGGCAAATAGCTGGAGGACAAGGAGTTGTGAGATTGTGCCGGCGAAATGCGAGTGTTGTGGGGCGGCTCGCGCAGTATCGGGCTCATAAATGACCAGAAGCGGTATCTGTTCCAACTCTTGATTTCCGTTGTATTGTTGAGCTCTATAGGATTGCCCTGGCATTACCGTGGTCCTGGTTTGCCGTAATCTCAAAGAAGGTCTGTAGGGGTGGGATTATTGACACAAATCGCTTCGTCGGTTACACAGCGACGAGTCGATTCTCTGTTGAACTTTTTACTGCAATTTCAACGGCAGGAGCGCTCAATATGGAAATTTTGGCGGCAATCGGACTGACTTTGGCATTCGGCAAATGGTACTACATCACGATGGTCGGCTTACTCGTCGTGATGATCATTATCTACAAGGTCGTCAAGGGTAGAGGCGGCTGATTAAGCCGAGCTTGAGGATACGCGACTCACTTGCCCCGGAGCCTCGGGTTTCGGGGCTTGGTCTGCGCCCAGGAACACGACCGGCGTATGATGTACTATGGCCATTATCGACTGATCGGTAGCTTTGATGGGTTAGCCTGGCCGGCTGGTTGTGGCACGTTAGCGCTACGCTTGATCATGTTTTAGTGTTTCTTCGTGGGCCCCCCGCAGCTTGTTTTCCTGAACCGGTCACGATCAGGGAGCTTGTGATGCATGCCGACGCCAAGGCCGGACCATTTTGGTCGGTATATGCCCGTGAGGTTATCGAACGAGCCGTGCGCGGTGACGAGACGCGTATCATCCCCGCCCCCGAGGATGCGCCCCAAAGCCATGGCGGAGTTTTCGTAACCTTGAAAAAGTACGGCCAATTGCGTGGCTGTATGGGCACCCTCGACAGCACGCGCCGAGTCGCTCAAGCGGTGCGGCAGGCCGCCAGCACGGCGGCGTTGCACGATCCACGATTTTCGCCGGTAAAGATTGACGAGTTACCGGATCTGACAATCGAAGTATCGATCCTGTCCGAGCCCTGGCCGATGCACGACCTGGACGAGTTGGAGTTGGGGCGACACGGCATCATCGTGCGCTGCGGAATGCAGCATGGCTTATTCCTGCCACAGGTAGCTTCCGAGCACCACCTGGATAAAGAAACGTTTCTGTCGCGTTGTTGCAGCGAGAAAGCTGGATTGCCGGCTGATGCCTGGCGATCACCCGAGACTCAGGTACTACTATTCACCACGCAGATCTTCAGCGATCAGACGAGCAAGCCGGGCAACTGATATTTCCAACGCGTCCTGACAGAAGCGCTGGTCGGCGGGAGTAATTGAAAGCCATGTGTGGCATTGCCGGCATCTTTCATTTCCACGCGAGTGACCAACCAATCGATCTGGCGATCCTGAGTGCCATGACGCGCAGCCTGGCGCATCGTGGTCCGGACGGCGAGGGGCTCTGGAATGCTCCGGGGGTGGGCTTCGGGCATCGCCGACTGGCAATCCTCGATCTCAGCGATCATGGCCGTCAGCCGATGGCTTACGCGGATGGCCGCCTGGTAATCACCTACAACGGCGAAATCTATAACTTCCGCGAGTTGCGCGCGCAGTTACAGGAGCGCGGGCACACCTTCCGCTCCACCGGCGATACCGAAGTCATCCTGGCGGCTTATGATGAATGGGGCGAGAGCGTGGTCGAACACTTGTCCGGGATCTACGCGCTGGCGATCTGGGACCAACGCCGGCGGGCGGTGTTCCTGGCCCGTGATCCGATCGGCGTTAAGCCGCTGTTCTACGCCATGAGTGAGCAGACCCTGCGGTTTGGATCTGAAATCAAAGCCATCCTGTGCGATCCGGCGGTCAGTCGAGAGGTTGACGATGAGGCCTTGGATGCATTCCTGACGTTCAGCTATACGCCGGCGCCGGCGACCGGTTTTCGAGCCGTGCGCCAGTTACTGCCGGGCCATTGCGCGCGTGTTGATGAGCATGGCATTCGCATCCGGCGTTATTGGCAACCGCCCTATGCCGGGGCGGCACGCGCGGTTGATTTTGAGACCGCCCGTGACGAGTTGTCTGGGCTGCTCGAGCGGGTCACGCGGGCACAGATGGTCAGTGATGTGCCGGTGGGCGTCTTCCTGTCCGGCGGATTGGACTCCGCCGCCATCACGCGCGCGGCTCAACGTGCCAACCTGGGGCCGGTGCAAGCGCTGACGGTCGGCTTTGACATGCCGCAATACGATGAACGCCATCAGGCCCGGCAGACCGCCGCGGCGTTGGGGGTGCCCGTGTGTATGCAGGAGGTGCGGCTGGAGGCGGCTGAACTGGTGGCGGAGTTGGCGTGGCATGTCGAGGAACCCACGGCGGACTCGTCCATGTTGCCGGTGTACCTGCTCTGCCGGGCGGCGCGTCAGCAGTTTACGGTGGCGCTGTCCGGCGATGGGGCTGATGAGATACTGGCGGGCTACGATACGTATCGCGCGACCGCCTTGGCGGCGTGGTATCGACGATTGCCGCGTTTTCTGCGGCGCGGCTTGATCGGCCCGCTCGCGCGCCGGTTGCCGGTTGGCGATCGCAAGTATGGACTGCATCAAATTACCACGCGCTTTACGGCCGGGTCAGAGTTGGGGCCGGGCCGCGACCACTGTGCCTGGCGGATCATTTTCAATAGCGAGCTGAAACGCCGGCTGTATACGCCTGATCTGCTCCAGCGAACGGCGGGCTATGATCCGTTGGGGGTGTACGCGGGGTACATCGCCGAGGTGCCGCCGGGGCGCGAGCCGTTGGCCGGTTTGCTGCACGCCGACACGGCGTTTTACCTGCCAAATGACATGCTGGTGAAGATCGACCGGATGAGCATGGCCCACGGTCTGGAAGTGCGCGTGCCGTTTCTCGACGTGGATATGGTGCGTTACTGCGCCGCTCTGCCCGGCGATTTCAAGCTGCACCGGGGCAAGGTGCGCAAGCATATCCTGCGAGAAACACTGCGCGGCGATATTCCCGACGCGGTTCTAAACGGCCCGAAGTCGGGTTTCAACATCCCCCTCGAAAGCTGGATGCGCGGCCCCTTACGCGACCTGATGTTCGACGCGGTCGCCACCCGCCGGTCGGAACTAAGCCGCTACCTGCGCCTGGACGAACTGGAACACGTCGCCAACGAACACCGCGATCGCCGCGCCGATCACGCCCACGCCCTGTTCGCCGTCCTGATGCTGGCGTTGTGGTTTGATAACGTGGCGAAGGGGTGGCAGTTGCAGCCAGCGGCCGAGAGTCATCTTTGACGGCTATCGACCGCTGGTGCTGCGTGGAGGGGGGGTAAGTTTGTCAGGAGCGTACCTGGATCTTGCGGGGCTTCGTGCTTTCCGCGCGGGGCAGGTGCAGGGTGAGGACGCCGTCCTGGAGGAGGGCTTCGATTTTATCGGCGTCGACCTCCACGGGTAGCTTGATAGACCGCTGGAATTCGCCGGTCATGCGCTCCTGTCGCAGATACTGTTGGTCATTGTTGTCAGCGAGCGTGCGTTGGCCCTTGATGGTGACCTCGTTGCCCATGGCGAAGATTTCGAGGTCGTCCAGCTTGACGCCGGGGACATCGGCTTCGACGTGCCAGACGTCGCCGTCATCCCAGATATTGAGAGCCGGAAAGACGCCGGCGTGGCGGGACAGATTGCGTCCCAAATCGGTGGTGGCGTCGTCGAAGAAGCACTGTAACTCACGACTCAGATTAGCAAGTGGCGATCTGGTGGTGCAAAAACGTGCCAACATGACTGATCTCCTTATATTCTGTTCTGGCAAATTCGCCGGCTCAGGCGTTTGCGTTGGTGATATTTGCAAACGCCGTGCCAGGGGGTCGAAGCATCTGTAAGTAAATACAAATCAAGGATTTATGGACATGGGGCTTTGTGGACAGGTCCGGTTTCACGCGTCAATCTGACAGTATGGGCAGGTCAATTTTTGAGGGGCGGGATGCTGCTGTGGATGTGATTCTGGTGCCGACCGGTTGCAAACCGGTCCTACAGTGAGGGGGGCGGTTGTTTACGTATGGGGGGCAGGTGACCGATGTTTTATTCAGAACCGCCTTCTTCGCCTGAGGAAGACGTGGGGCTGTCGAGTATTTTGGAAAGGGTGAAAATCATCCCCGAACACCCGCGACAGCGTGATTACTTACCAGTATTTTACGAGCCCGAATGCAGGATTTCGGGCTCGTTGGCAACCGGAGTTATCGGCAGGCCCTCAGGGCCACAACACTACAACTGGGAGCATACCAGATGAGCGTCATTCGCCTGCTGGCCACTGACATGGACGGCACCTTCATCGGGGATGACGAGGCCATGTTCGCGCTGTGGCAAGCGCTGGTTGACAATGACATCCTGCTGGCTTTTTCCACCGGTCGCCATCTAAAGTCGATTGAGGACTTTTATCGCGAGAAGCAAGCCCAGCGTCGGGCGGATGCTTGTGTGTGCATGGTTGGGACGGATATTTACATCCGCCGGAATGGGGCTTACGTGCTCGATCAGGATTGGCACCAGCACATCAGCGCGAGCTGGGACAAGGCCGCGGTCGAGGAGATATTACACGCGATCCCGGAAGCCCGCATGCAGGATGAGCAATGGCAATCACCCTTCAAGAGCAGCTATTACCTGGAGGAGGACGTCGCCGAGCGCCTGGCTGAAATCGAGCACCGCCTGCAAGAGCAGGGCCTCCAGGCCAAGGTGGTTTATTCGGCGGATAAGTTTCTCGACCTGTTGCCGATCCGTTCAGGCAAGGGCGAGGCCGTGCGCTACCTGGCCCAGCAACTGAACGTTGATACCGATAACGTGGTGACTAGTGGTGATACGGGTAATGACCTTGACATGATGCGCGGCGAACTGGGTTTCCACGGCATTGCGGTCGGAAACGCCGCCAGTGAGCTTAAGGCGTTCACACCACCCCACGTGTACCATGCCCAGGCCAGCTTCGCGGCGGGGATTCTGGAGGGCCTGCGAGTTCACGGCTGGCTTAAATCCTGATTCAAGACTAATAGGTGTTCCAACTGGAGCCATCCAACTCATTAGTGATGAGAATTTGGACGATTTGCGAACAAGCCCATGATACGCAATGACAGGGAAATGTAGTATGAACGACCTTGCCAAGATCTTCCATGACCGGAACCGCACGCATGTACTAATGATCACCAACCACGGGGTGCACGAGTGGGAAGTGGTGCCCGGGCTGCCGGACACGGGGGGCCAGAATGTCTACGTCAATCAGTTCGCCGAAGCCCTGATCGCCCAGGGTTACCGCGTGACCATTCTCAACCGTGGTGGCTATCCGCATCCGGTGACCGGCGAGTTGCAGGCTGGTGAACATTATCACCCCTCGGGGCTGGCGCGCATCGTCTACCTGGAAGATGGCAAGTCGGAGTTCGTGCGCAAGGAGGACATGAACGAGCAGTTGCCGGCGTTGGCGAAAGATTTACAGCGCCGGTTGAGAGAGCAGAACGACTCGTTCGACATCATCATTTCCCACTATTGGGACGCCGGCAAGCTGGGCACGCTGATCAATTACAATGGCGATACCAGTCAGAAATTGGCACCGCATGTGTGGATTCCACACTCTCTGGGGGCCATCAAGAAACGCAACATGGACCCATCCACCTGGGCCAACCTGCGTATCGACGAGCGCATCGATCACGAGCGGCAACTGCTGCGGAAAATTGACGGCGGCGTGGCCACGTCGAGCACCATCAGCATTTCGTTCCGCGATGACTATGCCCTGGAAGCCAAGTACTTCCTGCCGCCGTGTGTCAATCCCGAGCGCTATTACCCGATGGAACCCGGCGAGTTCGAGCCGACCTGGGAGTTCCTGGCCCAGCACTCGAGCCTGTCGGCCAATGAGATCAAACAGCGCCAGATCATCACCGAGGTTAGTCGCACTGATAAGACCAAGCGCAAGGATGTGCTGATTAAAGCCTTCGCGCAGGTACACCAGGAAGTGCCCGAGGCGCTGCTGGTGGTGACGATTGATGAGCGGGTGCCACTGTATGAGCCCTTGAAGCAGCTTATCAGGGACGAAGGTGTCGAGCGCGATGTGATTGTGCTGGGCTCCTGTTGGGACCAATTGCCCGGGCTTTACAACGCGACGAGCGTGTATTGCACGCCATCGGTGATGGAAGGCTTTGGCATGAGCGCGCAGGAAGCCGCCGCCACCGGCAAGCCGGTGGTCTCATCCAACCTGGTGCCGTTCGTCTGCGAATATCTGCTAGGCGACCAGTCGCAGGCGCTCCAGACATTGGATGGTGGCTCGATGGGTTATCTGCTGGGCGACGGCGGCATAGTGGTGCTGGCGGACTTCGTCGAGGGTTTTGTCGCCGCTCTGACGCGGCTGCTTAAGGATGATGAATTGCGCACACGGATGGGGCAGCGGGCTCTGGATATCACAATTCCGTATTTTACCTGGGATAATCGTACGCGGGATTTGATGGATGACCTGGGCCTGAAACCACAGCGTAGCGCAAGTGCCGTATGACTAACACACAGATGACCAACAATAGCCTGGCGGCGGAACTAAGCGCTACCTGGGCACTACAGGCCCGCGAAGGGTTCCTGCTGTCCGATCCCGAGGCGGCCAATATCGAAACCCGATATGCGATCGACGAGCGCTGTGGCATGCGCTATCGTTTTCGCTGGATGCCACACCGTGAGATCCGCGGCGACGTGGCGGAACTGGAAAGACGTGGGATTCTCAATCCACGGCGTGATGAGAGCAAACTCTTCCGCGACCAGCGCGATGCCAGCGGCCGGCACTGTTTCCTCTGCGTGCATAACATCCAGGAGTGCCATCCCATGGAACGCCTGGTGCCCTTGCGGCTGGCCGGCCGGGATTATCTGGCCGGGGCCAACTTTGCCTGGATCGAGCGCGACCACTTCACCGTGATGGCGGCCGAGCATATCGACCAGGTCTATTCACGCCATACGCTGGAGGCGATGTACGAACTGCATCTGCGCACGGGTGGGCACTATCGCGTACTGTTCAACGGCACCGGGGCCGGCGCTACCATCCCCTGGCACCTGCACTACCAGATCACCACCGAGCCCATGCCGTTCGAGGAGCTGGATCCCGATAGTGTGGAACACTACCCGACGCGTGTGCGACGTTGTGATAGTCTTGACGAGGCACATTCAATCGCGGATCAATGGCTCGGTCAGGATCCACGACACAACAGCATCAATATTCTGGTAGCTACTGTCGCGGACAAAGTAGTATTGTTTATCTTCCCGCGCGATCAACGGCGGTCCCAGGCGGCGAACAAGGGGCTGGTGGGGGGCTTCGAAGTGGCCGGCGACTTTGTTTTGAGCGCCCCGCGTGAAGAGGACAGCTTCCGCAACTCTTCCGCCGAGATGGCGCGCTCCATTCTGGCGCAGATTCGTCCGAATTGACTGCTTACATACCGGTTCTCCACGGCCGACACGGCCGTGCCACTCGATGCTTAAAGCACACTATTAACCAGGGTCAGTACCTGCGCGGGGGTAATACCCCAGTCATCTGGCTGATTGTCCGGCTGGCCGGTCAATACATGCACGCGTGGGCCAAGTGGGTGCCAGGTCCGGGCACGGGTTGGGCCGAAGAGCGTGAACGTGCGGGTGCCGAGCAGGGCTGCCAGATGGGCTGGGCCGGAGTCGTTGGCAATCACCGCGGTGGCGGCTGCCAGAAGGGCGGCCAGATCGTCCGGCGACGGTAAGGTCAGCACCGGGAACTCATCCGACAATGCGGCCAACTGGTCATCCGTCCACCATTCCAACTCGACCGGGCCGATCAGGAAGCATACCGGTTGGCGGTTTTGTTCCAGTTGGCGGGCTACGTCGAGAAATCGCGCCAGAGGCCAACACTTATCGTGACCGCCGCTGCCGGGATGAATCAGGATAGTACCATGGTCGCACCCGGCGGCGTGCAATCGTTGGTGGCCGCGCTGTCGCAATGATTCCGGCACGCCCAGGCAGCGTTGGGTGGGGTGCTGGTGTATGCATTTTGGCACCAACAGGCCCTGGGCTTCGAGATCGGTTTGCCATTGGTGGGTGATGTGGCGTTTATTGTCGGGGCGCGGGCGCGGGTCGAAACTCCAGAGTTCGGCGGGAGCGAGGGCGGCCAGGCGCTCGTGTACCGTGGAGGTGTGATCATCCAAGGCGTTGAGTATTCGCTGTTGCCGAACGGCTTCGCGGAGAGCGACGGAAGGAGGAGCATCCGTATCAGCGTAGAGCCAGTGCAATCCCAGACCGTCGGCCGCCTGCCGGATGAGGTGCGGTTGACAATCTGACATATCGCCGGGATTACTCCGTGAGATGATATTTAATTGTGCAGCATGAACCGCACCTGGCAGGCGCAAGGCCAACTGGATTGTCAGCACCAGGTCGCCCAGCGCGCCGGCATGCAATATCAACCAGTCAGCAGGCATTGTGTAGGTGCGCTGTGTTTAGGTAGTGGCCGCGCTGCTGCTACTGGCGGCGGCTTGTTGGCGACGTCTCATATCCGCGTCGGCGCAGGCCGCGTCACCTGACGTACAGGCGCTGGCGCCTTCAAGTGCCAATAGCACGGTGTAGAATCCCATCTTGGGCAGGCCGTTTTCCCACAGGATTTCACCGGTG
>JBDRDH010000115.1:0-16139 GCA_043820985.1 Planctomycetota bacterium
GTCTCCGGCGGCAGATGGTCACGATCGTCGCCAATCTGCACGTAGATCGTCTCGGCGTTCGGATGGATCCTGACCAGCAGATCCGCTCCGTGGCGTGCTTCATCTGCAGCCCCCGCCAACTGTAATGCCGCCACACAGTACGAGGTCGTGATCATGTGCTTGAGCCGATCGCCGGCGTCGTGCCACCCGCCTCTCAGATCCACGCGCGCCCCCGTCACCGTATCAATCGCATCCTGCTGATGGCACTTTTTGCCCGTTACCGGATTATCGCCGCACCGCTGCAAACGCATGAATTCCAGTAGCTTCCCCGGCACATCCTGATACGCCTCTTTGCCGATCGTAAAAGTCTGTGACTGCACCTCGCCGAACCTGATCCGATACCGCCCCGGCGTCGTCAACGCCGTGAAGTCCAGGCGATAGTTGTGCTTGAACGGCCCCCACGCCCCCGCGTCCGCCCCGATGTCCGCCGTAAATTCACCCACCGTGAAATCACCACTCAGCGGTTCATCACTCGACAGCAGTGCCACTTTCGGATCATCCGGCAGATACCCAATCTGGTTCACGCGTATCCAGGCTTCACCAACAGCCGGCACAACTCCCCCCCAGATTCCCACCAGCAGCACTACCAGCCACCCCATGCCGACTAGTTGACGGTTCCATTTCACCATTGCATCCCTCATCAATCCGATACTGGCTTGTTAGTGGATCAACTCTTCCGCGCCCACCACCACGCGCTCCCAGTCAAACGCCGGCCCCGGGTCCACCTTGCCCGCGGTAATATGCCAATGCCCGAGCAGACCACTGAATTCCGCCAACTCCTCCGCCGGCAGAACTTCGGCCCTCACCTGTCCGGACTCATCACGCGGATAATCCGGCCTGATCCGCGGTAATACCTGGCACAACGTCGCCGTCAACTTGATCAACGACTCATATTGCGCCTCGGTAAAATCATACTGCCGCAGTTCGCGACCGTTGATTACGCCGGTAAACAGCTCCCCGCGCGCCGGTCGCGCGACATAACCCGGCGTGCGAATTCCGGTATCCCCTAACGACGCCGGGAAGGTCACCTGGATGCGCCCCGCCGCGTCCGCTCCATACCACTCGTCGAGGGTTTCCATGTCGTCGTACGCGCCGATATTGGCAATCTCCACGCCCACGCTACGATCGTTGGCTGTACCGGCATGCCAGGCCCGCTCCTTCAAATCCAGCGTCTGGTAAATCGTGCCATCCACATCCAGCATGAAATGGACGCTCAACCCGCGCTGGTCCTGCAAGACCTCAAAACACCGCCGTGCTGTGCCACAGGCGTCGTAGTGCAACACAAACAAGTCCACCCACTCCGCCAGCAATTCCCGGTTCCAACCCGCGGCCCGCACTTCCGCCAACACCTCCCCCGGCAGGTGCCGCCGAAATGATCCATAACGGATCGGATCATCACTGACCGGATTCGCCGGCCTGGCCCGTTCCGGCGTAAAACGACACTCGGCCCGATAGGCGTCATAGCCCCCCGGATCAAGCCACAACACCACCGGCGCTCCCGTGTGATACAACTCTCCACAGACCACGATCTCATCCCCCAACCGTTGCAAAGGCGCACCAGGCCGCTCGTGAATGCCTCCACCCACACAACCGTATAAAAGCGTAAGCGTTAACAGCATCGCCATCCGCGCCAGCCAGCCCGGAGATACCCAAGCATTCATCTATTGCTCCAGCTAGAGTGCGTTATAGTTCATCGATCAGTGGATCCCATCGGCCGCACTTCAATAGTAAATTCCAGTACTTCTTCCTCTCCCGGAAACGCCTCGTTAAAAGTCAGTTGGCGCTCCGTTCCATCCTTGAAGTGTGCCTGCCGCGACTGCGTCAGACACAACGCAAAAATCCAGTTGGGATAGTGTTGGGGAGATACGCAGAACCCCAGCGGTACATCCGCCACGATCTCCACGCCATCCAGCCGCGACGCCCAGGCCGAAAACCAGCCGTTGTGCAACTCTCCATCCAGCCGTTCATCCGGAAGACGCACCCACCCCCTGGCCGTCTGGACCCGCGGGCGCAATTCGCCGGCGGGCGTCTGCACCGGCCAGGCCCACACCACCTTGGCATCATCCCCCAGCTTCCGCCGATCGATGCGGTGCCGAAATTGCCACACCCCCTCGGCATTTCGCCGGGGCGGCAGGGCCGTCCAGACATCCGCCGGCAGCGGCGTAAGTTTCTGCCCCACAAACTGCCAGATCCCAATCCCATCCGCCAGGTACAGGCCATTCGGTGCCAGCGCCCCATCATGCTCGACCGCCAGTTGCGTCTCTTTTCCGTCGACCGGTCGTTCCTCCCACTGGCCGGGCAGTGCCTTGACCATCGCGGCCTGGTCGAGATTGTGTCGCAGCGCCTGTTCCTCGGTCAGCAGCTTGGGCCACGGCGGTCCCAGTCCGAACGTATGACCACACAGCGCCAGGTAGTTCCGCACCGCCGGATCCGCCCCGGTCAGTCTGGCCAGGCGAAACTGGACCTCCGCCGCGCGCATGCGTCGCACCGAAGTCGGTACCGATAGCTTGACGCGATCCCAGGCACCGCCAAAGTCACCCCGATAGGTCGGTATTGTTATGGCTTTATCTGCCAGCAGGTCCTCAAAAAACGCCGCGGGAGTGGATATCACTATCTCCGGCCCTGCCTTGGCGGCGTTCCATTCCTGGGCATAGCGCCCCAATCTGTTTGCTGAACCCAGCCCCCAGTTATCGAACGCCGACAACACCAGAATCCGATCAAACGCGTAACCGCGCTGCTCGTAACCGGCCAGCATTTCGCGAATACCTTGGCGCATGATCGCCAGCCCGTCCTCACCCTTGAATCGCTTGGGATTAAAAAACCGCGCTGTGTCCGGATCAAAGCCCATCTCGGTAAACGCTTCCGTGTAACCCTTCGCCGAGATCCACGTCAGCACGCGCTCGCCGGTAGGGGCCTCCCACCAGAACGGCGTATTGCAGTATTTCTCGGGTATTGGCGGCGTAAAGCCCTGATTGACGCCCAATACCAGATATTTCACACCGGCGTTCGCCAGAAACCGTGGCATATCAGCCGGATGACCAGGCACGTCGTTCAGCACGGCCCATTCCAGCGTCAAACCCTCCCGCCGCGCCCAGGCCCGCGCCGGCTCGCACAGTTGCTCCATGGCCCAGGCACTCATCAGCGCGGAATGGGGTGTCACGTATGCCGCTCCGACGCCGATGCGTCCAGACCGTACGAGCTGCGCCAGCAGCTTTTGTCGCGCAACACTCGGCTTGACCGCCATCCACTGATCGAGTTGCCAGAAAGTCTCGATGTTCCAGACGTAGCTGCTATCCTCGACGGCCCGGTCAAGTGCTTCGTCTACCGCCTCGACCATCTTGGCCGCGACGGCGGACGGTGCATCGGTAAAACCCACATCCAGATGGCTCATCGGTAGGACGTAAATGCGCTGAATCCGCGTGCTCTGCTCGTTTGGTGGACCCAGCACGACGAACATTCCCAGCATGATGGTACACAAAGCCATCGTTAATCTCCTGACAGGTACTAATGCTAACGCCGCTGCGCCAGCATCCATTCGATCACTTCGGCGTCGCCATAAGCGGCATCCCACGAGTTATGCGTCACCCCCGGCAACTCGCTATAACGCACGCTACCGCCGGCGGCCCGCACCGCCGCGACCATCTCGCGCGACCGCTCCACCGAGACAGCCGGATCCGCGTCCCCATGAAAGCACCAGATCGGCAGCCTCGCCAGTCTCTTGGCATCGGCCGGATCGCCACCGCCGCAGATTGGCACCAGCGCGCAGAACTTCTCCGGGCAGCGGGCTCCCAGCGACCACGTACCATAGCCACCCAGTGATAAACCGGTGAGCACGATGCGCTCCGGATCGGCGTGATACTCCTGCAACGTGGCTGTCAGCGTGGCCAGCGCCAGGTCCTGCATGGCGCCTTCCCAACGTTGACCCACCGGTATCTGCGGCATGACCACCAAGGCCCCGAAACGCTCCGGATTTTTGCGGATGGAGCGCCCCATACCCACCGTCGTGTGGAACTGACCATCATCGCCACACTCCCCCATGCCGTGCAGAAACAGGATCACCGGCCAGGATCTGTTGGGCGTATAGTCCTCGGGCACCCAGACGGCATAGCGATACTCGACACCTTCCAGTTCGATCACCTTGGGCACAAAACCGGTCTCATGCTTAGCTGGCATATGATCCTCACGCTGAGTTCTGAGGCTGGACTGGCAGCCGGTAACGCCTGTGGCACTGACTGCCGCGACTAACGTCATGAGTCTGATTGATCGCATTGGGTAATCACTCCGGGACATCTCCACGCGTGACTGTAGCCAGATTATCGCGGAAACCCCGCCCTGGTCGAGCCATGTCTTTGCTTTTGGAGGCCGGCCATGTAGACTCGCTGAGAGTTACCCCACGGGGCCGGCAGGAGAATGATGTGAGCAGTGGACACGGCTTATTGACGGTAACGGTGATATTGTTGGGCATCGGTACAGTGATGGGAGGGGCTCCCATCGATAAGACCATCCAGGCGGCCATCGATGAGTTCGGGCCACTCTGGTCACCCCCCGCCGGTGAGTTGACCGGCTGGGTGATCGGCATCGATCCCGTCGACGCTGACGGCCCGAATCCCAGCCAGCGCACCAGCCACTTGAACATGCTCACCGCTGGTCACTTGTATCACTTCGTGCAGAAGGCCGGCGGCAGGCCCGTATTGACCCGCGTTGATGACACGTTGGCCACCGCCGATCCGTCCATGACCCGGGACTCGCGCGCCACGGCCGCCGCCGCCGCCAATTGCGACTTGTGCATCTCGATCCGCTTCGAGCCGAAACCTGGATCGGGCGACGCGGATATCCTGGCAACGCTGCGCTCGTCTGAATCAACGACTCACACTATACACTTTGCATGCGACGATTCTGACCAACCCGTGGATGTCGCCGCGCGTCATGCCTGCCATGAGCACGCCCGCCGTCTGTATCAGGCCCTCAGCCAGTATTGTGCTGACCGTAAGCCCGCCTCCGCTGACGGCGGCCAGAGTTTTGACTTCTCTGGCCCGACTGCCGGCAGCCGGCTGGAACGCCTGGGCCGCTCTATCTGGCCCGCTGGCGATCTGCCGCCCAAACAACTGGATTGGTTCTGCCGCGCGTTCTCTCGCGCCGCCATCGCCAACCAAAGCCTGGTGTATTTTGATGTCACCGCTGCCGTCGAGAATGACATCGTGGTAATACGTGGCCGGACCAACACGCCAGTGATTGTCTCAGGCTTGATGGAAACCCTCCAAGGCGTCGGCTTCGAGCAGGTGCGCAGCGAGGTCCAGTCCCTGCCCGATCACCAGCGCCTGGGGCAACAACTCTTCGGTGTCTGTCGCGTGCCGATGGCCATGACCTATGACCAGCCGGGTGGTCGTGGCCGACCACAAACGCAACTCTTGTTTGGCGAGCCGGTGTTTCTGATGCAAGCCGCCATGGATGACTACCTGCTGCATGGCGGCGATGGCTACTGGGGCTGGGTTAACCGGGCCGCCATTCAACGTATTACCACCGATCAATTCAATGCGTACATGCAACTGCCGGAAGGCATAGTCATGACCGATGTTGCCGTCGCCGGGACAATCATCCCGCGTGGCTCCCGTGTGCGCGTCACGCGGCAGGAACCGGATCAATGCTTCGTCTTAATGCCGGATGACACGCGGCGGGCAGTACCGGCGGAGTTCATCAAGGCGGTTGATCGATTGGACACGGCCAGTGCCAGAGTTCGCGCCGCGCTGGATCTCTTGTATGTGCCTTATGTCTTTGGTGGCCGCTCGCCGGTGGGGCTGGATTGTAGTGGCCTCACGGCCAATGTCTGGACCCGCACCGGTCTCCAGCCGCCACGCGATGCGTGGCAGCAGGCCTTTGCAGGCGCCCTGGTGGCGACTCCCTGGCATCAGGCGGCGATTCAGCCTGGAGATCAGATCTTCTTCATCGACCGTAGTGGCAAAACCTATCACACCGGCGTGGCGCTGGGCGCGGGGTATTTCGTGCATGCGGCCCCGCCCTGCGTGCAGATCGGCAGCCTCAACAGTGATGATCCGTTATACGATGAGTATTCCGCCCAGACCTTCTTCATAGCCAAACGCCCCTGATCAACCGCTCAGCGCCCGTACGGCCGCCACGGCCGCCCCCAATGCCGGTGCCGCGCGCAGCTTCGAGGCTCGCACAAATCCCGGCTTAAGTCGGGTCTGCCCACTCACCGTATAAGCGGCGATCATCTCGGTATCGTCCGAGTCGTGAATGAAAGCCGCCAGATGATGATCGAGCCGCTCGCTGAAAACCGCGCCGTAACGTGGATCGCCATAAATCTCCCCCAGCCGTTGTCCGATGACTACCCGCTCCAGCAAGAGCCCGCGGTAGGGGTGTTGCCGTTCAAGCTTTAGATATGCATCCGCGCGCTGAACGTTCTCGGCGCGCCCGTTCTTGATCGTCCATAGGCGCTCAAAGATCAACTCTGCCAACACCAGCGCCGCCGTGTCCAGCCACGCCCGGGCTATGGAGCAGCCCCGCGCCGCGGCGACCTCCGGAAAAACATCGTCATCCGCCCCGGTCCAGAATGCGTCATATACGCGATTCAACGAGCTTGCCGACACCAGCTTCTCAAATGTCGGCCCCAACGCACAGCGCATCTGCCAGCTTTTCTGAATCCACGACTTGGCATCATCAAAGGCTACCAAATCACCCCGCAATTTCAGCGCGTCGGCGATACCCGTTCCACAGCCGGCGTAATACGCACTGTTAACATCCCGGAACAATCCGGCCACCGCATACTGCTCGCCCAGTCCGCAATAGTCAGCATCACTACCCAGCGCGGCCACCGGCGAGATCAGTTCCACTCCAGAATCGTCGAGTGCCTGCTCCAACATCTCAAGAAAACAGGGAATCCGGGGTCCGTTGTTAATCACACAAATCCCGCGTCCATCCGGCGTCTTCAGCCCCGGCATGCCCATGCCAACCAGCACGCGCCGCATCTTGCACGCCCGCGCGACCGCCCCGATCGTCTCGGCCGCCGCTGTTACCCACAAGCGTCCCTGCGCGGCTTCCGCCGGCGATAGCTCAATATTGTCGTTATTCCACTGTGCTAACTGTTCATTGATCGGCGTCGGCGTAAAAGCCTCAACGGAAGGATATACCCGCGCCGCCGACTCCGCGCGCAGCTCAAAAGTGGTTGGTCGCGCCAGGTCATCGCATTCGACCGCGTGCGCCTTCACCTCCGTGGCACCCCCATCCACACCGATCAGTAAAGTATTCATTGAGTTCATGCGCGCGATCCCATGACCGTTTATTCTCCGGCGTTCAGACGGTTCAGTTGTAGCCGGCGCATCAGTGCCTCCACCCGCATGTGATCCTTGGCGTTGTCATTGCGGTCGATGGTTGCCTGGTCAATCGCGTGGTCGGTTCCGCCGGAATGACGTATTACTTCATAGATCGGATCCCACACGCGCCCGATCGTGTACCGCTCGCTGATCCGCAATACCAGGTCGTAATCCTCGCCATAGTTGCGGCACTGCGCCGTGTCATTCACCCCGAACCAGCCCACGTCGGCGATGACCTTGACGTGCGCCGCCCGCGGCGCGCCGGCTCCATTGATTCGGAGCAGATTGTTCCGCCCGTTATCCGCTGTCCATTCATCGTGCGTGACGACCGGAATCTCCTCGTTACGGACCAGCTCACCAGTGTCCTGTAGTGTCCAGACCTCATACGAACCCACCACCATCCCAACCGTCGGATCGGATTCAAACACGGCCAGCAGTTTCTCCACCGCGTCCGGCTTCAACCGATCGTCGGAATCAAGCTGCACGTAATATTTGCCCCGCGCTGCGGCCAGGGCCGCGTTAAAGCACAAACCCAGATTGTTCACATCCACCACGATCAGACGCACTGGCGGCTTGTTGGCATCGTAACGATCGCCGCCCGCCATATACCGCCGCGCCTCGTCAACCGTCGGATCCGCTTTGCCGCCGTTGACTACCACGATCATCTCGACCTGGGGTACCGTCTGCGCCTGGACGCTCTCGATCGCCCGCCCGATAAACTCCGGTCGCTGGTTCACCGGCGTTACGATGCTGGCAATGCAATCCTTGAAACACGCCTCTTCCTGGGCGCTGTATTCAACTCGCCGCACGTGCTCGCCGGGCGCCAGGTATGCACCGATCCGCCTGAGATGCGCGCTGCACGCTTGCTCCAGTTCGAGTCGCGTCTGCTTGTCCGCCAACAGGTAGGCGAATACGTTGTGGCCTGCACTCGCCGCCTCGACGGTATACAGCCCACCGGCATAACGGTTTGCCACGTGTAGCAAATCGTATGACTCGCTCAGGCGCAACCGCGCGTCGTACAAATCAGCGGCGTTGTACTGCACATCGAAGCCCCCGATATTGCGCAGCGCCGCCGTCTCGAACAGCAGGACATTGCCAATATCGAACGTGTCGCGCAATCGGCCGGCGTGCCAATCCAGCAGGTGCACCTCGACACACTGCCCGTCAGGCTCGATCCGTTCATAGTCGGCGTAAACCAGCCCGACTGGCTGGTTGGCATCACGGGCGGAAGACGTGCCTGCGGACGCCCACCTTCGCCGCGTCGCCGCCATCACCAGCGTCCCGACCGCGGAGCGCTTCAGCCGGACCTGCGCCTGGTCGCTCAGCACCAGCAGCAAAAAATCACCCGTGGCGGCCGCCAGGGCCGCGCTACACATCGCCGCCCGGTTGGCATAGTGGCCCGGTAGGTGCTGAACCACCGCCACATCCACGTCCGGCGGAATGAAATCCACCGGGGCTTCGGGACCACGTCCATCGACCACCAGCACTTCCGCTGGCTGATGGTCCTGCAAGAGCGCCGCGCGCAGGCTGGCCTGGAAGCCCTCTTCGTCGTACGGCAGTTGATTGCCGCGCGGGAGGACGATCGAAACGGTTACATCTGTAAAACTTGTAGCGGACATGGGCGGCATTCTAGCGACGCTCCTGGTAATGACCAACTATCTGACAAACTGTACAACTCGGAGGCTTGGCTCTCCGACAAAAAAACACGATGATGGTGGCATGAATCAGCTCACCATCAGAAACATGCACCCGGACGACCTGCTGCCGCTATTCATCCTAGCGCGGGAAGCGCTCCTTTTTGATACTTTCAAGCCTGCACTTCTGGCCGAAAAGCTGCTCGAAAAACGCCGACCCGATGAATTCGACTGGCAGGTTTACGTTGCCGAGCAGGACAACCGGATTCTCGGATTTATGCAAAGCGTCGCGCGACCGGCCGCGGGCAAGGCCTGGGTTGGCTTGTTTGCCGTCACCGCCGCCCATCGCCGTCGCGGCATCGCCGCGCGCCTGCTGGAGCCTGCGCGCGCCCAATGGCCGGCCAGTACTACCGAGGTCGAGGTCCTCGCGATCCCTGGCAACTATTTTTCTCCCGGACTCGATCCGCGCAACACCGCGGCTCTTTGTTTCCTCGAACGCCGTGGCTTCGAGCGTTTTAGCGACTGCGTCAACCTGATCACTGCTCTGTCGCAACACTTTGACACCTCCGCTGAACAGCAGCGTCTGGCGGCGGTGGGCATCGAGGTGCGGCGTGCCACTGGCAATGACGAGGTGCTGCTCGATGACTTTTTTGCCCGGCACTTCGGCGCGGATTGGCGCTTCGAAGTCAGCCTGGCCATGCACAACGATCCGCCGGGTCTGCATCTGGCATTGCGTGACGGACGGATCATCGCCTTCAGTGCCCATTCCTCTCAGAATCGCGAATGGGGCTTCTTCGGTCCCATGGGCACGGATCCCGCCGAACGGGGGCACGGTCTGGGACGGGTCCTGCTCTGGCACTGCCTTAACGACATGCGCGCCGCCGGCCACCCCACTGCCGTGATCCCCTGGGTTGGTCCGATCGCGTTTTACCAACAGTGGGCCGGCAGTTATGTTAATCGTGTCTTCTGGCGTTACCGCTTGTGCCTGCATCCCCAGCCAGAGAAATAATTCGCCTCTTATTGCTCGGGATGAAAGGCCAATCAACTTCTTTTATTTAAGATGCTGAGCAACGAAATCCGCGGCCTCGCTTACGGTTTGTACCGCCAGGGCCTGCTCCTGGTCCATGTCTATGTCGAATTCCGCTTCGAATCCCATCACCAACTCGACGCTTTGACTGGATTCGGCGCCCAGATCGAAAATGAAGTTTGCTCCCGGGTCGATCTCACTCGGATCGAGACCCAGCACGCGCGCGGTCACCTTGACTACCCGTTCCACTATCTCTCGGTCTGCCATGCTTATCCTCCGCCAGCACCGGTTTGTGGGTGCCGAATCGCTCAATCCTCTTGTAATCCGGTTCCTTCCAGACGAATACGAATATCCGCGACATGGCAACCATTGCCAGTCGGATGCACGATCAAGGGGTTGATATCCAACTCCGCGATGCGCGGAAAATCATTGGCCAGTTGCGACAAACGCTTGAGCGCTTCCTCGATCGCCGCCAGATCACATGGCGGTTCACCACGTAAGCCTTCCAGCACCGCCGACGTCCGCAACTCGCGGACCATCTTCCCCGCCGCCGCCGTGCGAATTGGCACAATGCGGAATGTCACGTCCTTGAACGCCTCGACATAAATGCCACCCAGCCCAAACATCAACATGTGCCCAAATACCGGGTCCCGATTTATCCCCAGGATGACTTCCTTACCCGCTGGAATCATCCGGCGAACCAGGATCCCCTTAATATCCTCCGGCTGGACGTGTTTGAGCAAGTTGTCATACATGCCTTCATATGCGCTGCGAACCTCATCAGCGTTCTTCAGATCGAGGATCACCCCTTTCATCTCAAACTTGTGCAGGATCTTGGGCGAGACCACGCGCAGCACTACCGGATAACCGATGCGTTCGGCTGCCGCCACGGCCTCATCAGCCGAAGTGGTCAGGGCCGCCGGTACCACCGGGAAACCATAGGCTTCGAGCACCTCGAGCGCCTGCGACTCCAGCAGGTAGCCATCCGGAGCCTGATCGAGGATCGCGGCGGCCCGCTCGCGTTGCACGGTGAATGTCTCAATGTCGGAGACCTCGCGTTCGAGCCAGTGCCGATACCACGCCGCATGCCACATGGCGTCCGCCGCCCACTCCGGCAGAATGTAGTGTGGAATCCCGTGTTCTTGCAGGATGTTGACGCCCGCGGCGACGTCCTTTCCTCCCATGAATGAGCACAGCAACGACTTGTCCGAATCCGCGTACTTGGACTTGATCTCACAGACTGTCCGCGCGATTGTGTTGATATTGGTCATCGACTGGGGCGTCAGAATCACCAGGATCTGATCGACGCTATCATCGTTGAATACCGCGTCCAGGGCCGCGGCGTAACGGTCCTCGCGCGCGTCGCCGATCACGTCGATGGGATTCTTCATATTCGCCGCGGCGGGCAGGGCTTTCTTCAGCTTGGCGGTGGTCTTGTCCGAGAATTTGGCCAGTTCGAGTCCATGACCGACCGCCGCGTCGGTAGCCATGACACCCGGGCCGCCGGCGTTGGTCACGATCGCGATCCGCCCACCGCGCGGCAGGGGTTGATAGGCCAGTAGCTGTGCCGTGTTGAACATTTCCTCGATCGAGGCGCAGCGGATGATGCCGGATTGCTCGAAAACGCCGTCGCATACTTCAGCGCTGGCTGCCAGTGCCCCGGTATGCGACAAAGCAGCTGCCGCGCCGGCCGCCGTCCGCCCGCCCTTGATGGCCAGAATCGGCTTGGGTTGCTTGCGATTGCAGGTGATCTCTCGCGCCGCCTTCATCAACTCGCGTCCGCGACTGATTTCCTCCAGGTACATCAGTATGACGGACGTCTCGGGATCAGCCGCCAGGTAGTGCAGCAGATCCACTTCACCCACGTCAGCCTTATTGCCCAGGCTCACAAACTTGGAAAAGCCGATATTCTTGCCGGCGGCGTAATCCAGCACCGCCGTGCACAGCGCGCCGCTTTGTGACAAAAATCCAATCTTGCCCACCGCCGGCATCGCCCGCGCGAAGCTGGCGTTGAGCTTCACGTTCGGCTCGGTGTTGATGACACCCAGACAGTTCGGGCCGATAATGCGCATGTGACCGCTCCGCGCGATGGCTTTTATACGCTCTTCCCGCGCCACGCCGGCCGGACCAACCTCGCGAAAACCTGCGGAAATGATGATGGCGGCTTTAACGCCCTTCTCCACACATTGCTTCAACGCCATCTCACACACGGCGCCGGGGAATACCAGTATCGCCAGATCGACCGGATCCGGAATGTCTAATACATAGTTGTACGCCCGCACGCCGGCGATGTGTTTCTTCCGCGGCGCCACCGGGTAAACCACGCCATTAAACCGTGTATCCAGCAGGTTGACGAATATATCGTGTGGCACCGTCCCGGGGCTGTTCGTCACTCCCAGCACCGCGATCGAGGTCGGTCGGAAAATGGCGTCCAGACCCGCCGCCCGCGGCGCTGTATCCTCTTTACGCTCATTCTTCATTTTCGTATTGCTCAGGGTCATTACTTCTTTCCCGGCCTTATCTTGAACTCTTGGATGAATATCCGCATCACATAACTCTCTTGGCAATCCATCAGCGCGTCGCCATCGCCTTACGTGCCCGGCGAATCTGGATCCCACGATCTTCCGCCGTCAGTGTGTATACATGCCGTAAAAGCTGCTCATCCTCGGCGGTCATATCCACCTTGCGCCGCGACATTGCGATGCGCGTGGTCTTGATCAATGGCGTGAGCCCGAAGCCCTTGCCAATCATGCTGTTCAGGAACCAGGTGAAGGGTGGAATGTACTTGGGCAGCGGGGCGCCGTTTGCCAGCAGAATCGCCATGGTGCCCACCACCGAGCCGGTATTCAGCAGGGTCCCGATGCTGGTTTTGACATGATCGCCGATGAAGCTGCCGACCTTGGTCGAGCCCGTGTCCAGCATTTTGCCGTTCATCATCACGCTGACGCCACCGTAATCGTTCTTCAAGTCGCTGTTGGTGGTCAGGGCTCCCAGATTGACCCACTCGCCGACGTAGGCGTGCCCTAGGAAACCGTCATGGTACTTGTTGGAATACCCGTGGATGATGCTTTCCTCGATCTCGCCGCCCACCCGGCACATCGGACCAATGCTGCAACCCTCGCGGAGATTGGCCCTCAGCAGCATACTCCGTGGACCCACGTAACAGGGTCCTTCAATCCGGGTGTAGGGATGCACCTCGCAATCGGCTTCGATGGTCACCGGACCCGCGCGCGTATCGATGCATACGAACGGATGGATCTCGGCGCCGGGCGCGATATACAGACGATCCTGGGGACCATGGACAACCGCGCTCTCGTGAAATTCGCCCTCGATGCCACGCTTGCCGGCCAGATCAAAGTCCGTGACCAGTTCTTCCGGATTCGACAGCATCACGTCCCAGATATACTCAAACCACTTGCCGGTGAACGCGCTCTTCTCGGCTTGCCGCGCCGCGTCCGCCAGGCCGGCGTAGTCACAAATACCGCTGACATCCGCCGTCGTCCGCCAGGCGGCCAGTTGCTCACCTTGCCACTGGGCGCCCGGCCGCGCGGGAATCTGCCACTGTGAGCCACAAATGCGCGCGTTGACAAACAGTACTGCCTCACCGGCGCAGCCCGACAGATCGTTGATCGCCACTCCTTCCCAGCGCCGCGACAGCGTGGATGTGAGATAATCGCGCACCAGCAAACCATCGACCGGCTGCCCGACCAGTCGCACGATCTTATCAGCCAGCGTCGTGGCCCCGCACTTGAGCTCAAATACCCCGCGCAGCCAGGTTAACGGCAAAAAGTTGTCGAACCGATTGTCCTCGAAGATAACTAGTTTCATGAATATCCTCGCACGCAACTCCGTTCGCGTTTACCAACACCTTATGAGCTTTCTCGCTCAGGTTGCCAGCGCGCTACGCGGATTCGCCCAGAAACGTTGACACACTTCGGCCGCGCCCCCCACGGCTCGATCCTGTGTCATCACTTCCCCTCGAACCACTCTCATGTCGCGCTTGTCCCAGTCCAGTACGCCTCTTCGTAAAGCTTGTTGGACATCACGCCGCAGACCCGCATTGTCTTCAAACAGGTAGCCACCCAGTACCAGCACCGCCGGGTCATAGGCCGCTACCGCCATCGCCGCCCCCATCGCCAGATAATTCGTGGTTTGTTCCAGGAGCATCCGCAGCGGATTCTGCTTCCCGCGCGGCATGTGCTTGAAGGCCGTCTGCACCAGCTTCGCGGCCGCCTGATCTTCCGCGGAATGCAACTGCTTGCGCACCGGATCCGGTAAAGCCCGGCGGGGCAGTTTCCGGATCGCGCAAGCAATCGCCGGTCCCGAAGCCACCGCCTCCAGGCAGCCGCTGTTTCCGCACGCGCACTTGGTGTGGCCCGGTGCCACCACTACGTGCCCTAACTCACCAGCCCGCTGGGTAGCCCCCGATAGCGGATTACCATGCCGTACGAACCGGGCACTAATACCGCGGCCGGCGTGGTAATAGACCAGACTTTCAGCGTCCCGGCCGGCGCCCATCAATGCTTCCGCCGCGGCATTCATCGCGGTCGAGCCCCCCTGAACCAAAACTTCGCAACCGTAACGATCCTTCAACTTGTTGCCGAAAGGCTCGTTATGCCAGCCCAACGAGGCGCAGGTAACCACCACGCCACGCTCGTCTACCGCGCCGTTGACCCCGGCCCAAATCCCTAGTATGCCTTTGACGGTGAAGCCCACGCGCGAAAGAGCCCCCCGCAGATTCAGATCAATCTGATCCAACACGGCCACTGGTGAACAATCTTTCGCCAGCCGAGACGACACATGCTCGCGTAACGTTCCGTCCGCCGCCACTACCGCGCAGTGCAGTTCGTCGGCGGCGATGTCTATGCCGACAAAACACCCCACTGACTGATCGACCGCCAATAGAATGGCGGGGCGCCCGCGCCCACCGCCTTCCTGCCCCACACGTTTCAGCCAACCCGAGGCCACCAGCCGCTGGACCGCTCCGTTGAGCGTCGACCGCCGGCGCCCCATGTGCTCCGCCAGCCGGTACTGGGGTGTGGCCCCCAGTCGCCGAATGACCTGCAGGACTGACCAATCGCTGGGTCTGACTTGGGAAACCGTCATTTTCGCCCATTCCGAATCTATTGATTCTACAACATATACTACAATACTAGACTTAATCGACCGGTTCAATAACTCATGCTTGATTTGTTCCGTAATCCGACTTAAATTGTATTGCTATCCCTTGTGGGCCGAGGGCCGTCCGGAAAGTGCCAGGAGCTGACTAACATGGAAATCATCATCACCGAGACCACCGACCAGATGAGTCGACTCGCGGCCGATATGATCGAGAGACAATTACTGCGCAAACCCAGCAGTGTGCTGGGCCTGGCGACCGGCTCGACCCCGACCGGGCTGTACCAGGAATTGGTCCGCCGGCATAAAGAGGAAGTCCTGGATTTCTCAAAAGTCATCAGCTTCAACCTCGATGAATACCTGGATCTCTCGCCATCACATTCCCAGAGTTATCGCTACTTCATGGACCAGCACCTCTTCAACCATGTCAATATCGACGCCTGCAATATCCACGTACCTTATGGCCATGCCGAGGAGGTCGAGGAGTTCTGCGAGTGGTACGAGCAGGAAATCAAGCGGGCTGGCGGCATCGACCTCCAGATCCTCGGCATCGGCGCCGATGGGCATATCGCCTTCAACGAGCCCGGTTCCTCCCTCGGCTCACGCACACGCCTGAAAACCCTTACCCGCCAGACCATTGAAGATAACTCTCGTTTCTTTGACGACCCCGAGGAGGTCCCGCGTTTCGCCATCACCATGGGTGTCGGCACTATCCTGGAAGCCGAAAGAATCCTGCTGCTGGCTAGCGGCGCCAATAAGGCCGCCATCGTCGCCCAGGCCATCGAAGGCCCCATAACTGCCCAGGTCTCCGCCAGTGCCCTGCAAATGCACCGTGAGGTAACTGTCATCGTCGATGAGCAGGCCGGCTCTCAACTCAAACGTGCTGACTACTATAAGTGGGTCTTCCAGGAGAAAAAACGCCTCATCCCCCGCATGGTCGGAAAAATTACCTGACCGGCCCCAAACGTAGCGGCCGCCCTCAGTGGCGGCCGT
>JBDRDH010000116.1:0-8234 GCA_043820985.1 Planctomycetota bacterium
CAAACGGAACCGTGATTGGCCCCACAAGAAGAAAGACCCACCTCCACGACCACCGAATTTGCGCACCCCTACGCAACGCGAAAAAGCCCTGATTCAAGCTGTGGAGCCATACTATGAACTCGAACTTGGTTGACGGCGTTGCATGGCACCCGGCTGGGCATCAATGCCGACCTCTCAAAATCGAAGTCCCGTCAGGGACGACTGATCGTAGCCCAGCATGAAATGCTGGGGTAACATGGTCATCTAAACGAATCTGAGTCCCGTCAGGGACGACTGAAAACCGGGATTCCCGATGGCCCATTCATATACCTCCTGCCTGTACCACTGCGTCTTCAGCACCAAGGGCCGGCGACAACTCATCCCCGCCGACGTTCAGCCGCAGCTCTGGCCTTACATCGGCGGCATCGCACGAGCCAATGAGTTCACCGCCCGCGCCGTCGGCGGGACGGCGGATCACGTACACGTGTTGATGTCACTCCCCGCCACGCTGCCGATCGCCAAGGCGGTGCAGCTCGTGAAGGCCGGCTCGTCGAAATGGCTACGCGAGTCGTTTCCGATGTTGCGAGAATTCGCCTGGCAGGAGGGCTACGGCGCATTCAGCATCGGCGTCGCCCAACTCGCCGACACGGTACGGTATATCGAAAATCAGGCCGCCCACCATCGCATGCACTCGTTCGAGGACGAATACCGGGCATTCCTGGAACGGAACGCGATCGAGTTTGACGAACGCCATGTGTTCGGCTGAATCTCAGCCGTCCCTGCCGGGACTCAGGATCGATGGAGGACGTGTCTGCGTCCGCATCCCGGCACCCTGTGCCGGGCTACGATCAGTCGTCCCTGGCGGGACTCGGGATTGACGGGGGGACGCGTCCGCATCCCGGCACCCTGTGCCGGGCTACGTTCAGCCGTCCCTGGCGGGACTGTCGAATACCGGGGACCGCCCCCGAGTCCCGCCAGGGACGACCGATAGCCGACAGATTTCTTCCCATTTCCCATGAACTAAATCGCCCTGTCCGCGGTCTAATACACAACAGAGGCCAAATATGAAGGCGGACAAGACGGACGAGCAACTTCTGGGTGAGTTCCAAGCGGGCAAGAACGCCGCGCTGGCCGAACTGGCCCGGCGATACGAGCAAGCCTTGCTCGGGCTGACATCCGGGCTGCTCGGCGGCCGGCGCGAGCTGGCCTGCGACGCCGTTCAGGAAACGTGGCTTCGCGTGATTCGCTTTGGGAACCAGTTTATGGGTCGCAGCAGTTTCAAAATCTGGCTCTATCGCATCGCGGTCAATCAATGCCGCACGCTTCAAACCACACGGAGCGAGCCGGACGTTGGCGACGCTGTCAAAGACCAGGCGGATAACGACAATCCGCCGGAACGGGCGTCCCACGCGGCGGACCGGAACCACACCCTACAAAGTGCCATCGCGCGACTGGAGCCAGATCGGCGGTTGGTCGTTTTGCTCTGTTATCACACTGGCATGACTCACGCCCAGGCCGCCGAAATCCTCGAAGTGCCCGTCGGCACGCTTAAATCCCGGCTGCACGCCGCCCTCAACGACCTGCGCGCCAGCCTGGCCACGGAGGCGCAACCATGACCGATGAACTCGCCCCGGACATCGAACAGCAACTTACCAACCTGACCACCTGGCAGGGTCCAACGCCCAACCTGTGGCGTCGCGCGCTCGCCGCCACTCAAGCCCGGTCGGACCGGACCGGTATCCGGCGAATCTTCCACCGGCGTATCCCGTCCTGGGTCGTCCCCACCGTCGCCGCCGCGATGATCTTCATCGCGGTCGGTGTCTCGATGAAGGAAAAACGTGCGGTTTCGCTGTCCAACTTCCGCGGTATCGGCCAGGGATTACTCATCTATGCCAATGACACAGAAGAGTGGTTCCCGCAGAACCATTACGATATCCCCGGCTACTCCGGACTCAGCTCCAGTTACCAGATGCTGGACAAGGGACGGGGAGGGAGGGGGGCACGGGGTGGCGGTGGTGTCAGCACACCAGCGCCCTACGAGGCTGACGTGAAACTGTACTGTGCCTTCGGCGCGGGCGAGGCTGCTTCAAGCACGCTCGATCGGCACGTCATCCGCAAGGCTACGATCGAACTGCTCACGCCGGACGTCCGGGCCGCGTTCCTCAAAGCCTCGCACCTGATCAGCACGGCACAAGGCGAATACGTACAGGACTCGGGCGTAACCGGCTCGGGCAATCGCACGGAAGCCAACCTGACACTGCGCGTTGTTGCCACCCGATTACCCGAGGTGCTCAACGAGCTGCGGCAGCTCGGCGAAGTCCGTTCCGAGCAGACCGCCGGCGAAGACGTCACCACGCAGGTCGTGGACATCGAAGCCCGCCTGCGCAACGAGCAGCGCGTCGAGACCGAGCTTCTCGAACTGGTCGAAAAACGCCAGGATGCGCCACTCAAGGAGATTCTGGAGCTGCGCACCGCGCTCGGCCAGGTCCGGCAGACAATCGAAACCCTCACCGCCCAACGCGAACGCCTGGACCGACTGGTTTCGCTGGCGACCGTGCTGGTCATCATCCGCCCCGCCGATGCACCTGCACCGGTCGAAGACGCCGGCGTGATCGCCTACTTCCTGAAAGCCGTCGGCAACGCCTGGAATAAGGGCCTGCTCTTCCTGGCTGACACCTTGGCTGGCTTCCTGAGCGTTATCATCGGCGGTCTGGTTTGGTGGCTGCTCCTGATCGTCGCCCTGCTAGCCTGGCGCACGTATCGCTTGAGAAACGCGAAATCCAACAATTGAATAGTAGCCAAAGCTTCCGGCTTCCAGCTTATGGCTTACAGCTTGCTCACTTGGCTGTTGCCTTCTTCTCAAACGTAAACACCTCCCCACTCGCGTCGACTTCGATTGAATCCCCCGGGGCGAAGTCGCCGGTGAGGATGCGTTTGGCGAGGGGGTTTTCGATCATCTGCTGGATCAGGCGCTTGAGCGGGCGGGCGCCGTAGATCGGGTCGTAGCCGCCAGCGGCCAGGTGGTCCTTGGCGGCGTCGGTCATGGTCAGGGTCATGCCGGTCGGCTGGAAGCCGGTGCCGCCGGCCAGGCGCTGTTGGAGCAGCTTGACCTGCAGGTCTACGATGCCGCGGAGGTTCTCGCGCGTCAGGCGGTGGAAGACCACCGTCTCGTCGATGCGGTTGAGGAACTCGGGGCGGAAGTGGCGTTTCAATTCCTCGCGGACCTTCATTTCGATTTCGATGTCGGCGGGGTCGAAGACTTCCAACGGCTCGGCAGGAGCCTCGCCCTCCCCGCTACGGCCGGTACGGAGCCCGGCTGCTACATCGTTCCCGGCCAACGAGACGTCGGCCGCTACATTCTCCCTCGCTTGCGCTTCGAACTCGGATGGTCCGGTCGCTGACGCTCGCGGCTCGGATTGATGGCCGGTCGCTGATCCCGACTTGTGTCGGGACGGTTCTGATCGCTGGCCGGTCGCTGACGCTCGCGGTTCTGATTGGGGGTCGGCGGCGACATTGGCGATGTACTCGCTGCCGATATTGCTGGTCATGACGACGATGGTGTTATTGAAATTTACCGTGCGGCCGTGGCCGTCGGTCAGCCGGCCGTCGTCGAGCACCTGCAAGAGCACGTTGAACACGTCGCGGTGCGCCTTCTCGATCTCGTCCAGCAAAATCACGCTGTACGGTCGGCGATGAACCGCCTCGGTCAGTCGGCCACCCTCCTCGTACCCGACATACCCCGGCGGGGCGCCGATCAAGCGGGCCACGCTGTGCTGCTCCATGAACTCGCTCATGTCGATGCGCACGTAGGCCTGCTCGTCGTCGAACAGGAACTGCGCCAACGCCTTGCACAGCTCGGTCTTGCCGACGCCGGTCGGACCGAGGAAGAGGAACGAGCCGATCGGCCGCTGCGGATCGCCCAGGCCGGCCCGCGAGCGGCGGACGGCGTCTGACACGGCCCGGATGGCCTCATCCTGCCCGATCACGCGGTCGTGCAGCCGCTCTTCCATCTTCATCAGCTTCTCGCGCTCGCCTTCGAGCATGCGCGCCACCGGCACGCCGGTCCATTTGCTGACGACTTCGGCGATCTCCTCGGCGGTAACCTCCTCGCGGAGCATGCCGCCGCCTGACTCATGCAGTTCGGTGAACTTGCGCTCGCGGTCCTTGAGCTGACTCTCCAACTCGGGGATTTCGCCGTAGCGAATACGGGCGGCGGATTCGAGATCGCCGCGGCGTTGGGCGTCGTCGAGCGCGGTCTGTTTGGCGTCGAGCTCGACCTTGAGGGCCTTGATGGCCTCGATGGCGTTCTTCTCGTTCTCCCACTGGGCGGTGAGGGCCTGGTCGCGCTCCTTCAGGTCGGCGAGTTGTTTCTGGACGGACTCCAACTGCTTGCGGCTGGCGTCGTCTTTCTCCTTCTTGAGGGCCTCGCGCTCGATCTCGAGCTGCATGATCCGGCGGCGCAGCTCGTCGAGCTCGGCGGGTAACGAATCGTTCTCGATGCGCAACCGGCTGGCGGCCTCATCGATCAGGTCGATGGCCTTGTCGGGCAGGTGACGGTCGGTGATGTAACGGTGCGAGAGCGTCGCCGCCGCGACCAGGGCGGCGTCCTGGACGCGCACGCCGTGATGTGCGTCGTAGCGCGGCTTGAGCCCGCGCAGGATGGCGATCGTGTCCTCGACGGAGGGCTCGCCGACGAAGATGGGCTGAAAGCGGCGTTCGAGGGCTTTGTCCTTCTCGACGTGCTGGCGGTATTCCTCAAGCGTGGTGGCGCCGATACAGCGCAGCTCGCCGCGGGCCAGCGCGGGCTTGAGCAGGTTACTGGCATCGACCGACCCTTCGGCGCGGCCGGCGCCAACAACGGTGTGCATTTCGTCGATGAAGAGGATGACCTGACCGGCCGACTCGGTAACCGCCCGCACGACGGCCTTGAGGCGTTCCTCAAACTCGCCGCGGTACTTGGCACCGGCGATGAGAGCGCCCATGTCAAGGGCGACGACGCGCTTGTCCTTGAGCGCCTGCGGGACGTCGCCCGCCAGAATGCGTTGTGCCAGCCCCTCGACGATGGCGGTCTTGCCGACGCCGGCCTCGCCGATCAGCACTGGGTTGTTCTTCGTGCGGCGGGCCAGGACTTGCATGCAGCGGCGGATTTCCTCGTCGCGGCCGATGACGGGGTCGAGCTTACCCTGCCGGGCTGTCTCGACCAGGTCGCGGCCATAGCGTTTGAGTGGCTCGTAGGTGTCCTCGGGGTTCTGACTGGTCACGCTGGCACTGCCGCGGACTTCTTTCAATGCCGCCAGAATGTCGTCATGGCCGGCGGCGATGAGCCGCAGGATCTCCTTGGCATCGCCGCCGACATCGCTGAGCGCGAGCAGCAGGTGCTCAGTGGAGATGTACTGGTCCTTCATGCGCCCGGCTTCCTTTTCTGCCGCGCTGAGGACATCGACGAATGACCGGTGCGCGTTCAGCGATCCACCAGACTGCCGTGGCAGGCGGGCGAGTTCAGACTCGGCCATGGAACGAATCTGCCCGAGGTGCGCGCCGGCCTTCTCCAGCAGGGGCGTAACGATGCCGCCGTTGCCCGACGCCTCGGATGTGACGAGCGCGGCGAGCAAGTGCAAGGGGGTAACTTCGGGATTGCCCCGCTGCTGGGCCATTTGCTGCGCGGCCTGTACGGCCTCGGCAGCCTTGATAGTCAATTTGTCCATCTGCATCTGAAACAGTCCTTTCCAGCAGCGGCATACAGCCGCTCCGAAAGTATGAAGCACGGGCCGTTCCAGACCCAGCCACAGTATAACTACATCAAATACAGATGTTTACGTACGCGTGCCGAGTTGCCTCGTGCTGCCAATATGGCAGAGATTTATTCAGTAACCACAGTATCGAGGCCAACCCTGTCACCGTTACTGCTAAAGATATACTAATTAATGCAGATTTAGTACTTGCATAGAGAAAGACGTTTTATATACTAATTCTGAAAGATTTAGTATAACAATGGATGTTGGCAAATTGCTACTGGGCAAGGAGATGCGACAGTGAAGATGCCACAGAAGGCACCAACCCTGCACGATCTGCTAGCCCAGATGGGGCTAGAGGCCCTCTTGGAGATGATGCGGACTGCGAGCGACGCGCCGACAACCGAGTACCTCCATTGGGACAAGCTACGGCGCAAGACGCCGCCGGAAGGTCTCACACATGAAACATGGTGGCTATGTCAGAAATTGCGGCGTGTGGGCCAAGCGCGGTCGCTGCCTATGCGGGACAAAACGGGCGAACCGTTCCGTTTTGTGTTGACTGACTCCATCGCTGCCGCCGTTCATCTGCTCGACCAGCGCGCCGGCGGACTCATGGCCATACCTGGACAGATTACCAACTCCAGTACGCGAGACAGGTATGCCATTGGCTCGCTGATCGAGGAAGCGATTACCTCTAGCCAACTCGAGGGAGCCGCAACCACGCGGCTCATCGCCAAGGGCATGATCCGCTCCGGGCGGGAGCCCCGCGACCGTAACGAGCGGATGATCCTGAACAACTACCGGACTATGCAACGGATCAGGGAACTCAAGGATCAACCGCTGACGCCGGACTTGGTGTGCGACATCCATCGACTCATCACGCGCGATGCGCTGGACAATCCCAATGCGGCTGGGCGACTACGGTACGCCGACGAGCGGGTTGTGGTTGACGATGCTTATGGTGAAGTCTTCCACGATCCACCACCAGCCGATGACCTGCCTGAGAGACTGGAACTGATGTGCGCTTTCGCAAACGAGGATACGCCTGACTACTTCATCCACCCGGCCCTACGTGCGATCATGCTCCACTTCTGGCTGGCCTACGATCATCCATTTGTGGATGGGAACGGCAGGACAGCTCGCGCGGTGTTCTACTGGGCCATGGTTCGGAGGGGCTTCTGGCTGTTTGAGTACATCTCGATTTCCCGCATCCTCGTCCGCGCCCCGGCGCGTTACGCCCGCGCTTTCCTGTACACGGAAACCGACGAGAACGATCTGACTTATTTCATTCTGCACCAACTCGATGTGATAGAGGAAGCGGTGCGGCAACTGCACGAATACATCGCGCGAAAAACACGCGAATTGAAGACGCTTGAGATGCAGTTGCGCGGCATGAGCGTACTCAATCATCGGCAGCAGGCGTTGATCAGCCATGCGCTCCGGCACCCACAACAGCGCTATACGGTTGAGTCTCATCGTTCCAGCCATAACGTCGTGTACGAAACGGCGCGTGCCGACTTAATGAGCCTGACGGACAGAGGCTTGCTGGAAAAGCGCAAGGTCGGCCGCACATGGCATTTCACCCCCGCGCCAAATTTGGAGGGAAAGTTGCGCGACGTCGAGTGAGGATGACCTACGCGCGTGTCCCCCGTTAACTGTCGAGATTTAGCGTCCCTCGTACAGGCGCGTGCCGAGCAGGTCGTCCAGGGCCGGTTCGTCCAGGATTTTCTGGACAGTCTTTTCCAGGTCATAATCGAGCCGCACAAACTCGACCTGCTCGATGCTGCAACTCAAGGCCGCCGCTACCAGGCTTTCCGGGCTGTCGCCGAGTGTGTCTTCCTTGCGGGTGACCAGGATATAACTGGCGCGGGGATCGCGGTCGCGTGGCTGGCCGACGCTGCCGACGTTGATAATGGCCCGCTCGTCCTCAATCTCGTAGAAGGGAGCATCCGCCAGTTCGTTGGGGGGATCGAAATATGGATCGTCCAGGAAGACACCCGGCTGGTGGGTGTGTCCGATAAAGCACAGTCGTCGATCGAGGCGCTCAAAATTCGCAATGACCTTCTGCGGATTGGTGAAGACGTCCTCGGGAAAGATGTATTCATTGATCGGTCGCCGCGGTGAGGCGTGAACACAAAGAATATCCGCATCCTGGTAGCGCACTGGGAGCGAGCCGAGGAATTCCCAGCGGGCATCGAGCAGTTTCTTATCGGGCTCCTGCTCCAACAACTGGCGGGTCCAGTAACAGGCGCGCTCGGCGGGCAGATTGAAATTGGCCGGTTCGAACATGACCGCGTGATCATGGTTGCCCATCAGGCAAACCTGGCAATGCGTGCGCACCAGATCCAGGCACTCGCGCGGATTCGGGCCATAGCCGATCAGATCGCCCAAGCAGATAATCTGCTTAACCCCACGACGTTTGATGTCGGCCAGGACTGCTTCCAGGGCTTCCAGATTAGAATGAACGTCGCTGATAACAGCGAAAACGCGCTGTTGCATATTCACTACCGCCTGTGGCACGGC
>JBDRDH010000117.1:0-85178 GCA_043820985.1 Planctomycetota bacterium
CTTGTTCGTGGCCGCGATGACCCGCACGTCCACATCGACCGGTTCGACGGATCCGAGTGGCTCAAACACTCTCTCCTGGAGCACACGCAGCAATCGGGACTGCATCGCCGGCGAGACATCACCGATTTCGTCGAGCAGAATGGTTCCGCCGTCGGCGATCGCCAACCGGCCGGGCTTGTCGCGGCGCGCGTCGGTAAACGCGCCCGCCTTGTAGCCGAACAGCTCTGACTCCAAGAGCGTGTCCGGCAAGGCGCCGCAATTGATCGCGACAAAGCGCTTGTCGCGGCGCGCTGAAAGGTCGTGAATCGCGCGCGCGACCAGCTCCTTCCCGGTGCCGCTGGCGCCCTCGATCAGCACGGTGCTGTTGCTCTCGGCAATCTGCGGGAGCAGGTCGAACAGTTGCCGCATCGCCGGACTACGCCCGACGATGTCTGCGAACGTGTATTTCCCCTCTAATTCCTTGCGCAGCTCCTCCACGAGACTGAGGTCTCGAAACGTTTCCACACCTCCGATCGTCTTGCCGTCGGCGTCTCTCAGTGGTGCTGCCGAGATGCTGATGGGAATGCGCTGGCCGTTGGCATCGAGGATGTAAATCGCCTTGTTCACGATCGGCCGCTCGTTGCGGAGGGTCTCCTTCAAAGCGCACTCGTTTTCACAGATGCTCGCCCGGAAAACGTCGCAGCACCTCCGCCCGATGGCCTCCTCCCGTGACACTCCCGTGATCTGCTCGGCCGCCCGGTTGAACGACGTGATCCGCCAGTCATCATCGACGGTGAAGACCCCGTCGGCGATCGAGGCGAGGATCGTGTCCGTCACACGCTGTCCAGGTGTTTGGCTCATGGCAGACTTACCGGTAACACGCCTCGCTTGGCCGGTCACCACTATCGTAGTCTGTCGGGCGGCCAACGGGAAACCGCCGCTCACGCTGTACCGCGCCAGTATCGCCGGGGAAGCGTCTCAGGCGGTGCCTGAATGTTGCCCTCAGACGACTCTCTGGATAGGCTGAACTCGCTGTAACAGTTGCTGCCTTCCAGTTCTCTCGCGACGGAGCATCGACCATGAACGCCAAGCCCGAGCAGGGTGCTTCTGCCCGCGATCGCGCGGGCTTGGTGATCGAGACGCTCCGCAGCCATCTCACGCCCGGCGCGCAGGAGCGGACAATCCGGCAAGTCGTCGCGGGCGCGCGGTTTTGCGCCGTCGTGCTCGACGATGGTGGAACGGGCCTAGCCAATCTCTGCCCCGACGTCTGCGGTGAGCCCTCGCGGCGGGTCTCAGATTGGCTGCCCCAACCGGGGACAGCGGCCACAGATGTGTTGGCGACCTTGGCTTCATCCGCCCGATCCGCCCTGGGCCTGGCCACCGCCAACGCCTTGGCCAACCGGCCTGACGATTGGGGCGGACCGCGGGGCGCGGCGGCCATCGGCGGCGATCTGCTCGATGTGCTCGAACTAAGACCCGATGACCACGTCGGCATGGTGGGCTGCTTCAGCCCTCTGGTCGAGCCGATCCGCCAGCGTGTTCACCGGCTGTCCATCTTCGAACGCGCCCCGCGCTTGAGTCCCGATCTACTGCCGGAGAATCGAGCTGCCGACCTACTGCCCGAGTGCTCGGTCGCGCTGATCACCGCCACTGCATTGATGAACGGCACGATTGACGCGCTCCTCGGCGCGGCCGCGCATTGCCGCGAGGTCGTCTTGCTCGGTCCCTCCACGCCGCTCGCGCCGGAGGTCTTCGCAGAGCCGCCCCGACGAGTCTCTCTTCTATCGGGCATGGTAGCCGCTGACGCGGGAGAACTGTTGCGCGCGGTCGCGCGAGGCGGCGGCACGCGTGACTTCGGAACCAGCGCGGCGAAAATCAATGTGCGGGTGGCATAGCCAAGGTTGGCCAGCGTCGGCTCAGATTCTGAAGCCGGCGCGCTGCCATGGTCCCACTCGGCAACGACGTGACGGCCCACAGGAACAGAAGATACGGGCACAAGCGATTCGCGCCCGAAGGACACGGTCATGAGGAACCTTCCCCAAGTCGGTCTCAGCTTCGACCCCCTGACCCGGATTCTCAATGGGGCCATCCCGGCGAAGCTCCTGCTCACCGCCATCGAGCTCGAAGCGTTCTCACACTTGAGCGCGCCGATGTCGGCCGAGCCACTCGCGCGCGAGCTTGGAACGCACCCAGAGAGCACGCGCGTTTTCCTGGACGCACTCGCCGCGAACGACCTGCTACACAAGCAGAACGGGAAATACGCAAATACCCCCTTGGCAGATACCTTCCTGGTCAAAGGCGAGCCCACCTACCTCGGCGATGCGTTGCTGGCTGACGCCGAATGGATGCAGCCAGCCCTCGAGAGCATGAACGCACTCGTGAAGCATGGTCCGACCGTCTCCGGCCGTCCTCGCCAGTCCGTCCCCCCGGCGAAGGAAGCCGAGGTCTACGCCAACTGCCAGCGCGCCGGCGTCGCCCAACGCGCGGCTGCGATGGTAGGCCAACTCCCCGAGTTCCCTCGCATGAAAAGGATGCTGGACTTGGGCGCCGGTGCTGGACTGATCGGCATCGCCATTGTCGCCGCTCATCCTACCATGACCGGCGTGCTCTTTGATCGCCCCGCCATCGTGCAGGTCGCGCAACAATTCATCCGCGAATACGAGCTGCAAGACCGCGTGACGACGATGGGCGGCGATTACTCCACCGACCCCATCGGAGACGGCTACGACCTGGTCTGGACCCGTTACACGCTCAGTCGCGACAACCTTGACCTGGTCATCCGCAAAATCCACGGTGCCCTTAACCTCGGCGGTGTCTACGTCAGCCATGCCGAGGGCCTGACGCACGAGCGTACGCGGCCCGCCATGCTGATCAACGGAATGCTGGCCTTTAGCCTCACCGATGCGTACACGATGTTTGACGAGGGCGAGATCGCCCAGGCCATGCTGCGCGCCGGGTTCAAGTCCGTCCATAGCGGCGTGGTGGAAGGCTCGGAACCCTACGGGCCGGCGGTTGTGGATGTAGCGCGCAAGTAGCCCTGCTCACTCCGGCGCTGCGGCGGTCGGCCTCGTGTCGACGCCGGCGAACAGCGCGTGACCAACGGCGCGCGTGTGCTTCAAGTCGAGCGCTCAGTCTACGCAGGATGATCTCCGGAGAATCGGACAGACGGGTGATATATGCTGGGCAAAGAAAGCTTGGATCAGATCGAATCTTCGTTCTGGGAGCCGCTCAATCGGGACATGATCGATTGGCTGAACGTCCGGCCACCGTGTCGAGTGCTGGATGCAGGCTGCGGACGCGGCGACCATGTGGCGCTCTTCGCCGAGGCGTTGCATCCGGGTGGGTCAGTCACTGCCCTCGATATCGACCCCGAGGCCCTGCAAAAAGCAAGGATGAGAATGATCAGCCGGACGGAGGCTGAGTGCGTGCGATACCAGGAGGGTGACCTCCGGAAGTTGCCCTTCCCACCTGGACATTTCGATCTCGTCTGGGCCCGTCACATGTTTCTGGCTCCGTCCATCCGCGAAGAGATGGTCGCGGTTGCCGGCGAATGCAAGCGCGTGCTCAAGTCGGGCGGCCGCATTGCGGCGTGTGAAGACTGCTACAGGGGCAGACTACTGCCGCTGGACATCGGCATAGGTCGGCCGGGAATCGAATATCGCCTCAGAGCGGCGTTCATCGCGGCCCGCGTCAAACCTGGATGCTACCCCTTCGGTTGGACGCAGCTGCTAACCGATGCGGGTTTCAGCCGCGTGTCGGCGCATTCCTTTCTGTTTGAGCTTTCTCCGCCGTTTTCTGAGTCGCAGCGCGTCTATCTCCGGCACTATCTTCGCGAATACCTCCGCGAGGACATTTCGCCGGAAGACCACCAGACGCTGACCGCGATCACTGACCCAAACCATCCGCACGATGTGCTGAGGCGCTCCGACCTGCACTTGGTGAGCGTGGCCACCGCTTACACTGGCTTCGCATGAGCGTCGGTTCTAGCACGATCGCGCAGATCCTCGTTCCCACAAGACAATGCCAACGTGTGGCACTTCGGCGGGGCCGATCGGGTGGACCGTACATGGGAGGGGAACCCTGCGTGGGGACGTACGCACCGAGCTGGCAACGGGTCAACGGTACGACCGAACCGTGCGCCTGGCCAACCTCTGCCACCGGCCGAGCCACCATACTCGGCCGGATCGTTGAAGTGGCCGCGCCGACGGGACAGCAGCGGTTCAGGCGTCCGCGGACGTCCTGTTCCGCGGGCTGAAAGCGCGGTTTGTCCTGAGCTGTTTTCCCTCTCGTTTCGCTTGGCCGAGCAGCTGGGCGTGTTGCGTAACCATCGACGAGAGCTATACTTGAGACATCGCCACCGTAGCTCAATTGGCAGAGCGGCGGTTTTGTAATTCGACCAGGACCCTTACTCACGCTTCGAAAACCGCGTTTCCAACTCACTGCGATCGATCGAAGGCACAGCAATCCGCACGAAAAGGCAGGTCAGGTTGTCGCGACAACCGGGGCCCACCGGCACGGCGCGTACCTTTTCCTCGAGCGACTGTCCCGCGCGCGGGGCCGGCATCACCACTTCGGCCGGGGTCGCTGACAGGCAACGTCCGTGTTAGCCTCTGGCGTCACGGGAGACGGTGATGCGACGGCGCCCGCGAACAGATTGGCATGCTCTGAAGGCTGCGGTCCTGGATTGCCTGCAGCGGTCCGGCACGTTTCCGCCATCAACGCGGATTGATGGGCGACTCAGGTTTCTTGACGCCGGCCTGAATCATGACAACTTCGTGTTTCGGCCGCTGGCCGACGAGCCGCTGGCGTCGGTCGCCGATGGTCTCGTGCTACGTAGGATGCGCTGTGACCCGTCCGACGCATCGGGCTGTGCGACTGCGATGGCCCGCTTGCGCGCGGAAGCCGGGACGTTGCGCGTGCTGGAGGCGCTGCCGTGCGACTTCGACGCGCCCCGGTCTGTCTGCTTCGCGGAAGATCCAGATGGTGTTGCACGCGGCTTCATCGAGACGGCGCTGATGGGGTGGCCACTGAAGCTCTTCAAGGAAGGCGATGGGCGGTCCCGAGCGGCAATCAGCGCCATCGCACGAGCCGCGGCAGCGATCCATGGCACTCCGACGGAGTGTTTCACGTTTCTGCCGAGCCACATCGACTCTCGCACGCATTTGCTTGCGGAGTTGGCTGGGATCGATTCGGCTTGCGCAGGACAGAGCGCCCACGCCGACGCCGCGATCACCTGGATACACGGGCACCTGCCGGCCGAGCGGCCCGCGGTCTTGCTGCATGGCGATTTGCTGCCGCAGAATCTGCTCCTGGATCTCGAGTCTCAGCGGCTGGCCGTGGTGGACTGGGAGTATGCCAAGATCGGCGATCCGGCTTGCGATCTGGCGATCGTGACGCGCGGAAATCGGAGACTGCTTGGAATCGAGCATGGTGTGCGGGGGTTGGTCGACGCGTACCGAGAGGCTGGTGGCGAGGCAATCGAACCGGCGGACGTTGTGGTCTGGGAACTGGTGCTCGTCCTGCGCTGGCTCAAGGAATCGGCACAGGCGAAGCGTGCTGGAAAAGCCGAAGGGCAGCCACCGGACTTCTACCAAAACCAGCTTCGGGCGATTTTGCGCCGAGCACGCGGATGACATCCCCACGGGAAGAAACGGAAATCGAGATGGCTGGACAACGAAGGACGAACGGGCAACGCGAACTCACGCTGAAGGACCGGCTTTCGCGTCTGACCTTTGCTCAGGCGTGCAAGCTGCTCGGACCGAACGCCGCCCGGCTCATCCGCGCCGGCGGCGGGCGCGAGATCAACATCGACGAGCAGGTGTACCTCGGCGACGATCTGTTCCGCCTGCGGCTCAGCGGTGCGGTGGTGACGATCACGCCGATGAGCCTGGCCCGGCAGCGTCTGCATTGGAACTGCACCCGCTGCCGCAGCGCCTGCGAGCACGTCGGGGCGGCATTCTCGTTGATCCTCGAGGAGAAGATGGCCTTGGGGCTCGCCGCGCCGCCGCCGGAACGTGTCCCGATCGAGAGTCTCAGCGAGGAGGAGCTGATCGCCCGCGCGATCGCGGAGCGAGAGGAACGGTCGCGGACCGAGCGGATGACGGTGCGGTCGACCGAGCCGAAGGTGCTCTGGACAGATTACCTGGTCACGAACGCCGAGTCGGGAAAGACGTACCGCGTGGCATTGCGGGGCTGGGAGCCGGGCGACTCGTACTGTACATGTCCTGACTTTCGCAAGAACACGCTGGGCGTTTGCAAGCACATCCTGACGGTTCAACGAAGAGCCCAGCAGCGTTTTTTGGCTGCAGCCCGGCGGCGACCATATTTGCAGAATAACGTAGCCGTACACCTTCATTACGGAAAGGCCGTCGAACTGCGGCTCCTGGCCCCAGATCGGCTCGAGGCGTCGCTCGCCAGGATTGTCCGACCCATCAGCCGCGGTGCGGTTCAGGATGTCCACGACCTGGTCAAGCGCATCGGCCAGTTGGAGTCGATCGGTCACGACGTCACGGTCTATCCCGACGCGGAGGAGTACATCAACCAGCGGCTGTTCCAGGACCACATGGAATCCACGGTGACGCAAATCCGCCGCGATCCCGGCAAGCACCCGTTGCGCACCGCGCTCCTGAAGGTGGAGCTACTGCCTTACCAGTTGGACGGGATTGCCTTTGCCGTCGGCGCCGGCCGGGCCGTCCTCGCCGATGACATGGGGTTGGGTAAGACGATCCAGGGCATCGGCGTTGCCGAGCTATTGCGGCGTGAAGCGGACATCAAGCGCGTATTGGTCGTTTGCCCCGCCTCATTGAAGTCGCAGTGGCGCAGCGAGATTCAGCGGTTCTGCACGCGAGACTGTCAACTCGTGCTGGGCAGCGCCGCAGAGCGCGCCGGCCAGTATCACAACGGCTGTTTCTTTACGATCTGCAACTACGAACAGGTTCTACGCGACATCCTGCCCATCGAACGGGCATCGTGGGATCTGATCATTCTCGACGAGGGGCAGCGAATCAAGAACTGGGAGGCGAAAACCAGCCGGGTTATCAAAGGTCTTCGTTCGCGCTTCGCGCTCGTGCTCTCTGGCACGCCGCTGGAAAACCGGCTCGATGAGCTGTTCTCCGTGGTGGAGTTCATCGACGATCGTCGGCTGGGGCCGGCGTTTCGCTTCCTCAATCGCCACCGCGTCGTGGACGAGAAGGGCAAGGTGCTCGGGTATAAGAACCTGATCGAGCTGCGCGGGCGGCTCAAGCCCATCCTGCTGCGACGCACGCGGGCGTCGGTGATGCGCGATCTGCCGTCGCGGTCGACCGAGATCGTGCGCATCGCGCCGACCGACGAGCAGTCCGAACTGCACGGGGCGAATCTTCGAATTGTGAGCTCCATCGTCAACAAGCCCTACATCAACGAGATGGATCTGCTCCGCCTGCGGAAGGCGTTGCTCATGTGCCGCATGTCGGCCAACAGCACGTTCCTGGTGGACAAGCAGAAACCAGGGTATTCGAGCAAGCTCACCGCGCTCGACGACCTGCTCGGTGCGCTGCTGGCGGAGGAGGATCGCAAGATTCTCCTGTTCTCGGAATGGACAACAATGTTGGGACTAATCGAGCCGCTAATCAAGAAACGCGTCGCCGACTACGTGCGCCTCGACGGCTCCATCCCACAGAAGCGGCGGCAACCGCTCGTCCAGCGTTTTCAGAAAGACCCGGCCTGCCGGGTGTTCGTTACGACCAACGCCGGCGCGACCGGATTAAACCTCCAGGCTGCCAACACCGTTATCAACGTGGATCTGCCGTGGAATCCAGCCGTACTTGAGCAGCGCATCGCTCGCGCGCATCGGATGGGACAGAAGAACCCCGTTCAGGTGTATATCCTCCTCACCGAGGGCACGATTGAGGAGAACCTCCTGGGAACGCTCTCGGCCAAGCACGAACTCGCGCTGGCCGCCCTCGATACTGATTCGGACATCGACACGCTGGATCTCGCCAGCGGCGTCAGCGAGCTTAAAAACCGGCTCGAGGTCCTTCTGGGCGCCAAACCCGACGCGCCAATCGACGAGAGCGGAATGGCGCGGGAGACCGCGGAATCCGAGCGCTTGGCCCGGCGCGAGCAGGTTGCGCTTGCCGCCGGTGAGCTACTCAGCGCAGCGTTCGCGTTCGTTGGCCAGTTGCTGCCCCAGCATGATGCCAGTCCCGACGCGGAGCGCCGCGCCGCAGCCGTCAGGCAGCGCCTCGCGGAATCCGTGGAGCAGGATGAGCGCGGTCAACTAAAGCTAACAGTCACGCTCCCCGACCCCGCAGCCCTCGACCGGCTGTCGGACTCGCTGTCGCGCCTATCGGAGATCGCACCGAGCGGCAATCGCTAGGCTGAATCAGTTGCCGGGAAGTTCACTCGAAGAACGCGATCGCTGGCCCCGGGGGCTGGCCTCGACCTCCCAGTTGCCGAGCGCGCCATCCGCTGTCCATAGCAGTCCGATCACTGCGGAGAGCGCGTCATTCAACCGTGGTTTGATACTCTTGGCAGACAAAATGACGTCAGCGCCGCCGACGTGAACGCGGGAATCGGTCTCCGAGGGTTCGACGGGGGCGATTGCCTGCAGCCCCAGTGACTATCGTTTCGCACCGCGCTGCGCGCTGCCGGACGGGCGCAGCCGCTGATGGTTCGACGACAGCCGAGGATTCGCGGGCCGACACGACATTCGACTGCACAAGACCGGCCGCATCGACCCGGTTTAGTTCCCGGTTGATCAACCTCTCAATGTCGGTCAGCTCGCGGCCTTGCTCTGGTGTCACCAACGTGAGCGCGTGTCCGCTGTTGCCCATGCGGGCGGTGCGGCCGATGCGGTGGACGTAGACGGTCGGATCCACAGGGATGTCATAATTAACGATGTGAGAGACGCCCGTCACGTCGAGCCCACGCGAGGCCAGATCGGTCGCCACCAGCACCTTCAGCCGTCCCGCACGCAGGTCATTGAGCACACGCGTGCGGCGTCCCTGCGCGAGACCACCGTGGATTTCGGCACAGGCCACGTTCGCCCGCCCCAGTTTGCGCGAGACGTTGCTCGCCCCCCGTTTCGTGCGTGTAAAGACGATGGCGAGGTGCGGCGCGGTGCGCTTGAGGAACTTGCGCAGGGCCTCGAATTTGTCGCGTGTGTCAACGCTCAGGTAGTCCTGTTTGATCTCGTCGACCGTCAAGCAGTCGGCCGAGACGTTGATTTCGACGGGATCGCGCGTGAGGCCGTGCGCCAGCCGGCGGATTTCGTCGGTTATCGTGGCCGAGACGAAGATCGTCTGACGCTCGCGGGCCACTTTCGCCATGATGCGTCGGATGTCGTCGCGGAAACCGATGTCCAGCATCCGGTCGACTTCGTCCAGCACGGCCAGCTTCACGCCGCGCAGGTCGAGCGCCCCGCGCTGAATCAGATCAAGGATGCGTCCGGGCGTGCCGACCACGATGTCGACCCCTTCCTTGAGCTCGCGCAGATTGGACCCGACGCTGGTTCCGCCGTAGACAACCAGCGTGCGTGGCGGCTTCTGGGGGCTCAGCATGTACACATGCTCGCCCACCTGCGCCGCAAGCTCGCGGGTCGGCACCAGCACCAGCGCCTGGGTCCCGAGACCGGGGTTCACGCGTTGCAGCAGGGGCAACGCAAACGCCGCGGTCTTGCCGGTACCCGTGCGGGCCTGGCCCAGGCAGTCCCTGCCCGCCAGAGCCGGCGGAATCAGTTCGCGCTGGATATCCGTCGGCGTCTGAAATCCGACCCGTTCCAACGCGGCAAGCAATGGGCGGGACAATCCCAGCTCGGCAAAGCCTACCTTTCCCGCGGCGGATTCCAGCTTTCTCTGCTTGTTTGTGGTGTCATTGGATTGCCGTTCGAGGCACCGCATGCGGCGCCGTTTGCCAGCAGATGGTGGCGACAATCCTCGTTTGTTCTGTGACACGTGTTCTGCTTTATAACCCTGTACTACGTGGGTCAATGAATACTCCATCGGCCGGGCGGTGCCTCGGCCGCTTGTTGGTTAAGGAAATAGTGTCGATCGATACTGGAGGTCTACCCCCACGGACTTCGCCAGTCCGCCAGCGTTCGATTTATTGTGTGAAGGATGATAATGTTGTCCGGAATCGCCGAATTGCCCACGGCGCGCTCATTCAACTCCTGGTCCGCAACGCGGAACTGCAAGATAAGGGAAGGCCACCGTTGGCAGCCCTCCCTTTTTCTGTTGGCATCAGGCAATCCCTAGCGGCCTCCGCCGTAGCCACGACCGCCACCGCCACCGTATCCGCCGCCGCCACTGCGCGGTGCGCGCGGCTTGGCTTCGTTAACGGTGAGGGCGCGCCCGCTGTGATCTTGCCCGTTGAGAGCGCTGATCGCGGTTTGCGCATCGGCATCGGAGTCCATCTCAACGAATCCGAATCCTTTGCTCTGGCCCGTTGAGCGGTCTTCGATGACCTGCGCGCTGGTAACCGTGCCGTGCGGTGAGAACATCTGCTCCAAATCGGAGCTGCTCACGCCGTAACCCAAATTCCCGACATACAACTTTTTGCCCATCGCATTTCTCCTGTGAATGGCAAATCCGACCCTTGCTTTACTTTCAGGATCGTAATTGAAAGTGACCGTGGTTTCGGCCAAAAAGGAGGGAAGGCGATCTAGGCGATGAAATGCGGGACTTGCGAATCAAATATCACGCTTCGGCCTCGTTCGTCAGTCCGACCGCCAGTATTGTACCACGAATCCCAAGAAAGTACAGCAATCATTTTTCACACGTTTTGCCCCTGGCTGGTCTGGATCGATGATTTCTTAGTGAATTCAGCTCCCGCATGGCCGCTTCGACAGCCTTTTACACCACTTCGTTCGCAGTCGCTCCTGCCCATCTGCTCGTGGATTCGCTCAATACCCATGCGGACTCCGTCCGTCAGGAGTGATCTCGTCAAGCAGCCGACCAATTGGAAGTGGTTCTGGAAGACTTGGCCGAACGTGCCGATTCCTATGGTGTCGCGTTTACCCGAGCATCCCCATCGCTCAAGAGCAGTGCGACCTTAAAGGTCCCCGAAGGGCACTGTTTGAAAGCAGTGGCACACACTGCGGGGCTCGGGTCATACTTCCGCCATGCTCGACTGCGGCGTGACTACAACTGGTAACGGGATCCGCGGCGGGGTGGAACGCGGCTCGTCATGGTGGTGATCGGCGGTGACGGGGCGCTGCTGCACGGCGACGAAGTCCAGGCAGTTCTTACGACTTTGGCGAAGGTTGCTGCGATAGGACAGATTGGCCACCAAGGCGGTCAGTGGCTGGCGCCGGTGCCACAGGCTGCCCCAGACGCGGCGCAGCGTGTTCCTCAGCGAATAGAACGTGTGGTCGCAGGTCTCCATTTCCGCAACGATGTCCGCGCTGGAAAAGTGCCGGTAGCGGGCCACGGGGAACGTCAGCGTGTAGTGCCGCCAGTCTTCCGGAAACCGGTCGGCGGCGATGCGACCCTGGGCCGCGAGCTCGTCCCACAGCCGCGTACCGGGCAACGGCGTAAGGTACAACGTGTTGAGGACATCCACGCCGTAGTGCCTGGCCGCCGCCACAATTTGTTGGCCGATGCCGGGTTCGTCCGAGTCCAGACCCATGATGAACGAGCCGGCGACGAGGATCTTGTGCCGCTGGATGCGGCGGACCGACGCGGCGAAGTCGCGGTCGCTGGCGAGGTTGAACTTCTTGCCGACTTCCTTCAAGCCCGCGACTGTCGACGACTCAAAGCCGATGAAGACGCCGACACAGCCGGCCTGCGCGGCCAGCGCCAGCAGTTCCTCGTCGTCGGCCATGTTGATCGTCACCTGGGCGATCCACCGCTTGCGCAGCTTCGCCTGGATCATGGCGCGGAACAGGTCCTTCGTCCGGGTAAGGTGGTTGCGACTCGTGCCGATCAGGTTGTCGTCCACGACCAGAACGATCTTTTCCCGGATTGTGCCGAACTCGCGCACGACGTCGGCGACGGGCCGTTGCCGATAGCGGAATCCGTTGAACGCCGTCACGCTGCAGAAGCTGCAATTGAGCGGACAGCCCCGCGTGGTCTGAATTGAGCCGAAGGCGTAATCGCCGGTGAGCAGGTCATGCCGGGCGGGCGGCACTCCGTCCATCTCCGCATACGCCCCCTTATAAAGGGGCCGCAAGGCGCCCTGGCGGGCGTCGGCCAGCACTTGCGCCCAGACGGACTCGGCCTCCCCCGTCACCACCGAGTTCACACGGGCCGCGGCCTCTTCAGTGCACATGGTGGCATGAATGCCGCCCATCACGACCGGTACACCGCGGCCGCGGAATTGCGCCGCGACCTCGTATGCCCGGTTCGCCTGTGAGGTGAACGCGGTCACGCCCACCAGGTCCGGGCGCGGCAGGTTCTCGTAATCAGGCGCGTGGACATTCTCGTCGAAGATCGTAATCTTCCACTCCGGCGGGGTCAGCGCGGCGAGGGTCAGCAGGCCCAGTGGCTTCCAGACCCGGTAGCGATTCCACCGACTTCTCTTGATGTCGGTTAAGCCTACCAGGGGATTTCGGGGATTGATCAGGTAAAGGTGGATAGTTGTAGTCCTTTCAGGGTTCGCGGCTTCGGGCTGGATTGACCAATGCGTTCCACGGGATCTGCTTCACGCGCTCGATGGCGTAATGCCCGCGGCAGCGAACGCCTGCCCGGAGTACCGGGCTCTGGTCGCACGGCCTTGTGCACGCGTTGTTTCGGCGAGAGCTTCTGGTTGATTCGATATTCGACTTCATGTTACGGCGGCAACTGCTCTGCTCGCGGTGTCCAGCGGGATCGGCGACGACGCGACCTGCAGCGCGTCGAGGGACGAAACATGCTCGACCGCCCAGTTGATCTCTTTGCCACTTACGGTATCGATCATGGGGATGCGGGCCGCGGCCAGGCCATCGTAGACTTTGACCGGACCGCGTTTGAGTTGCCAGGCCCAGGCGAGCATCTTGGGGATCGTCAGCAACAGCCCGATCTGCCCGATAAGTTGATGCATGAGACGTTTCGGGGAAACAGAGTCCTTACGAATTTCAAACAGCGCGCGGACGGTATTGATAGGGTTGTAGAAGGTGACATAAGCGCGCAGCAGGTTCAACTGCTGCTGCCAGGGCTGGGGATGTCGTGACGCCACGACGTGATTGCCATCCTGAAATGCATTCGGCACGGGCCTCCCGCCCACTCGCTGGAAGACAGCCCGGGAAGTCAAGGCCGATTCCAGGCTCCGCGTGCCAATGGCCGGCCCCAGGTACGTACATTGATAACTGACCGCACCCTGCTCGAACACGTAACGCGCCTGGTTCAGGAGGCCGGAGAGGTTGCCCGGAGCTGAACGCAGGGGCTGCGTGTCGCTGTGGATCATCATCGCGTGCGGCTGAATGCCGAGCTTGTGCATCAACGCGAAGAGCTGCGCGGTACGGTCCGCGCTCTGGCCCTTCTTCACGAGTTCGCCGGTGAGATCCTCGATCCCGAACCACAGCCCGCGCAGGCCGGCCTTGCGGCACATGGGCAGCAGATCCTGATTCTTGAAGACATCCGCCTGCGTCGCTTCCGTGTAAAACCTGATCCGTTTGCCGAGCGTTACACCGCCAGTGGTGGTCCTCCCGAGCTCGCTCATAAGCGCTTCGGCCGTGTCGCGATCATTGAAGAAGTTATCATCGGTTCCGAAGAACGCGCCGATGCCGAAGTTCTCATGGATGTGCTTGATCTCAGCCACCCACCGCTTGGGGCTCTTGTGCCGCCAGGTCCGCTGGTTGGCCGCGGGAATCGGGCAGTAGGGGCAGTTGAACCGGCAGCCCTGCGTCGCGATCACCGCGGCGATGGGCGACAGTCTCCCGACGCGCTTCGGCGTGCACGGCCGCGCGGCCATCGTCCGCCGGTGGTGCGGCGGCTCGATCATGCGGTAGCCCGCATCGGGCATCGGGAATTCGTCCAAGTCACGCAGGAGCCGCTGCATGCCGGTGTTGATGGCGATCGGTTCGCAAGCATGCGCGTCCGGCGACAGATAAGCCAGCCCCGGGACGCTCTTGAGCCTGTCCGTCAGCCGCGCCTGCTCGAAAGCGTCGCGCGCCGTCAGATTGGTTCCACGATCGGCCAGGATCGTGTGCAACAGGTCCAGGAGCACAAACGCCTCGCCGGTCACGACGCAGTCGGCACCGATGCCCGGCTTTGGGCCGAGTTCGAAGAAGTCGGTCGGCTCGTAGATGGCCTTTGGCCCGCCGGCCAGGATCAGCGGACGAGCATCACCCATCCGGTGCGCGTCTCGAACCAGCGCGTATGCCGGCTCGGCGTGCACTTGCATGGACGATACCAGCAGGATGTCGAGCGGCCGGCCGTTCAGTCGCATCCGGCTGGGCAGGACATTCGGCGACCACTGCTGCAACACGATGCGAAGGTTGGCAAAGCCCGCCTCGTGCAATACATCTCCCAGCAGACGGACAGAGCATGGCACCATGCGCTTGTCCGCGTACCAGAATGGCAGCATGCGCGTGCGGAAGTCGAACGCATGGATGATTCCGATGGCCAGCTCGTGGGCGTGCGTAAGTTGCCGCAGCGCATGGACGCGCTCCCGGAACTCGCCGTCCGGCAGATAGATGTCATCACGGGCTCGTCTTGGGAGTTCCATCGCTCAGTCCCGGCGACGTTCGTTGCGATACAGCCTGAGTCCCGACCTTTGGCCGCTCTTTCGAGTGCCCAACGTCATGCTCGCCATCGCTTTCGATACGGTCTCATCCAACAACAGCACCTTTCGGCCATCGTGGGTAAACGCTGTGTCGCCGGCGGATTCATGGTCGAGGCGCAGCGTCCAGCCGCCCTCCCGACGCGTGAATCTCAGGGCCATGCCGTCCGTCGCCTCCTTGCGGGCGAGCCTGCGGGCCAACCGGTTAAGTGCGGGATTCGTTACCGTCAGCATGTTTCACCATCCATTCGTCTTGCGAGATTGATAGCAGCACGGTGGGCGCCCCGAACTGGCGACGCCAACGCCACCCGCACCGCGCTTCCCAACCCTCCATAGAGCCTCATGTTCCAACCTGTCCTTTTCCAGAAGGTCTGTTGTTGCTCCAAACGTCCGTCGCGACGTTATCCGCTAGCAGAAACACCTGCACCACTGTTCCGCTCGCGAAAGTTCTGGCCGCCGTTCCCATGTTCGGCTCGATCTCCGCCGTCGCCTCACACACCTTCACGCCAGTGATCCGTTCGATCTCTAGCCGAAGCGTGCCCACTGCGGTGGCGAAGAGCTGTCGGTGAAACTCTCGTAGCTGCGCTGCACCGTCCGGGTCTTTGGCCAGGGCCCTCTCGGCTTCCGACAAGGCACCGTGTATCGTGATGACCAGCGTGTCATCGCTCAGGACCACGGTCACCGACTTCGGACGGTGGCCAGTGCGCTCTTGCTCGAACGCTTTGGCCACTTGGGCAATCTGCTGTGCCATCCTCGACCTGGGCTTGTCCAATTAAACGTCCTTGGCGGCCGCTGTCGTCCGTGAAAGCGAAGCCACAAAAAAGCCGACGTGGCCGAACACCCGGAAGTATTCGACCACATCGGCTTACTCGTTAACGGGCCCCCCGGCATGGCCGGGTTGCCTTTCAAAGCGTCATCCGATGTCTGCGCGTCAAACCGCGATTGGAGCCCTTGGGGGGGTTCACGCTAGCTCCATTACCAATTATTATAACGTTCAGCGTAAGAAACGCAAGCGGACCTCCGCGTATCGCAACACGTTGAGGACACCATGATGAAGACCCAGGGAGAAATCGAAGCCGCGATCTGTGAGGGTCTCCGCCGCTTCGAGCAGGAATACATGGGCCGTGGACCCAAGGATATCCACACGCACCTGATCGGCGATCTTCTCATCGCCCGTCTCTTGGGTGTTTTGACCGCGGCCGAACAGCAATTGGTCGGCGCGCTCCCGGCGGAGAAAGGGAGAGAGTTGCTCAAGCAGGTCAGAACGCAGTTGATCGAAACGGGCCGGCCGGTCCTGGAAGCGATGGTTCAGGAGGTCACCGGCGTGAAGATCGTCAGCCTCCACCACGATATCAGCACATTGACCGGCGAGGAGATCGTGCTCTTCACCCTGGCCACCTCGCCGGTGTTCCGCGAGAAGAAGTCCAAGTAAGAAGCCACTGACAAACGTTCGCCCGCTACTCGCCAAGGTTAGCGGTTCCCTCGTCCGCATCACGCGAAACTTCCTCTTCATCGACCAGCGGTGAGTCGCCCGGTTCCTCGCGGTTCTGGCGGCGTTCCCGTTTCTGCGCCGCTTTCGCCGCCTTATCGAGTTCACGTTGCCGTTTCTGATGTTCGCGTTGGCGCTTCTGAACGGACGGTCGCTTCCGTGCCATCTTGACTCCCTTATGGGTTAATCACTTGCGTCCGGCCGGCATCGCATCGCCGTCGAGCGAACGTCGAGAATACCGGCCATGGCTCCGGCGGGTTGCGTGAGCGCGGCAGGGCAATGCGCGCCCCCTCAGCCATCCGCTCGGTTACCACTGTTCCAAACTGGCATCGCCTCGAGTCGCTCGCGCAACGTGTCGAACGTGGTGTCGGCCCGATCGTTGAAGTCTTGCAGCGCCGCCATCGCGTCGATACTCGTGTCGCGCATCGGCCAGCCGACGGCCTTTCGTTTCCCGACGATGTGCCGTTCCATCTGTCCGAAGAGCACGCAGGCGCGCTGCCAGCCGAACAGCCGGCAGAGCGCCCCGGTGATATCCCACGCCACGGCCGCGTCGTCGTCGTAAGTCACCGGATCGCCGTTGGCATCGTGCGCCTCGGCCTCACGGCACCACTTGCCGTGGTGCGCAAGCAGCGCGAGCAACTGTGTTTTTTCTTCGGGCATCATCGCCGAGGTTACTCGCCTTCCTTTGGCTGTCGCAGTGTCAGCTTCGCATCCTCGAGTTCGAGCGTGTCTTTGATGAGTAGCTCCGACACCTGGGCGTCCAGCCGCAAGACCGTTCGGCCTTCGTCCGGAAATGTCGTGTCGCCCGCCCGCTCGCTATCCATGCACCGCGTAGTCCGTGCGACGACAGGCTTACCAGCGTCCGCCACCGCCGCCACCCGCGGGGCGCGGCTTGGCTTCATTCACCTTGATCGCACGGCCACCGAGTTCCTTGCCATCCAGCGCCGCGATCGCGGCCTCGGCTTCCTCGTTCGAGCTCATCTCGACGAACCCGAAGCCCTTGCTCTGGCCCGTGCTCCGATCGTTGATCACGGTCGCGCTATCCACGGTCCCGTGACCGGCAAACAACTGCTGAAGGTCACTATCATTAACGTCATAGCCCAGGTTTCCGACATACAATTTCCGACCCATCATGAATGTCCTAATGATCCGATGCCCATGTTTCTTTCCCTGCCTTCACTGCGTCGAGTCCGCTATTGGCACAGACCTACGGTCCGTGCCAGCCTAATCCGTCGGGGAAGCCCTTGAAATGCGGGCGCGGCCAGACGGAGTCTTCTTTCCCTCGGGGAGCAATCCGGTACTGAAGCGGCAGTGCTGGCAAGGCGTGAAATGGGATTATCGAACTCTCTATGTTACCCGCGGCGTTTGCCGCAATTCGCCGCCCAACGACTCGCAACGCGGACAGGGAGAACCCTGCGCGCCACGCGGCGTCAGGCCATCAATCGAGCCTCAGTGACCAGTCCGTTTCGGGAGAAAGCGCCCGCGACCGCGGGCAGGTCCTCAGGAAGAGGAAGGATCAGAGAAGATCGCTACTGCGGGAAGGATAGCCGGGCTGGACCCATTCGGCAACCGCGATTCGCGGTTTCGTGAAGCCAGTGACTGGAAACGCCCGCACGCCCAGACCCGCGCGCGGTGGCGTGATTGCCTTCTTCGGTGGAAATAAACAACTCAGAAACATGGTATTACTGCCACAAATCGCATCGAAATGCATTGAAGTGCGAAGGATCGCGAAAACTGTGAATCACGCCAAGGTACTGCAAACGCCAGGCTTTGAGAGTTAATCCGACAGGGCTGGGAACCACTTTTCAAGCTGAACGTCATGGGGCCGAATCACACATCCCGCTATAAATCCCTCCCAAGCTGTCACTTACAGTAATGTGACGGTTTTCCTCTACGCTGATCAATTGAGGGAAATCGATCCCTTTTCGTCGCTGTAAGTCCTTTTATGCCGCTATTCGTCCCCCTGAACCGCCAGTAAACCGCCAGTAGGGGAAAGTTGCTTCCCCATGGGCCGATTCGTGTTCCAGGCAGGCAAATGCCGACGTTGGGCCGAAACGCACCCACAGCATTGATGATCAGGCTCTCAGGATTAAAGGGGTTAAAAGGGGAGGATGTTAAAGGGGATAAGTTGAATGGCATGAAGCTAACACTGGCCGCCCTCGGGATGGCGGTGGTACCGCTCGCGTGGTTTCTGTAGCCAGCCGTATTGCTTGGGTCGCCGTTTCACGCGTCGGGGCTCGACACGGTTCGGCCGGTCGGGCAGCAGAGCGACGGCGGACCGCAACGTCTTGGTGCGATCCAGAACCTGGAGCAGGAAGGTTGGCAGCGTGGTACCGGGTGACCAGAAGGACGCGCGCCAGCGGTGCCCGTCTTGGCGGCACTGTTGTTCGATGACGGGGGGGCGCGAGGGCTTGGCCGAGAACGGGATCGATGTCGAGCAAATGCCGATTGACCTGCCGCCTCCAAGGCGTGATGCTACCCATCCATGGTCACCTGTTTGTGGTGTTGAATCAATAACACCAACATCATGACCGGAGACCACTACTTGCGCAAGTGCCGTAACTCCTTGCTTGGCACGAACTTATGGATTGCCTTCATGTCATTCTACTTATCCCCTTTATCCGCCCGTTTCTGACTCCCCCGCCGCGGCGAGATGACCCGGGCTCCGACTGATGGGCACTCCGGAAACCAGGGCGTCCCTGCCGGCTTGCCAGTGGGTCAACCGCCCGCGATCAAGGCGATGAAAGGATCGATGTCGTAGGCGTTGACCACGTCGTCGGCGTTGATGTCGGCTCCCGTGGGATCGCAGTTGGGGAATTGCTCATAGTAGGCGCCGAAGTCCGGGGCGCTACCGACGGCCAGAATGATCGCAACCAGGACCATCACGCCTACGTTGATCAATGGAGCTCTCATGACCGTCTTATCCAGTTGAATGCCTTTCCTTCGTCTCACCTTGTTTTTGAATTCACCATTCGCTGCCGCTTACTCCGGCCGCAGGTTGTACTGGTAATCGTCAAACGGCCAGCCGGTGTAGTTTGGTGTTGGTGTCACCGACGTCCCGTTCGGCGCAAATATACGGATGAGGCTTCCTGGCGTGTGGTAGCAGTCCATCTGCCAGGTTGGTCCGCGGCGGAGGAAGAACCTCTGCGAGAATGCAGTCGTGTAGCCCATCTCCGCGAGTTCCTCCTGGGAGAACACGTACAGCTCACCCAACTCCGTCATGCGGGCGGAGCCGTCGCAGTAGGCCACGTGGTCGGACAGAGTCTCACCATGCCAGCCGGGGACCTGGGGAAGCTGGCTATCGTTGGCAGCCGCATACGCCCAGCTATAGAACAATGGTTCGCAGTAGAGGACGGTTTCATCCAATGGGCTGGCCAGTGACGACGCCCAGTGTCCCAAAGGGGCGGAGGTAAATGCACCGGTTCGTAAACTACCGCTTAACCACACCACGCCAAGCGAGTTAATGCGGTAACTGTTGCCGAGGAAATCCCAGCAGGGGATGTTTGCGGCTTCCCAAGGTGCATCCAAGATCCAATCGGCATCCGGGTAGCCGGTGTCTTCCGGGCAGTGGAAGACCTCTGGAGCGCCGCTGGTGTATGGGTTTAGTGGGCGCGTGTGTGTGCCCCAGTAGCCATTCTCATCCATCATAACCGTAACCATGCCTGCTTCGGTCGGGAATGGGCTGACAGGTGTGCGGCCTCCGTAGGCGAACGGCAACGCGGTTCGCCAGGACCATTCAGTGCCGCCAAAGCCCGCGCCGACGAGCGTCGACACGCTCAGACGGTGCATTGGCACGATCTGCTCGCGGGCGTCGTCGGTGGCGTAGAAGAGCGAGGCGCGGCCGATCTCGCGCAGGTTGGCGAGACAGGTGACCTGCCCACGCGTGCGACCGCCGGCCTTGAGGGCCGGCAGTGCCAGCAAAGCGAGCAACGTGAACACGGCAGCGACCGTCAGCAACTCGATCGCAGTAAAGGCGTTTGGGTTGTTTCCGCGGTACATGGGTGATCTCCTTGTCAGGAGTAAGCGACTTTTACAAGACATCAGTCACGGGCAAGTAATGCCAGGAATGCGTCAATGTCATAGGCATTCACGGTACCGTCGCTGTTGCAGTCGGCCAGCGACTCGGCGCATTCGGGATACTCCGTGGCGTAATCGCAATTGGGGCTCAGCGCGCAGATGAACGGGTCGATGTCATACGCGTTGAGGATGCGGTCACAGTTCATGTCCCCGGTGTCGACGACAAACGCGTACCGCAATTCGCCGTTGGCCTGGTCGAAGTAGCTGATGCTGGGGTTGCCCGATGGGAGAAGGGCGAGACTGGTCCATTTCTTGGGGCCGTCGGGGTGGCTGTCGATAGTGCTGACGTGCCAATCGCCGTCGAACCAGACGTACTGCAGGTGCTCCTCGTCGCCTTGACAGCTCAGAGCCGGATGACCGGAAGATTGCACGTCCAGGCTAACGTAAGCGGTATACTTCGAGCCGCCGTCGACGATTTCGGTGAGCCACGCGGTGCCGTCGAACCAGGCGTACTTGAGCCATTCTCCATAATCGGCCGGCTCATAGTCGCGGTAGCAGATCGCCGGATGACCGGACGGCAGGATGGTCAAGCTGAGCCACAGGAGAGCGTCGGCATTGGGATCGACGGTTGTCGGGTGCCATTGGACGCCGTCGAACCAGGCGTACTTGAGTGAGTAATCCGTGTGATCGGCGTAGGCGATAGCCGGCTGGCCGGACGGCAGGACCGCCAGGCTGCTCGCGGCGGCATGGCTGTCAACGATCGTGGTCTGCCAGCCGATGCCGTCGAACACGGCGTACATCAAGTGATTGCCGGCACAATAGCTGATGGCCGGCTGGCCGGACGGCAGGATTACCAGGCTGCCGTATCGACCGGCGCTCCAGGTGCCGGCGTCCCCGTCATCCACGGTGGTGACGTGCCAATCGGCGACGTCGTACCAGGCGTACTTAAGCGCGAAGTTCGTGAAGTCGAAGTAGCAGATCGCCGGCTGTCCGGATGGTAGGATCGCGACGCTGGTGTGGCCGCCGACGTTGCCGTCGCTGTCAACCGTGCTGGTGTGCCAGGCCGTGCCTTCAAACCATGTGTACTTCAGGTCACCGTTGCCGCGGTCATAGTAGCTGATCGCCGGTTGGCCGGAGGGCAGGATCGCCAGACTGGAATAGGAACCCACCTCTCCCTCGTCCACCACGACAATACGCCAGAAGTCATCCGCGTGTGCTCTGGGAAGCGCGAGGCCGAGTACCAGCACAACGCTCCCCAGCACCATCCGAAGTCTGTGTTTTGTGTGCATGTTTCTATTCTCCCTTTACGAACAATGGATTATTCCGAGTCAATACCCGGCCAGCAGATCTATGAAGCCGTCGATGTCGTAGCTGTTCACGATGCCATCGCCGTTGATGTCGGCCAGCATCGGGGCGCAGTTGGGATACTGGTCGTAGTACTCCTCGAAGTCCGGATAGCTCGATACCGCCAGGATGAAGCCGTCGATGTCGTAGGCGTTGACGAGACCGTCGCAGTTCAGGTCGCCGTGGGGATAGCCTTTGAGGCCAAGACTGTGCCCACCGCCCCCCGCAACCGCCACGAAGTCGGCGTTCGGCGCCGGCACGTTGCATTGCCCGTCCCAATTGGCTCCCCACGCGACGATCGAGCGGTCGGCCTTCAGACCGAGACTGTGGCAGTCGCCCCCCGCGACCGCCACAAAATCTGTGTTCGGCTCCGGCACGTCGCCCCAGTTGACTCCCCATGCCACGATCGAGCCGTCGGCCTTCAGACCGAGACTGTGGCGCAAGCCCGCCGCGACCGTCACGAAATCCGCGTTCGGTGCCGGAACGTCGCATTGGCCGTCCTCGTCGTATCCCCATGCCACGATCGAGCGGTCGGCCTTCAGACCGAGGCTGTGCAAACCGCCCGCCGCGACCGCCACGAAGTCCGTGTTCGGTGCCGGAACGTCGCATTGGCCAAAGGCGTTGTCTCCCCACGCCACGACCGAACCGTCGGCTTTCAGGCCGAGACTGTGCTTGGCGCCCGCCACGACGGCCACGAAGTCTGTGTTCGGCGCCGGCACGTTGCATTGGCCGTGGTCGTTGTCTCCCCACGCCAGGATCGAGCCGTCGGCCTTCAGACCGAGACTGTGGCGCAAGCCCGCCGCGACGGCCACGAAGTCTGTGTTCGGCGGTGGCACATCGCATTGGCCATCGTCGTTCCATCCCCACGCTGCGATCGAGCCGTCCACCTTCAGGCTGAGACTGTGGACCCCGCCCCCCGCGACGGCCACGAAGTCCGTGTTGGGTGCCGGCACGTCGCATTGGCCAGAGTAGCCGTTCCCCCACGCCACGATCGAGCCGTGACCGTCCTGCGCCGAGGTCGCCGTCGCGAGCAGGCCCGCGACCATGCATCCGCACAGCAGTTTGACGATACCGCGTTTCATCGGAGTCCCTCCGTAGTAAGAGTGTTTCATTGTGTTTGTCCCACGTAATGCGGGTGACTATCACGGATGACACAGTAGTGCCACCCCGTGACGGTCGCGGTGCTGATCGGTAACTCTCTAGCCGATCAGAACCCGCATAATTAATTATAGATCCCCTGGCTGTCCACGATAGTCAAAAATCCGGTCCCAGCGGCCCCTCCCCCTCAACCCTCCAATCCCCAATCCTCGCGGCCCCCCGCTACCCGCCACCAACCAGGTCGATGAAACAATCAATGTCATACGAGTTAACGATCCCGTCGTGGTTACAGTTGGCCATCCATGGATTGCATTCCGGATAGAGCTGATGGTATTCGTCAAAGTCCGGGTAGCTCGAGACTGCCAAAACGAAACCGTCAATGTCGTACGAATTGACGTTATCGTCGCAGTTCAGGTCGCCCAGGGTGAACTCGCACTCGTCGGGGATGCCGTTACTGTTTTCATCAGCTGATCCGCCGCTGGCGATATCCTCACTGTCGCCCACGCCGTTGCCGTGCAATCGTAGTCGCCGAGGCGCAGGAAAAAGATATCCTGCTCGCCGTTCGGCCTGGTTGGCGCCCGGTTGGGGGGGGGTAGCATTACGACTAGGTTCCCGAGCGTTGCAGGCTCAAGACGCACGGACTCATCTCTAGCAGGCTGCGAACCGTACGGGACTCAACGCGCGGGTGGACCGCTGAATAAAGGAGAGCGCGTGCCCCGTGTACGGGTGCGACACCCGATGTCAAGTCTCTTATGGGAGAATTATCATGAAGATGGCAGCGAGCAAACGGTGTATGGCCGCGCTTGGTTTGGCGGCGGCGGTCCTTCCGTGGCACGTGGAAGCTGGTCAGAGTCCAGTTGGCTCCGTGACAGGCGTGCTGGAGGTAGACAGCTATGTGGTGCGCGCCGATGAAGCCGTGCTGGCAACATCCGACCTGGAAATCAATAGCAAAGGTGACATTCTCATCAATGGCCCCATCATCGGCCACAATCCCGGGATGGATGGCCACCGCGCGGGCGTCAGCATCACGTTGCGCTCAGCGACGCGCGTCTTTCTGAACGCCGACGTGCTGCCCGGTCGCGGACTGGACGGTGTCGCGATTGGAGAGGACGGGGGCGCAGGCGGTACGCTGGTGATCGAAGCGCCGGTGATCATCGCTAATCGCACCGTCATCCGCGGCGCCGCCGCCGGCGCGGGCGGCCGGGCGGCGGATGGCGGTCGCGGTGGCGATGTCATCATCCACGGTTTTCTGCGCCACACCGACCCGAAGTTGACACCGCATTGCATCGGTGGATGCGGCGGCGCCGGCGGCCCCGGACTTGACGGCACGGACGAGAATCCCAGCGGCGGCCCCGGTGGCGCCGGCGGCGCCGGCGGGGACGCGGTCTGCGCGGGCTATCCCGCGGCCGCCGGCAGTGGTCGTGCCGACGGGGATCCGGGTGATGACGGGGAAGCCGGCGATGATCGGCAGGGCGGCAACGGAGCCAACGGAACCCAGGGTACTCGATGCTCCGCTGGCGGTACAGGATTCAACGGTGTAACTGCTACTGGCGGTGACGGTGCTCCGGGAGGTACCGGTGGTAGCGGAACGCCGATCAGCGGAGCCGGCGGTGTGGGTGGAAGAGGTGGAAAAGGTGGGAATGGCACTGGGGGTGATGGTGGCACTGGCGGCCAGGGTGGCGCTTGCTGCGATCCTGATGGAACCGGGGGGGCGGGTGGCAAGGGTGGCAATGGCGAGAAGGGAATCGGCGGCGAAGGTGGTGACGGCGGGACGGGTGGTAACGGCGGTTACCCGTTTGGTACGGGTGGCGGTGGCGGGGCGGGTGGTGTTGGGGGCAATGGCAATGGTGGCACAGGCGGTAAGGGTGGGGATGGAGGCGATGGCAACCCGCCGGGCGCCGGAGGGGCTGCCGGTGGCGCGGGCGGATACATGCCCGGCTCGGGGGGGTCAGGCGGTAAAGGTGGAAAGGGCCAGGGAGGAGCGCCAGACGGACAGACCGGTGCGGACGGTGGAAATGGCGGTGGTGGCCCGGGGAATCTGCGCGGCCCCGGCGCTGCTGGTGATGAGTGTAGCGGCACTGGCAAGCCGTAGTATGTAACTCGCTGTGCCTCGGATTCGCTGTGCGGTTCACGCGGTAAAACGAGCGATCTGCACAGCGTCCTGTGTTCCTTAGAACTTCGAGTTCGAAAAGAACGCGCTGTCGACCAGGCATTGGTAATAGAAATTGCCCTGCGTGTCGGCGTCGAGCACGGGGTCGGTGCGGAAGCTGTCCTCGATCAATACGCCGGGGAATATCCAGGTGCGGCCGGCGTCGTAGCTGTAAGCCCAGCCGGCTTCGCGGAAATCGGACTCGATCGTGTCGAACTGCCGCCAGCCAATCGCCATCCGGTTGGGATTGGTCGGGTCCACCACCAGCGACGGCTCATTGGCGGCGTCGGCGACGATGTTGAAACCCTGGCCGTCAACGTTGACCTGCACGCTCTGGTACGGCCCACGCCGCAGCGCCTGCGGTGATAGAGGCGGCGACACGGCACGTGGTGGTTTAACCACGGGCTGTGTATCCCGGGTCTGGCCTTCATGCGGACCCGGCGGCGTGGTCACGGTTTTGTCGCGGGATTCCGGCGGACCGGCGACGCAGACCGGAATTACCAGCGGTAGCAGCAGCGCGCAGATGATGAGGGTTAGCGAAGGGCGCATGTAACTATCCTCCTATCAACCAGTATAAACCCGTCGCCCCCGATCACTGCCCGGCACCAAGCCCGATTTCGAGAATACCCCAGCATCAAGATAGAGCGCGGCTCCCGCCGAGCCGCGCTCGTTTATGAGTAGATAGTATTATTTATGGGACACAACCGCCAACTATCCCGACGCTTTACCCGCCGCCGACTAATTCAATAAACGGATCGATATCGTAGGAGTTCGCCTCGCTATCACCATTACAGTCGGCCAGCATGCGGTCACAATCCGGATAGAGCCCTTCGTAATCGCACTGTGCGCTGAGCGCGCAGACGAACCCGTCGATGTCGTACGCGTTCACACTGCCGTCGCAGTTCAGGTCACCAGGGTTGTACACCGGCATCGCCGCCAGGACAGCCTGGTAGGCGTTCACGCGTCCCATCCCGGACTCGTTGTCAAAGCCGGGATCGCCGAGGTCCAGCGCCGTGTTCATCAGAATGTTTTTGACCGCGAAGTGATCGAGGCCCGGGTTGGCTTCGAGCATGAGGGCGGCCGTACCAGACACGTGGGGCGTGGCCATCGAGGTCCCGCTGAGGGTCGCATATTCCGTGCAGTAGTTGTTGGTGGAGGTTGAGAGCGTGTCCACGCCCGGCGCGCAAATGCTGGGCTTGATCTTCCCCGGAGGATAGGGCCAGTCGTTGTACGGCGGGACGGTTTGCCATGTCACCGGGCCCCGGCTGCTTTCTGACCACACGTTGTCGAAGCAGTCGGTCGCTCCCACCGTAATGACGTCCGGGACGTCGCCGGGTGTACGGACGTTGCTATACGGCGGGAAGCTGATGCCCTCGTTGCCGGCCGCGTAGACCACGACCACGCCCATGGCGATGGTGTTTTCACAGGTGGCCCGCCAGGTCGCGCGATCGGGATTGACGCTCGCGATCCAGCCCAGGCTCGCCGAGATAACGTGAGCGCCGTTATCCGCGGCGTACTGCATCGACTGCCACACCGTACTCTCGCCGGACCAGTTGTTCCAAAACTTGCAGGCCATCACGGCGCAATCGGGGGCCATGCCGGTCGTTTGGCCGTTGGTGCCGTCACCCGCGACGGTACCGCTGACGTGTGTCCCGTGCCCCCAGTAGTGGACGTCGTTCACATCATTGTTGTTGTTTTCGAAGTTCCAGCCGTGGATGTCGTCCACGAATCCATTGCCCTCGTCGTCGATGCCGTTTCCGGGGGTCTCGCCGGGGTTGGTCCAGATCTGGTACGCGAGGTCCGGGTGCGTGATGCAGCAGCCGGTGTCGATCACGGCCACTACCACGTCGCGACCGGTGATTCCCAGCTCGCTCCAGACCCGCGGCGCTTCCATCAGATCGACGCCACACTCGATCGCGCGCGGCGAGTCGGTGGGCCTGTTTCCCGGCTCGGCGGGGAATACGTCGGCGATTCGCCTGTCGTGGCTCAAATAGGCGATGTCGGCCCGGCCGGCGATGCGAATCGCCATGTCGGCCGTCACGTCCGCCACCACCACGTTGTGGATCCACAGCGTCCTGATGTCGGGGCCCACGGCGCCGGTCTCCTGGCTGGCGCGGAGCAACTCGAGTAGCCCCTTCTGCGACTCGTCGGCGACGGATTTCAGGATGCGCTTCACCGCCGCCCGCCGGGCAGCGCGATCGCGCAGGCGAGCAGCCTGTTGGATCTCGTTCGGCGCGGCCTGGTCGCGTAGGACGATCGTGACCGGGATCAACTGGCCTTCGGCCGCGTTCGCCACCACGTGGGCCAACTCGCCGCGCAGATTCTTGACGTTCTGTGCCAGTGCGGTTTCCGGTGTCACATCAGCGGAAACGGGGGCTGCAAGCAGCGTGATTCCGAGTGAAACAACTATCAGGATGTGCATGTTCTCTCCTAAGAAGCTAACCGGGCTTCACCATCAGCGCATGGTTCGCGCGGTCTATGCATGAACGAACGCCCAACAGCGATCCGGGTCAGACCGCTGAGAGATCATCAGAGTCAGTTAACCGAGCCGTACACCTCTAACATTGCCGCTCGAACACCGGGCAGGTGCCGACCCAGCGGCCTTTGGGCACTACCGCCGCCGGCGTGCCGCTGCCAAGCCGGCCAGCACCAGCAACGCGAGGGAACCGGGCTCGGGCAGCGCTAGACCGCCTATGCCTATACCTGTCACCCAAGGATCGAAGCTCCCGACGAGCTCGTGCGCGCCTGTATAGAGATCAATGGTGAAAAGCGCGTTCGCCCCTGGGATGGTGGAGTAGTCATTGCCGCAGGCGAAATAACCCGTGTCGCCGATTGCCGCCATCCCGCCGGAAGCACCGACCGCCGGCTCCAGAGTCGCAATCACCGTCATGACCGCAGTGCTCGGGTCAATCTGAACCAAGGAGTTGGTCGGGCGCTCTATACCGACGAGCATGCCGTCGCTCCGCCAGGCCAACCCATTGACGTCCACACCGGGGCCCATATTACCGACGCTGGTTGCAGCCCCGGTGCCGAGGTTGATTGTGAACAGTTCGGCTCCTCCCGCCCAACTGCCGGTGTTGACGCCGTACGCGACGCCCGCTGGCGAGAATGCGAGGCCGCCCTCGGAGACGAAGGTCGGGAGCCCGAGCGGGCCAATCTCCGTGGTCGCCGCCGTACTCGGATCAATCGAGTACAACTTGGCGTCGGGCACCCCGTACGGGTCGTTGTAGCTGCCGGTGGTGAAGGCATAGAGCTGTCCACTATCGAAGACATTGTACTCCAAGCTTGCCGGTCCGTAATTCCCGCCCAGCCCCGTGTCGCCAATGTACGTCATTGATCCATCGGTCACCGAAATGCGGTGCAGGTGTCCAGTATCGTACTCGATTCCAAACAGGTCTCCAAAAGCTGTTGGTGATAGCATGACAAACAGCCCGGCGATGGCTGTCGCCAAACAGAGGCGTTTATTGGTGGTCACCACTTCTCCTCCTGGCGCTTCTCAGAATCCTCCATTCGATCAGGCGGAACCACTCCACCGATCGTTTATGCACGATGTGTTGCAAACCGCTAGGCGTACTGAGCCCGGCGTTGGTCATAAAAGACCGTGAATTCATGCTACTCGTCCGTGGGTTTGGTTGTCAAGAAATTTTAGCAAGAATTTCTGGTAAATTTTTCAAGAACTTCTTACATCTAACCCTGGCCCAATCGCTCCTAATCCGTTAAGGTTTGCTTTGTGCTATGACGCCGAGGACTCCTCACGCTCGCGGAGCACCGCTTGCGCGTATCGTGGTCCCGCAAGTTTGTGAGATGGGCCCGTCGGGTGCGTCGCCGGTCCCGGAATGCTCACGCGTAGTAACTATCGCGTTCACAAGGAGTTGCCAGATATTGCGCGTGTCTGGGCTACGCGCTGGTAGCTGAGCGAGGCTTGATATGGCAGGCACCAAACCAGCGAATTCGGTCTCCTTGGCAGAGGAGATTCCCTCCGTCACGCAGCGTGTGAGGGCGGCACTCGCAAGAGTCGTCGAGGCGCTCCCGACACCCGTCCGCCGTGCCAAGGACCTCGAAGAGGCGTTGATTTTGCAGACAACGCTGGCGTGGAAGGTTTTCAATCTGATTTACGGCCAAGGCCCGATTCCGGATGCCAAACACATCCCCGGCACTAGCGCGTTTGAATCCTTCCTACGCTCGGCCAACGCCGCGGGCGTCTCGCCTGATCTCGTCGACGCCGCGCGGCGTGCCCGGAATGACTTTGAGCAGCTCGTACGTATCCACGCCGGCGACCGCAGCTCATTCGACATGATGCTGGCGGGATGCACGACGGAGGGACAGCAACGGATTGCCATTAAGCACCGCAAGGAGGCCTTCCGCGGAAACAGCTACATCCTCGGGCGGCAGGCCAAAGCCCAATTCAAAGCCTTCTTCGTCGTCCCGTCGGCCGACGGCCGGCGGCTGGACGGTGCCATCCTGCGCGGCTTTGTCGGTCTGCGACGCTTGCGTCCGGACATTCCGATCAGCATTTCATATAGTATGGTGTTCAAGCCGGCGGAGCAGACTGATGGAGTCGCCAGCCGCACACCAGCCGCACCCGCGACGGATCCGGGCAGCCAGCGACGCGAGGTCGATCCAACGCGCAAACGCGAACCGCTCGCGCCGGTCAGCGTAAATACCGACGGCTCGTACTCAGCACCGCTGCTTGAGAGTTTTTGTTCCCAACCGATGCCGGACATTCGCCGTGTCGAACACCCGGTGGGGTTCTTCGAAGACATCCTGGTTGACGACACGATCGGCGAGACTGGCAGAGTGACTTGCGCCCTCGCGGAAGTGGTGCGGGCCGCGGAGCCGCGCTACGCTACGCCAGGCGACCGCACCGCCAGGTATGTAGACACGTTCGCGATACCCAGTGAGGTAGCCGTCATCGATCTGTATCTCGGCGATGAAGTTGCCGTGATTGGGGAACCCACCTTCACGCTGTTTGCCACGTCGCCGCTGCGCGCATGGCCCAATGCCCAGGCCGAGCATGATCGCCTGCACTTGCTCGAGCAGCCAACTCTCATCGGCCAGGGGATACACCTCGCGTCGGACCCCGACGTCCCGCGCTACGGCGAGATGGTGCAGCATGTCCTCGACCGACTTGGCTGGGACGCGGCGCGGTTCAGGCATTACCGCATGCGCCTGAGATATCCACCGACTTCATCGGTCGGCAGGTTTGATGTCCCGCTGCCTGAGGCGGCTGAGCTCGATTGCAATACGTAATGACAACCCGAACAGACGAGCCGGATGCGTGCCGTCATCTCGCCGCCGCCGTCCACCCCACGCGAAAGAAAGCACCGGTACGGCGACCGGCCGCTCCAAATCTCGACGGTCGGTGCGAGAATCCTCTCGCGTACTAACACGTGTGGGAGTCCCTTCCCGTATCAGGGCCCCGCACGATAGAAATCTGGCAACAGGGGTGGAGGCGCGTGTGATCAGTTTCGTGGATGCCGACCGCGGTGGTCGATCCCGGACGAGCAAAGCGTGCTGGAGAAGATCTGATAAGGCAATCGCGCGAAAGTCCCCGGCCTGCATGCTTCCCTCGCTCCTTACGGGGCGCAATGATGAGGCAACGTGCATCCCATGCACGGGTTCCGTTGCGCTCCACCCGTGGCCCTGCGCGTGCGCCCCTCCTGGGCGGCATGGCCCTGGCCCACGGAATCTGTCACGCGCCTCCCGGGACACCCGTGTGCTACGGGCGCGAGTCGCGGCGCGGTTTGGGCGCCTCGAATTGCAGGACGTAGCTGCGCTGGCCGCGGGGGTAGTAGCGGATGGTTTGGCGGCGGTTGTCGCGCTGGATCTGTAGCTCGACTTTTTGGCTGGCGTCGGAGGGGATGATCCAGCCGAGGAGTTCATCGCCTTGGTGCACGCCGGCCTTGGCCGCCGACGAGTCGGGGATCAGACCCATTATGCGGCGATTTGACAGTGAGCGTTTGCGGTCAAAGCCCAACTCGAATTCGTAGATCGGGCCGACCGTGCCGCTCAAGTCAGGGGCGAGCGCATCCAGCGGCACGTCAACCGTCTCGGCGTCGGTCACGAACTGGTCGAACTCCGGGCCGAACCAGTCGCCGAGCAGCTCAATGCCGGCACGGCGGATCTTCTCGTTGGATATTTCATAGCCGGACGCACGGCCGCGCTCCACCAGCGTTTTGAACAACCGGTCGATACCGTCGGGTACGCCGTGGTCGCGGGCCAGGCGGTGCCAGCGCAAGCCGAGCAGCAAGCCGCGCTGGTACGGCACTTCGCCGACGGTATCCCGTTCTTTCCAATAGAGGGCGGCGATATCCTGGTTGCTGGCGTGGATGGCGGGATTGGCGTGATACTCGCGCAAGTGGCGATTGATCCACTTGGCGTAAGTGTCGTGCGACCAGAAGCCACGCTCGTGGAGAATCCGCAGCGCGTAATAGTCCGTGAAACCCTCCACGAACCAGTACGCCAGCTTGTCAGGCTTCTCGGCCTTGAGCACGCGGCCGTTCCAGTAATGGAAGAGTTCGTGTGCGAAGAGATGCTCGAAGGCGTCGGTCAGCTTCGAGTTCGGCGCCGAGAACAATGCGAAGCTCTGGTACAGCCCCATGCCCGAAAGATGCGCGTCGCCGGTCTTGACCGGCTCACCTACCGGCACGGCGGTCACCAGGTAAGGGGGAAAGTCGATCTCCTCCATGAAGGCACATTCGTGCGCGACAATCGTCGCCGCCATCTGGGCGAATTCATCGGCGTCAAAAGCGAAGCGTTCGCGTACGGCGACTGTCACTGTTAATCCGGCGATCGTCTTCGTCCGGGTAGTGATACGTCCGGCCAGGTAGACGGAATGGCGCATATCCGCCGGGCTGAGTAATGCTCCGATATGAGAACCTTGCCCCCATGAGCAGACCGCTTTCCAGCCTTCAGGCAGGCGCCAGCGCAGTGTCGTTTCATATTCCTCTGGCAATCCGCCGCCGGCTTGGGGTACCAGCAGGAACGCGGCTCCCATCCCGTGAAAAAAGTTCCGGGTGGTGACCGGGTGCTGCGTAGTAGTCCAGCTCAACTGCCGGCGTCCGGGATCGACTTTGTAGGTACACTTGATCGTCGCACCGGGCGGGTGATCGAGGAGCCAGCGGGTACCCTGTGCTTTGACGTTCGTCACACCCTCGATGCGTAGTTCCTTAATCAGGGCTGGCACATCGTCAACGGTCCCCCAGCGTGGCGACACGATCAGGGCTGATTGGCGACGGGTGTGTGTGTCCCAGGACACCTCGACGTGCAAACAACCCGTGTCGATCAGTGGCGTGAGGGTGTAATGCACTGACTCGGCGCGGGCGGTGGCCGCGCCAATGGTCAGCAACAGGCTCATACATCCGATAAACAGCGTGTGTGGCGCGCGGGCTGAAGCCCGCGGCTCCGGAGTCGTGATATTCGATAGACGCTTCACCGGATTCATCGTCATACCGGATTCTACCACGCTATACGCCGCGCAGGCACGGCGCATCTGTCGTGGGTGCTTGAGATCTGGTGCCCGGCTCCGCCGATAGTCGTAGGGTGCTTGGATAAGAAGTGGGTCTGTAATGAGAAGTTGGCCGCATATCCTGGTCGCTGGCCTGATCCTGACTTCGGCGGCGGAAGCGCTGGCCGACAAACCGTTGTATGTGCCCACACGCCAGGTACTTCTGTCCTATACGGTAACGAATTCCACGACTGTCACTGCCGTGGATCTATGGGTAACTTGCAACGGGGGCCAGACCTGGGAATCCACGAAAAACACGTCTCTGGATCATGGCACGCTCAAGCACGAAGTAGATCGTGACGGTACCTGGGGGTTTTACCTGGTGCTGAAGAATGATAATGGGTCCTCTTGCCCGCCGCCTGAACCTGGAACCCCGCCACACATCCGAGTAGTTGTGGACACCCTGGCTCCGACTCTCCAGGTGCATCCGACCGAGTCGCCGCACAGCCCGACGGGGGGTGAGATGCTTTCATTGCGTGCCTCTCTGATCGATGAAAACCTCGGTACGGCAGGCACGCGGCTGTTTTATAGGACCACGGATGCCACTGAGTGGCGTGATGGGGGCATAATCGAAATTCAGGATTCACACCTCCGATGGCAGATTCCCACCAGTTTGCACGGAAAGGTGGGACTTCGTGTCGTGGCCACGGATTTGGCTGGGAACCGCTCAATCGAGGAACTGCCGGCGGCGACAATCGCTCCCGCGGCCAGGGCTGCTTCTGAAAACACCGATCGCCCGGCGGCAATATCCAGTGTCCCGGCGCCCATCTGGCCGCTGGATGGTCTGGTCAAGCCCGTCGAGGAGGCGTCTGTAAAGCCGGTTTTACCGGTTGAGCTGGCTTCCGACAGTACTCAACCTTCTCTTGCCGAATCACGCCAACAGGACCATTTGCGCGAGCTGGCAAAGCGGTTTATGGAGCAGCAGCGTTACGATCTGGCCGCGGCGCGCTTTGAGGAAGCCGTGGCACTGGCACCGCTGGATGCCAATCTGCAAGTTGATCTGGGCAGCGCGCTCTACTGGTCGAATCGCTACGATGACTCCGCGAAACGCTTCCAGGCGGCATTGGAGCTTTCCCCCGATCACACCCCTGCTCTGGAGGGTCTGGCTCTGGTCGCCGCCACACAAAAACGGTACCCTGACGCACGCACCCATTTGCAGCGTCTGCTGGAGCTCATGCCTAAATCGCATAAGACCTGGCTGCGCTATGGCGACATCGAGCACAAGCTCGGAAATGCCGCCCAGGCATGTGCGGCCTGGGAGCAGGTGCTGGAGCTGGACGGCGCGGAGGATACACTGCGTCAAAAGGCTGAAGAGCGTCTGAGGTACTTCGGGCCGGCCCGACGCCGGTCACAACCCTGAATAACGAATAAACATGTCCAAGCCCGACACACCGCCGCCCGTCGTGGTGGTCTTCGGAGATGAAGAGTACCAGAAGACCATGACCATCGAGCGGACACTGAACGCGTTATTACCGCCCGAAGTGGACCGGGCACTGGCACTGTGCATTTACGACGGAGCGCAAAACGAGGAGCAGGGGGGACCAAGCTACGCGGCGGTACACGATGATCTGGCCACCATGCCGTTCCTGGCACCGCGCCGCGTGGTATTGATCCGCGAGGCCGATAGCTTCATTACCAGGGCACGTGACAAGCTGGAAAAATATCTGGCGGCTCCCGCGCCTACCAGCACGCTGGTGCTTGAATGTCGCAGCTTTCCCAGGAACACGCGGTTATACAAGCTGGTAACGGCCTGTGGCGGCGAGGCTCACGAATGCCGCAAGCTGGCTGGCCCGGCCCTGGCCGGCTTTGTGCTATCCGAAGCACAAGCCCGGCGCAAACGGATTGAACCGGCGGCGGCGGCCAGATTGTGTGATCTGATCGGTCAGGATCAGGGTTGGCTGGCCTCCGAGGTTGAAAAACTGTCTCTCTATATTGGCCAGCGCGCCACGATCACCCTCGAGGATGTTGATGCTCTCGTCGGACTGAGCCGGGAGGAGAAGATCTTCGCGGCGGTGGATGCCGCGGGGGCTGGCGACGCCCGCCGAGCGCTGTCTTTGTGGCATCAGGTACTGGCCACGGATACCGCCGCTGTTTACAAGGTTATCGGTGGGGTGGCGTATGTTTTGCGCCGTTGGCTAAAAGCACACCAGATGTCAGCGGAGGGTCTGTCGGTCCATCAGATTGCCCCAAAAGTCATGATGTGGAAACGCGAGCGGCAATTGGAGACCATTCTCAGACGGGTACCCGCGCGCCGGGTGGGACAGCTACTGGCGGCGGCGGCGGAACTCGACTCACAAGCCAAGTCAGGTATCCGGTCGATAGATATAGGCGTGGATGCATTGTTACTGAAGGTGGCTGCTCCGGCCACTTAAGCATGGATGCCGACGGAGCCACGCATGGATGCGATCAGCAAGATAGTGGTGGTATGCGCTGGGGTTCTAACCCTGCTATTAACAGGGTGCGAATTTCCCCAGAATCAGGGTCCAGCGGCACGACGGGAAGAACCCCACCCGGCACAACCGCAACTCACTTCTGACACGAGAGCCTCGGAGCCTGATTCGAATGCCGATGAATCCATAGCGAACGTAGACCAGGCTGTTCAGGGTTACATCGCGCAAATCGACAACATTGGGCAGCGAACCCAGCGAGATCCGTCAGTGCATGTGCGGCGTGATCCGCAAGTAGTACCTCCGGTTAATCTGTTGAGTGGCCCGAAAGCGGTTCCGGATCGCTCCCAATCAACACCTTCCGCCAAGTCCGCCGACTCTGACCCGACTGATCCGAGCGTGGATAAATCGGTCTTTGCGAAGGATCCCGGAGTGGCAGCCTCACAACCAAGCACCACGCCCCCGGTTCTGGGCCCGGTGACGGTCCGCGGGTCGAACACATTGATCAGGCCGGTGAAGCCCCAGAGTCAGATGAACGGAGCACGGGCGAATACGCCGGTGGCGGCGACAGCGGCCCCGCGGGATTTACAGGATTTCCTCCAGCACTGGACGGGTTCCAGCGATTCGGACTCATATCGTGGCCAGCTCGATGTGCGGATTATGCGTGCGGTGGCGGGAGACTATGAAGCCGCGCGCCGGCCATTGTCCATGGTTTCCACCGAGCAGCAGGAGATGGCACTCCGACTGATCGAAAGTCTGATTGCGATTCGCGAATCGCATGACGGCGACCCGACGGCCGCGGCCGAACATGTCTTGCAACAGTTCCAGGAATTGGAGGAGTCTTTGCGGCCGCTGAGCGAACTGCGTATCCCGACCATCGCGCTTTGCCAGGAAGTGCGGGGCTTTGGGCAGTATCAGCCGATTGAGCCGCCGCGCTTTCCGGCGGGAGTGCCCAGCGAGTTCGTGGTTTACTGTGAGGTCAGCGATTTTCTCAGCGAAAAACAGGCTGATGGCATGTACTGCACACGTTTCGAGATGCGCACGCAACTGCTCAGTCGCGGTGGCGAGACTGTGCTGGAGCTGCGCGATCGGGACATTGTGGATCGATGTCGCGGCCAACGACGTGATTGCTTCATCCCGCGGCTGGTGAGTCTGCCGGCCACGCTTTCCCCAGGCGAGTATGTGGTAAAAGTCACCATGGTTGATAAACTCGGCGAGAAGACGGCCGAGAACCGCACTACTCTGCGGGTAGTCGCCAGTCCATAGCGGCTGCCAGCGGCTCTGTGACGTACTCCGGCCGGCAGGAGTCCGCGGCATGAACGTTCCCTGGTTTCTCAGGCGGCTGTTTCGCGCCCCTTATGATGGTATGCGACATTTTGGTGTGGTCGCGGAGGGGATCCTCTATCGCTGTGGCCAGCCGACGCCGGAGGAACTGATTGAGCTTATTCAAAGCCATGGCATACGGACGGTCGTCAGCTTGCGTGGCACTCGTAATGCGGATGATCGAGACGCGTGGGAGCAGGCTGAGCGCACTGCTTGTGAAGTCCACGGAGTGGAATTCATCGCCATTCCGTGCAACCACAAGAATCCCCCCACGCTGGAACAGGCGCGTCAGTTTATTACATTGACGAGCGCTGCTGATCGCCGGCCGGTGTTGGTCCATTGCCGCCTGGGACAACAGCGGACGTTACTCTTCTGTGCGCTGTACCGGGTGCTGGTGGAGGGTCTGGATCCCGTCGAGGCTGAGCGTGAGATGGATGAACTGGGCTTTAACGTCCGCCATCGGCGACACCAGCGTTTGCTGAAGGCTTTTCGGGAGATGAGCCGTAACCGCGCGGTCGTATCCCCGGCCATCGAGAGAGAGGCTCAGTCTTCCGGGTAGGGCAGTTCTGAGGCCGGTGGCGGGGGAATCTGACGAGCATCGAGAAATGATTGCAGCATAACCTGGGCGGCGATGGTATCGCGTAAGCCCTTACGTCTTGATTTGCGTACCTGGGCGGCGTCAAGCAACTGGTCAGCCTGGAAGCTGGACAGACGTTCATCCCACAGGATCACTTCCAGGTCGGAAGAAGAAGATAACGCCCTGGCGAAAGAGCGGGTCAGTCTGGTCTGGTCGCTGTCAGAGCCATCCATATTCAACGGGAGCCCGACAACCAAGACGTCGGTATCCGTCTTTTCGGCATATTGGAGTACCAGGACAGCATCTCCGGGAACGGTCCCAGTGGCATTCAGTGTTTCCGCCGGCGAGGCAATAGAGCCGCCGAAATCGGAAATAGCCACCCCAATGCGGCGTGTGCCGTAGTCAATCCCGATCCAGCGTCCCATTTGGCCCTCGTGACTAGCTGGCCCAGCGGCCATGATCTCCGACCATATTTTATAAGAAAGCGGTTGATAATCCGTAAATATACTCTAAAGTAAAGCGTTTGTCTGGGGGGAGAGGATGCGCGCGGGCTCGGAGACACTTAGCGGCGGCCGAAGGGTATCGATCAGCGACAGACAAAGAAATCGGTGGGGGGTACCTCGAGGGAGGTATCCCGTAGTGATCCTGCCAGGGGGTGACAGTATGGTCTGGGAGAAGCTTGGCCACGAGGGAATCCCATTATGCGAATTACAAATGTCCGTGACTTCAGTCGCCATGGCGATGCAATTCCACTTCCAAACCTGATGGATATCCAGCAGCGTTCGTACGATCGCTTCTTGCAAGCTGACCGGGCGGCCAAGGAGCGCGAGCCATACGGACTGGAAGGATTGCTGCGCGAGGTGTTCCCGATCGAGAGTTACGACGGGAACATGCGGCTGGAGTATGTTGATTATCATCTCGACTCACCCAGGTACACCCCGGATGAGGCCCGCGAACTGGGCCTGACCCACGGAGCGCCGTTCCGTGTCCGGGTGCGTCTGCACCGCAAGGACATCGAGGAGGTCCAGGAAGAGGCGATTTACCTGGGGGAAATTCCGATCATGATCGGCGGCGGCGAGTTTATCGTGAACGGCTCCGAGCGCGTGATCGTCTCGCAACTGCACCGCTCGCCGGGTGTTGATTTCGTCAAGGAATCGGCGGAGGGCGACCGGGCGCTGCACGCCTGCCGGATCATTCCGGAGCGTGGCTCGTGGATTGAGATCAACGTAACCCGCAAAGACGTGTTGGCGGTACGTATCGACCAGAGCAGCAAGATTCCGGCGACGACCTTCCTGCGGGCCATGGACGAGAAGTACGGCACTGATGAGACCATCGTCCGCACCTTCTACAATATTAAAACCGTGCGGGTCCAGAGCCTCAAGCCGGAAATGTATGCCGCGGCCCCGGTGGTCGATCCCGAGACTGGCGAGGAACTGGTTCGGGCCGGCTGCCAGATCGGCGAAGCGCTGAACAAGATCCGCGAGTGTGGGGTCAAGCAGGCCGACGTCATCAAGAAGATGCTCGACCCGATCATTCTGAACACGCTGGCGGAAGACGGTACGCACACCTACGAAGAAGCCCTGATGAAAATCTATGCCCGGCTGCGTCCGGGCAATCCGGTTCAGCTCGACAAGGCGCGTAAGCTGTTTCATGAGAAGTTTTACGACGACAGCCGCTATCGCCTGGGCAAAGTCGGCCGCTTCCGCCTGAACCGGAAATTCGAGCAGGGCATCTTGGAAACCGAGATGGTGCTGCGGCCCGAGGATGTGGTCAGCTCGTTGCGTTACCTCCTGGCCTTACGCTCTGGCGAGGGGCAGGTTGACGACATTGACCATCTGGGCAACCGGCGCCTGCGCACCATCGATGAATTGGCCACCGACGAACTGCGCAAGGGCTTTCTCAAGTTGCGCCGCACGGTCCAGGAGCGTATGAGTCTCAAGGATCCGGACTCGATTGGCAAAGTGGCCGAGTTGGTCAACACCAAGAGCATCTCCAGCGCTATCGACTTCTTCTTTGGCCGCAGTGAGTTATCCCAGGTTGTGGATCAAACCAATCCGCTGGCGCAACTCACGCATGAACGGCGTCTGTCCGCGCTGGGTCCCGGCGGTCTGAACCGCAAGCGGGCCGGCTTTGAAGTTCGCGACGTGCATATCAGTCACTATGGCCGCATCTGCCCGATCGAGACGCCCGAAGGCGTCAACATTGGTCTGATCGCGTCATTGGGCATTTATAGCCAGGTAGACGAATACGGCTTCCTGATCACGCCGTACCGCAAAGTCGTCCGCGGCAAGGTTAATGGCGAGGCTGAGTTTCTCCGAGCCGACGAGGAGATGCGGACCACGCTGGCGCCGCCGGATGTCATCGATGTCGAGGAGGATCCCGAGGCTCTGCCGGCGGTGGAGTCGTTGCGTGAGCATACGGCGCGGATACACAAGGGCCACAATGGCCATGGCAAGCGGTCCAAGTTACGTGATGGCACGCTGCTGGCGCGTGTCCGTGGCGAACTACAACAATCATCGGCCGGTGAAATCGATTACATCGACATCTCCCCCAAGCAGACGGTGGGCGTCTCGGCCTCGTTGATTCCCTTCCTGGAACACGATGATGCCAACCGGGCCCTGATGGGCTCAAACATGCAACGTCAGGCGGTACCACTCATTCGTACGGATCCGCCCATCATCGCGACGGGCATGGAACGCGCCGTGGCGGAGAACAGCGGCATGGTCATTCGGGCCCGCCAGGATGGAGTGGTCACATCCGTCGATGCTCGGCGGATCGTGTTGGATGAAACCGATGAGTATGAGTTGCGTAAATTCGTCGGCCTCAACGAGCGCACCTGCCTGAACCAGCGCCCGATCGTCAAGCCGGGACAACGGGTTAAAAAGGGTGAGATCATCGCCGACGGAGCCTCGACGCATCAGGGCGAACTGGCGTTGGGTCGCAACGTGCTGGTAGCCTTCATGACCTTTGATGGCTACAACTTCGAGGACGCGATTCTGCTTTCCGAACGGCTGGTGAAGAACGATTCGTTCACCAGCATTCATATTGACGCGCACGATGTCGAGATTCGCGAGACCAAACTGGGCCGCGAGGAGTTTACGCGCGATATTCCCAACGTTTCCGAACGGGCTCTGCGCAACCTTGACGATCGCGGGATCGTCCACCTGGGGACGCGCGTCGGACCGAGTGACATCCTGGTTGGCAAAGTATCTCCCAAGAGCAAGACGGAACTGAGTCCGGAAGAGAAGCTGTTGCATGCCATCTTTGGCCGGGCGGGCGAGGATGTGAAGAACGACTCCCTGGAACTGCCGGCCGGGCAGGAGGGGATTGTCATTGGCACGCGGCATTTCAGTCGCCGCACACATCTGACCGAGGAACAGAAGCGTGATCTGGATCGCCAGATGAAGACCTATCTGGGGGAGTGCAACGAACGTCGCGTAAAGCTGTTCCGGCAGATGGTAGCCGCCATGGAGGAGACCAGCGAACAGCCGATCATCGACCCCAACACCCGGCAGAAGGTCGGCAAGAGCGACAATCCGGAAGTCATCCTGGAGCAGATCGAAGGCGAATCGCCCTTTGACTTGAAGTGGGTCAAGCCCGCGGCCAAGCGACCCGAGACGAAGAAGATTTATGAGCAGTACTGGCCGCGCATCCAGGCGATTGCCGACGAATGCGAGCGCAAGCTGGGTCATATGAAGCGTGGCGACGAGTTACCCTCCGGGGTGCTCGAGATGGTCAAGGTCTACGTGGCTACCAAGCGGACGTTATCCGTTGGCGACAAGATGGCTGGGCGGCACGGCAACAAGGGTGTCATTGCCAAGATCCTGCCGGAAGAGGATATGCCGTTCCTGGAGGATGGTACGCCGGTTGATATCTGTCTGAATCCGCTGGGTGTACCCAGCCGGATGAACGTCGGTCAGATTCTTGAGACGCATCTGGGCTGGGCGGCGGCGACCCTGGGCTTCCAGGTCCTGACACCAGTTTTTGACGGTGCCACGGAGTACCAGATCAAAACTTGTGTCGCGGAAGCGAACGCGCACGTCCGACAACGCCGCACGGATCCTGATGTGGTGGCTCAAGCTGGTCAGACGAATGAGTTACTGGTGGAGATGCCGCCGACCGGCAAGGTGGCGTTGTTCGACGGACGCACCGGCAACAAGCTCGATCAGCCCGTCACGGTGGGCTATATGTATCTGCTCAAGTTGCACCACCTGGTGGATGACAAGATTCATGCTCGCTCAACTGGCCCGTACAGCCTGATCACCCAACAGCCCTTGGGTGGCAAGGCCCGCACGGGTGGCCAGCGTTTCGGCGAGATGGAAGTCTGGGGTCTCGAGGCCTACGGCGCGGCTTATGTGCTCCAGGAACTCCTGACGGTCAAGAGCGATGACGTCGAGGGGCGCACCAAGATTTACGAGAGTATGGTCAAGGGAACCAATACCCTGGACGCCGGCACTCCGGTGTCCTTCGATGTGTTATGTAATGAAGTTCGTGGCCTGGGTTTGAACATCCAATTGGACAAGAGGAGGTTGATCTAACTGCCACTTTTTTCGGCAGTGGTTAACTGGCTGTTTTTGCTGAGGAGCCCCCGGATGCCCGCGGTGACCTATGGCGATGGTAACGATACCAACCCGCGGGAGTTGGCTGAGTTTTATGAGCGGCTGGAGCACGACATCGCCGCGCGTCCGGAACAGATCAGGAAGATGATGGCCAACAGCGCGGCCTTCGTTACCGCGCGGCAGGACGGCCGGTTAATCGGGATCGCTCGTGGTGTCTGTGATGGCCTGCGTGGCTATCTGACGGAATGCAAACTCGATCCGATATGCCAGGGCCCCGCGGCGGTAACGCGCACGGACGGCCGGATCGAGCATGACACCGACGGCATCGCGGCCGAGATGGCACGCCGGGTCCTGGCTGGAATGTTTGCCCAGGGCTTACGACGAATCGACGTGGTAGCCTGGGGTACGGAAGAAGATTTTCTGGCGGAACTGGGTTTTCGACGGCGGGGCGGGCTGGTCGCCATGACCATGCGGGCCGAGCACTGGTCGGCCGCGGAGACGCCCAGTGAGTGAGACGGCGATTTCACCCGCGGCCTCTGCTGGTCGCCGGTGGATTCGCGTGAGGCGACAGGGAATATCGTTCGGCGCAGGCCGGATGTGGACATTAGCGTGAGGTAGTACAGCCGATGGCCGAGACTGTTTACGACCGGATCAACGATTTCACGGCGGTGCGCATTTCGCTGGCCTCTCCCAACGATATACGAAGCTGGAGCTTCGGGGAGGTCAAGAAGCCGGAGACAATCAACTACCGGACGTATCGGGCGGAGAAAGACGGCTTGTTCTGTGAGCGCATCTTCGGTCCGGAACGTGATTGGGAATGCTTCTGCGGTAAGTACAAGGGCACGAAGCACAAGGGCATGATTTGTGATCGATGTGGGGTGAAGGTGACGCACAGCCGTGTGCGCCGCAAACGCATGGGGCACATCAACCTGGCGGCCCCGGTCGTGCACATCTGGTTCTTCAAGGCCATGCCCAGTCGCCTGGGCACCTTGTTGGACATGAAGACGGCCGACCTGGAAAAGATCATCTACTTCCAGGACTACGTGGTGGTTGATCCGGGCGCCTCGAAGCTGGAAAGCAAGCAACTGCTCACGGAAGAGGAATATCGGCGCGCGGTCGAGGAATACAACGACACCGGTTTCCGGGCGCTAATGGGCGCCGAAGCCGTTCGCGAGTTGTTGGCCCAGCTCGATCTGACGCTGGCATCGAACGAACTGTTGGACGGTTTGCGCAAGACTTCCAGCAAGCAGAAAATCAAGGAACTGTCGCAGCGCCTCAAGCTGGTCGAAGCCATCCGCAAGAGCGACAACGAAGCCCAGTGGATGGTGCAGGAAGTTATCCCGGTGATCCCACCGGATTTGCGGCCACTGGTGCTGCTGGATAGCGGCAACTTCGCCAGCAGCGATCTGAATGATCTGTATCGGCGCATCATCAATCGTAACAACCGGCTGAAGAAGCTCATCGATCTGAACGCGCCGGAAGTCATCATTCGCAACGAGAAGCGCATGCTGCAACAGGCGGTGGACGCGCTGTTTGATAACGGCCGTTGCCGGCGCCCGGTGCTGGGCAGCAGCAACCGTCCGCTCAAGTCGCTGACGGACATGATCAAAGGCAAGCAAGGCCGCTTTCGCGAGAATCTGCTGGGCAAGCGCGTGGATTACTCGGCCCGTAGCGTGGTGGTGGTCGGACCGGAGCTGCGCTTGTGGCAGTGCGGCCTGCCGAAAAAGATCGCGCTGGAGCTTTACCAGCCGTTCATTATCCGCAAGCTGCGCGATCGCGGTCTGGCGGACACCATCAAGAGCGCCAAAAAGATGCTCGAACGGCGCGATCAGCCGATCTGGGACATCCTGGAAGAGGTTATCTACCAACATCCGGTTCTGCTGAACCGCGCCCCGACGTTGCACCGCATGGGTATCCAGGCTTTTGAGCCCGTGTTGGTCGAGGGCAACGCGATTCGCATTCACCCGCTGGTCTGCAAGGGTTTCAACGCTGACTTCGACGGCGACCAGATGGCGGTGCACCTGCCGCTGTCCATCGAAGCCCAGGTCGAATCGCACGTGCTGATGATGAGTACGAACAACATCTTCAGCCCGGCCAACGGCTCACCGATCATGTCCGCTTCGCAAGACATTGTCATGGGCATCTATTACTTGACCTGTGACCATACTGGCGAGCCGGGCGAGCGCCCGCCGGGCGAAGAGCGGGCCTTTACTACGTCCATGGAAGCCTTGTTAGCGCATCAATTGGGGCAGATCGGCATGCACACCCCGATCAAGGTCCGTATTCCCCAGGCTCGTGTCATTTCAGACCGGGACGAAGGGCCGGTGCCGGTACCGGCCGGCGGCCTGATTGTGACCACGGCCGGACGCTGCATTTTCAACGACAGCCTCGATCCGGAAATGCCGTTCTACAACTATCCGCTGGGACGTGGTATCGCCCGCGTTATTGCTGACTGTCACCACCAGTTGGGACGCGCGGCCACCATCGACCTGTTGGATGGTATTAAGGAGTTGGGTTTCCAGCATAGCACGCTGGCCGGACTGTCCATCTCTTTAACTGATCTGCGTATTCCCGAAAGCAAGCCCAAGATTCTCGACGCCGCGCAGAAAGTGGTGGACCGCGTCGAGCGGAATTTCCAGAACGGCCAGATCACCCCGATGGAACGGCACAACCAGTTGATCGACATCTGGGTGCACGCGCGTGAGCGTGTCACGCAAGACATGATGAAGATTCTGGGCAGCGACTGGCGCTATGCGGACGGTCGTGAAGCCCGCAAGGATGCCAGCGATGCGCGTTCTTACCTCAATCCGATTTACCTGATGACCGAATCCGGAGCCCGGGGTTCGGTGGACCAGATCCGGCAGTTGGCTGGTATGCGGGCCCTGATGGCCAAGCCCTCGGGAGAGATTATCGAAGCTCCCATCAAGGCCAACTTCCGTGAGGGCCTGAGTGTACTCGAGTACTTCAGCTCGACACACGGTGCCCGCAAGGGACTGGCTGATACCGCCTTGAAGACCGCCGACTCCGGTTATCTGACCCGTAAGCTGGCCGACGTGGCGCAGAACGTGATCGTCAACGAGTTGGACTGCGGCACAATCGAGGGCATCAACAAGAGCACCATCTATCGTGGTGAAGAAGTTGATGTGAAACTATCCACCCTGATCGTTGGGCGCACGGCCCGCGACACCATCCACGATATTCGTACTGATGAGATCATCGTACGCGAGAATGAACTCATCACCCCCGAGATTGCCCGCCGCCTGGAGGCCAAGCCCGAGGATGGTGGTCTGGGTCTCGAAAGCATTCGAGTCCGCAGCCCATTGACCTGCGAGAGCCCGCTGGGGCTATGTACCCGTTGTTACGGTGCCGACCTGTCCACGGGCCTGATGGCCGAGCAGGGTTTGGCAACCGGTATCATTGCCGCTCAATCCATCGGTGAACCGGGCACGCAACTCACCATGCGGACTTTCCACACCGGCGGAGTGGCCAGCCGGGCCGTGGTTGACAATGAAATCACGGTGACCCAAGGTGGAACCGTCAAGTACTACAACCTCAATGCCGTTCAGATGACCGATGAAGAGAGCGGCAAGAAGATCTACCGCGTCCTGAAGCGCAATGGCGAAATCGCGCTCAACGATGAGAAGGGGCGCGAACTCGAGCGCCACAAGGTGCCGTATGGCGCTGCCGTATTGGTGGTCGATGGCGACAATGTCGCGCCCCGCGCCGTTATTGTCCGCTGGGAAACACACTTTACCCCCATGCTGGCCGAAGCGGACGGTTTTGTACGCTTCCAGGACATCATCGAGGGTGAAACCGTGCGGCTCGAACAGGAAGGCCGCGCGGAAAGCAAATGGATTGTCGTCGAACATAAAGGCGACAAGCACCCGCGGATTATCATCGAAGACAAGAAAGGCACCATTCGTGACTTCCACCACCTGCCTGCCAAGGCCCGCATCGAGGTCACCGAAGGTAATCCGGTTGAAGCTGGAGCCTTGCTGGCCCGCCAGCCGCGGGAAATCGCCGGCACGCAGGATATCACCGGCGGTCTGCCACGTGTCACCGAGATCTTCGAGGCCCGCAAGCCCAAAGAGCCATCGGTGATGGCCGAAATCTCGGGCATGGTCGAGCTGCACACCGACAAACGGCGTGGCAAGATGACCATCGCGGTGCGTTCTGAGTCCGGCATGGAGAAAGAGCACCACGTAGCGCAGGATAAGCAGCTACTGGTGCACGCCGGCGACGTTATCGAGGCCGGCACACCTCTGACCGCCGGTCCATTGATCCCCCACGACATCCTGCGGATCAATGGCGAGGAGGATTTACAGCGCTACCTGCTCAAGGAGGTCCAGGCGGTATACCGCCAGCAAAATGTGACTATCAACGACAAGCACATCGAGATCATCCTGGGGCAGATGCTGCGGAAAGTGAAGATCGACAACGAAGGCGACAGCTACTTCCTGCCAAACGAAGTAATCGATAAGTTCCGTTTTCGGCAGGAAAACCAGCGGCTCTCGAAATCCGTCAAAATCGTCGATGCGGCCGAGACAGATTTCGAAGTTGGCCAGATCGTGCTCAAGGACGAATGGGCCGCCAAGAACGAAGCAGTCGATATGGATGGCGGCGAGCCCGCCAAGGGCCGCAAACCCAAGCCGGCCACCGCCAAAACCATGCTGCTGGGCATCACCAAGGCCAGTTTGCAGAGCGAGTCATTCATCTCGGCGGCCTCTTTCCAGGAGACGACGAAGGTCTTGACCCAGGCTTCGCTGACTGGGGCCGAGGATCGGCTGGTGGGTCTCAAGGAAAATGTGATCCTCGGTCGTCTGATCCCCGCCGGGACCGGCTTCAAGCAATACCAGGATATCAAGATACTACACAGGAGTGAGCCGCCAGAGGTTCAACTGGCACCGATGGTAGCCCCAGCCGAGGTGGCTGGTACCGTTCTGCCGTTGACAGTTCCCATGGCGCCGGCTGATAAAAGTCAATCCAGTGCTTCTGGTTTGCCGGTCGATACTCCGCTGGGTACCACGGGGATCTGACCAACAGCCGGATCACGAAGCGGCAGCGATAATCAATAAATCACCCACGCGGGCTCGCACATCGCGAGCCCGTGTTCTTGAGATTGATTACTTCTTCGGCGTGGGCGGGGCCTCGACAGCCGTGCGTTGTTCGCGAGTGGGCAGGCGATCCAGGCGCGGCTTGAGCTGCTCGCTGAAGATGTTCTCGATCTCGGTGCGCAGCTCCTGCCGGCGCTGCTTCAGTTTGGCCGCCGTCTTCTCGTCCTTGGTTTTCCCGGAGACCGCCGCTGTTTCCAGGCGGCGCTCAAGGCGCTCGATCTCCGGACGGCGCGCGGCCAGTATGCGCCGAGCACGCTCCTGGCAGTCCCGCAGGATCGCCAGGGCCTTGGCCGACTGTTCGGCGTTCAGGCGGTAGCGCTGGATGAACCTGCGAACGTAAGCCTCCCACAGCGCCTCGGGGTCCAGGTCCGTGCCGCGTCTGAGCTCGGTCAGCGTCTCCAGGTCCAGCGAAGCGAGCAGAGCGACGTCGATCTTGCGCCCCTTGCCGAATATGCGGGTCGCCTCATCCGCGGTGATGCTCCCCCGCTTGGCCACTTCGCGGCGCAGGTTCGGCCCTTCCGCAATCTCGCCCCGATTGAGGCGCCTGAAGAACTCCATTGCATCGACGACGCCCTGTCCGTCCCACTTTCCATGGACGGTGGTGCCATCCAGTTCGACCAGCGTAGCGTCCATCCCGGGCTCAAGCCCGATGTCGTGCACGGTCAACTCCTGTGGATGGTCGGCACGATTGAAGCTCGCCTCGAGCACTTGGACGACGCTCGCGGGCTCGCGCCCGTCGCGGTACGCGCTGCTGTAGTACTCCACCGCCACGGGGAACCACGCACCATCCTGGCGCTCCAGGGCGCTGCGCGATTCATTCCACCCACCGGCGTCATGCTCCTGGCGGACCTTCACCGCCGACCAGTCGCGCTCCGGATCGAGCCAGTAGGTCACGGTGTCCACGCTCCGGCGCACGCGTACTAAGTGTAGCCCGCCTTCTTCCCACCAGTCGAACTTCGGAGCGACCGGGTTACGCGCCAGATCACGCCACACGGCGTCAAAAATGTCCAACTGGACTCGGCCGGCGTGAACGCCCAGCGTTCGCACGTCGTCACACAGCGACGGATTACGGCGCATGCCGAGAACCTGGCTCAACGCGTTCTCCGATCGCTCGTAGATCTCACTAGGTGCCTCGAACCGATAGCGCGCCTGGCGTCCGTGTATGGCGGACGGCTGACCTGCCGTGTCGAGCGCAACCACGCCCTCGTCATCGCCGTGATTGACCCAGATTCGCCGCTCGTCCGCGAACCTGGCTGTATGATAGATCGTGCGTACCGGCCAGCCCTTCTTGGCGGCTCTCTGGTAGTCCGTCACGGACAAGCGCAGCCGGCCGGTGTGCAAGGCTGCCCGCCCCGCGACGAGGCGATCGAGGGCCGCCGGGCCGTCCCATTGCTCATCGGACAGTGCGTGCGCGAGCGCCGTGCAGCACAGTACCAACAAACCTAGCAGTCCGAATGTGCGCATTGTGTTCATCGAGACTCCACAGATGGTTCTAGTGTAGGATACCCCCCCCAGTCCTATCAAGTAGGTTTCAAGAAACTCACCCCGCACACTCTCTCGTGATCCAATTGCGCGCCATGCACCATTTTGGGTATAACGTATACGCCAGACACGAAGCTATCCGGAAGGGGTAACGGGATATGGGTTTAAGCCGACTGGTGCCTAACGCGTCACCCAGTGTGTCAGACGCGAGTGTCAGTTCCAGCGTATCACCGATTCCGCCCGCGGATCGCTTCACCTAACCGGCCCACCAACTCGCCAGGCTCACAGTCCAGATCCACATCCGCCGCGGCCACGATCACGTCGCCGGCCTGTAGACCGGCCCGTTCGGCGGCACTTTCGGGCACCACCGACTGGATCAGAATAACCTGGGGGAAGGTTCGCGTATCGAGGCTCAGTTTCTCGGTGTAAGGTGACATAGTGACGCTCAGAAAAGGACGCTCTTCCGCTAACTGTGGCACGACCAAGGCCATCAGAACGAGTATCGGGTACGCCATATCAGAATCCTCCTGGAACAATCCCTGTGGGCCATCTTCTGCCAGAAACTACCCGGAAGACCCAGCCTGACCTCTCCCCCAGCGCTGGCGCGTTCTCTAGGTAACAGCAAGATCGTTGACGCCTGCTGATTGCTATTCGTATACTCCGGTTATTGAAAAGTCGCTGGAGTATTTTGCTAGCGTATTTTCATCGCTGGCACGGGTCGGCATTTTTCACCACAGGATGCACGCGAACGTTGTTTGATTAACGACTGCCAATATGCGACATGTTGAGAGTATTGATATCGTTACGGCGCCTCAGCGTGATGAGCTAAAGCTTCGAAGCGACACCGGCCCAGACGTTTCGGCAGTCCATTTGCCTCGGGAGAATCGGCAAACTGTGCCGCCTGACCGGGCGTTGCGCCGCGCTGTATTCTGGATCGTCCTGGCCGTTATCGGCGTCGCCATCACGACTGCTCATCTGCTGGAAGAATACATGAGCTACGACGTTGGCCCAATGCTGCAGATGCAGGTGGGATCATACGGAAACGCTTTGGTACATTACTCAAAGGCTGCCCCGCCCAAAAAAATGGTCGTCATTCTTGGGAACTCCGTTTACCAGGGACACTCTGTTGTCAAATACATGGACCGGTTCGCCAAGGAGGAGCAGCGCGCCATTCAGTTCATCAATCTGGCGACGACCGGGGCGGGAATTTCCGATTACGTCGTTCAGGCCGCAAGTGCAATCCAGCACAAGCCGGACATGATCGTCATCTGCCTGGCGGATTGTACTTTCCTTCCCGAGGGACCAAAGTTTCGCTCCGACGCCGATCAGCAGGCGTTTGAGCCCGGCATTCTTCGATCAGTGCCCTGGTCGTTCTACCCGCGCCATTTCGACCTGATAACCGGCGGCGGGTCGATCGTGTCGTCGGTTTTCCCGCTCAAGCGGCTTGATCCGATCCTGCGCAGCAGGTTGTCCCGCCACAAGCGCTTTCCGAAAGTGCTGAGTCGCCACATCCATTTCCCACACTTGAACCTTGTGGCCGACCAGCGAATTCGCAATCGTGAACGCGGGCAGCGGGCCGACTTGCCGCCGATGGATGATTATCGAGAGACGATGGTCGAACTGATGGACGTCTTGAAGGGCGGCGACGTCCCGACGCTGTTCATCTGGCAGGAGAATGCTCCTGTAAGTCGCTCCGATGAGATCAGGACGACGATCGCCGAGGTAATCAAAGCATACGACTTTGCCGCGATTGTGGATTTCAGCTCGCGGTGGAATCCCGAGCAATTCGGGGACAGGAATCACCCCGTGCGTCATCACTATAAGGCATACTCACACCGGCACTACGAAGCGATTTGTGCGGCCCTCGACAATTTGTAACCAATGCTCTTCAATAGCTGGCTATTCATCGCCTTTTTCGTTGTCGTCTACCTGGTCTACCTGCGGGTGCGCCACAATGCGCAAAACTGGCTCCTGCTGGCCGCGAGCTATTATTTCTATGCCTGTTGGGACTGGCGCTTCCTGTCGCTGATCCTGATTTCCACGGCCGTTGATTTCGTTTGCTCGCGTCGCATCGCGTCCGCGATCGAAAGACGCACGCGACGCCGATATCTCGTCGTCAGCGTCATCACCAACCTCGGCTTGCTCGGCGCCTTCAAGTATTACGACTTCTTCGTGGGGAATCTCGAGGTTCTGCTGACGGCGCTTGGAATCCCCTGCTCCTCGATGACGCTTGGTATCATCGTCCCGGTCGGAATCTCGTTCTACACGTTCCAGACGATGAGCTATACGATCGACGTGTATCGCAAGGAACTGCCGGCCTGCGACAGGCTGCGAGATTTTGCGCTGTACGTCGCGTTCTTCCCACAATTGGTAGCCGGTCCGATCGAACGGGGCAAACGCTTTCTACCACAGGTGCAGAAGCAGCGTATCCTGACGACCGACGGTCTGCGACAGGGCATCTGGTGGGTGCTGCTCGGCTATTTCATGAAGGTCTACGTGGCCGACAACCTTTCTCCGTTTGTGGACCGCGCTTACACCGCCAGCGACGCCGACGGCGTGGCCGCCTTGCTCGCCATATATGGTTTCACTTTCCAGATATACTGTGATTTCGCCGGGTACAGTCATATCGCACGCGGGATCTCACGGCTCATGGGATTTCAACTGATCGAGAATTTCCACATGCCATATCTGGCAACCACCCCCAGCGATTTCTGGAAACGCTGGCACATCAGCCTGTCAAGCTGGCTGAAGGACTATCTGTACATCCCCCTTGGCGGTAATCGCCGCGGACCCGCGCGTACATACATCAATCTCACGCTTACAATGCTGCTCGGCGGACTCTGGCACGGAGCCCAGTGGAAGTTTGTCATTTGGGGCGGGTTTCACGGCCTCCTACTCGTGGTCTTTCGGCTTTTTGGGCAAGGGCGTTCCCGGCCTGCCGGCCGTTTAGCAGAGGGCGAGCATCGGCCGGGCGGTGCGTTTTCGCACGTGATTCTTGCCGCAATTCGGCGAATCGTCGCCACGTTTGCATTCTTCCATGTCGTATGCCTGGGCTGGATCATCTTCCGTTGCGAATCGCTCGCACAGATATGGTCATTCCCCTACAGCGTTTTCACGAACCTGCACCTGGACGAGACAGCCATCGAGCAATTCGGCGTGCTCGGTCTGCTGATCGTGCCGGTGATCCTGCTCGACCTGCTATCCGAGTTCTTGCGCGACGTCGACTTCATCACGCGCTGGCCATGGCCGGTGCGTCATCTCGCTTACGTCACGATGCTGGTTCTGCTCGCTACCTTGGGGGCACGCGGTCAGGACGAATTCATCTACTTCCAGTTCTGATGAAATCTCGACATCCAGGTCGGCCGTCGAAAACGGAGGCCCGACGCCATTGGCTACCTTGCTGCTTTCCCATCAGCCTGCTCCGCACACTCTCGTGACCCAATTGTGTATGGTATATCGCTTGACGTACGACACATACGCCAGACATGGAGGCGCCCGGAAGCGGTAACGGGGGCTGTGGTTGGAAACGACCTGGATTAGCGCGTCACCCAGCGTGTCAGGCGCGAGGGACGGTTGAGCATCCACATGTCGTTCCAGTCGTCTGACACTTGGAGCATTTCGTACTGCCAGACTCGCTGGTAGGTCGTGCGAACCTCGGCGGCCGTTTGTGTTTGAGTGGCGCAGCCACATAACGCAACGGCACAGACGATCATTCCAATAATTAACAGTGCGCGCATCCAGTTCCCCTTGAGGTAAAACACACTCAAGCTTTCGGCATAGTGTTGGCTCGCCAGCGTGACCTGTCAACCGTAAAAACGCGCGAGAACCAAAACCAGTCGCCCCGTCAGCCCTCCATTAGTACTTCAAAAAGAAATCAGCTCAGGCGCTGCCGCAGGATGGCCATCCGTTGCGGATCTGGGACTATTATAGTTATTTGTCGCTTGTGACTGCCCGCGTGTGCCAGTTCTATTTGCCAAGACTCGGGGGGCAGTATCTCGGCGGCTCGATCGGCCCATTCGATTGCTATTACACTTTGCGGATCATCAAGCATCTCGTCCAAACCCAGCGACCACAGTTCCGATCCGGCTTTAAGACGATAAAGATCAATATGATAAAGAGTTAGTCGTCCCGCATACTCGCGTACCAGCACGAATGTGGGACTGACGACCAGCTCGTCCGCCGCCACCTCTAACCCCTCGGCCAGACCTTTGACCAGTTGAGTTTTCCCGGCTCCCAGCGGTCCGCTCAGGGCGAAAAGGTCTCCCGGACGCGCCATATCACCTAGCATCCGCCCCAGCTTGAGTGTGGCCGCCGGGCTTTTTGACTGCCAAGTGATAGCGGGATTCACCGGAAGTGCTCCCAGCCGCGTCGCTCGATTGGCGTCCGCTGCCCATCCGTGGCGGTCAGGAACAAGCCCGGGCCGGGCTCTATCTGGCCGAGAAGCAGCAATCCGAGGGAGGCGCAAATGTCGGCCGGGGCTGAATTAGGGAGTGCTACGATCAGCTCAAAATCCTCGCCGTCGTACAGGGCATGCTCTCGTGGGCTTTGACCATCTCGCCGGGCCAACTCGAAAGAATCCTGGTGGACGGCGGCATCGAGGGCCGCCACATCGATGGTTGCCCCGCAATCCGAGGCCTCCAGGATTCGCCACAGGTCGATGGCCAGACCATCGCTGATATCAATCATGGCTGTTGGGGCCAATTGGCGGTTAATGGCCAGGGCGGTCTCGATGCGTGGCTCGAAGCTCATGTGACGTCCGAGAATCGAGCCGCCCAGGGCTCCACTGACGTAGATTCGATCTCCAGGCCGGGCCCCGTCGCGGCATACCGGCTGGCGACCGGCTTCCGGCCGAGCGGCGATGGTGATGCTGATGGCAGTGGGGGCCTGCCAGCTATTGGTATCGCCCCCGCCGATCGGGCAAGCGTAGCGCAGGCCACATTCGTGCGCGCCCCGCATGAGATTAAGAGCGTCATCCAGGCCAAGGTTTTCGTTGAGAATCAGAGCGCACAGGGCCGAGACAGGGCGTGTCGCCATGGCGGCACAATCACTGAGGTTGGCGGCCATGGCCTTCCGCCCGATGTCATACCAACCATGCTGGGCGGAATTGAAGTCCACGCCGTCCATCAGTGTGTCAACGGTCCATAACCACGGCTGTCCCGGTTCGATCACGGCCATGTCGTCAATCAGGTCGCGCGGCGTGTCGGCCGGGATATTTGTGGTTCCCGAACGGCCAATTATTTGCCGTAATTGGTGGATCAGAATGCTCTCGCTTTTCGGATTGTTTTCCATGAGCGTAATGCTGCCGCTACCAGAGGATCGACCGACAGGATCATACCTGCCCAACGACCGCCAAATCAGCGGTTGTGGTTGGAAACTGGCTAGCCGGCCGATACACTATTAGAGGTATTATAAGGGCAGAGATAAAACCCGGGGCTTCCAGGATAGGGTGAGACCATGAATATCCGATGTCTTTTCAGATCAAGCCTGTTGCCGAGTATGCTATTTCTGCTGTTGGCCACGCCGGCCGTTTGGGGGCAGGAGGATCTGGGTAAGAGGCGTGTTCAGGACATGAAAGGCCGCTGGTATTCCGGCCAGGTAACGGAACTGCCCGATGCTTACAAGATCAAGCAGGACAACGGCATCACCACCACGCTCAAGAAAAGCGAGGTCAAGCTGATCCGTTCATTGGTGGAGTCAACCGCCACGGATGCCGCTTCCGAATATGACGCCTACGAAACCGGCAACTCTTTGCGCCGCTACGTGACGGACGAGGAGGTGTCTGAACTCCTGGAAGGGATCACGATCGACACGTCGGATATCATCGAGAGCGGCGGTGACATGCTGGACGAGCTGCCGGTAGACGAGGAATCGCTCGATGAAATGAAACGCCTGGCGGGAGCGCGTGATGATCAGGTCATGCTGAAACCGCACTTTGCGCTGGTTTTCACCTCTTCCGAGGAAGAAGCCCGGCGTCTGGCCGCGCGCCTGGAATCGGTCTATCGCTGGAACATCAAGTTCTTGAAGATGCTCGATATACCACCAACCCAGCCCGAGCATAAACTGGAGATTTTCTACTTCGGCACGCACAAGGAGTTTGAGGCGTATTCCGTGAACACCGGCGGCGGGCCTTCGGGCGCCTTGGGTTTCTATCGCCCCGGCGACAACCGCTCCGCGTTCTTCGAGCTGTCCACCTTTCCACCAATCGCCTTCTGGCTGGAAATGGCCAAGGACAAGCGCATCCCTCACAAACAGCGCCAGATCGCCCGCAACAAGCTGAACCAGTGGGTGGAATTCAACAACATGGAGGTGATCCAGCACGAAGCCGGGCACCATATCCACTTCAACATCGGCCTGTTCCCGCGTGACGTGTTTATGGATCGCGACAGCTTTGACAGTCTACCGCGCTGGTTGGTGGAAGGCACCACAATGATGTTTGAGTTCCCCCCGACCAAGGCCGGCGCCAGTCTGGGAACGGTCAATCACGGCCGCTTGGACGAGTTCGACAAGATCTATGGCCGCAAGGACGAACACCGGCGTTTGTCCCCCCAGCGGCTGAAGACATTTATTCTGGACAACGGCGTCTTCCTGCGCGGCGGTCATACAACTTACTCGCTGGGTTGGGCGCTGGTGTACTATTGCTGGAAAGAGAACCGGGACGGCTACGCCGAGTATATGAAGATCATCTCGGAGCGCGAGCCGGGAGTTGATGTTTCCTATACTCAGCGGGAACGGGAATTTGAGGATATCTTTGGGCGCGTGGACGAGGACTGGATTGACGATTGGTATGAGTTCCTCGACGGTTTGCTGCTCAAGCGTTCCGTCCTGCCACCAGAGATTCGTCCGTAGCACCACGCCGCCCGACAACGGCATAGTGGACAAGGCCAATGCCGATGAATGAGTCGCCGCTTGGCGATTGGACCGGTATTCGCCCAGCGGCGGTACTCTTGCTGTGTGGCATATTGCTAGGTAGTGCCGGGGAGCCACCGTCCAAGCATGAATTACCGCGCTACGTGGCACGTGATCTGTTGGCACCCTTACCGACCGATGCCTCGGCCCCCGACCGGTTGCGCTGCGCCAGTGGGCCGCGCGGTCGGCGACTCCAGACCGAACACTTCCTCCTGATGCATACGACCGACGAGCGCACTGCTCGGCGGCTTGGAGCCCGACTGGAGGCGGTATACCGGGCCAATATCCACTTCTTGGAAGAGTTGCGCCTGGAGCCCCAGCGACCAACCAGTAAGCTGGAAGTCCTCGTGTTCCGGTCGTATGACGAGTTCCGCGGCTACTTGAAAAAAGCGGGAAGCAGCGACGAAACAATCCTGGGGCTCTTCGAACCGACGAATAATCGCACTGTCTTCTTTGACCTCGCAACACACCCCCAGGTGGCGGCCCTGCGCCGCAAGCTGGAGGACCTGCGGAATGCCGGGTGGGCTCGGCGGCGTCCCGTCCTCCGGACATTGCGGCAGCGCTCGGCGGCATTGAACGCCAAGGTTATTCAGCATGAGGCTGCCCACCAGGTGCAGTTTAACATCGGAGTTTTATCTCCAGATCATCAGGTCCCTGCCTGGCTGGCGGAAGGTCTGGCCCAACTATTCGAATTGCCGTTTGAGTCGGCGGGTATCACGGATTTGTCTGTGATTAACCGTTACCGGCTAAACGAGTTCCGCGAACTGCATGCCAATCAGCCGGATATGCGTTCGGCGCTTTGTACACTGATCGGTAGCGACCAGAAGTTGTCAGATGGTGCCGATTACAGCCTGGCCTGGGCGTTGACTGATTACCTCTACCGGTGTCACCGGGAGGAATTCGCTGGTTACTTACGCCAGATCGCCGCGAAGGGGTGTAATCCGGGGGATTTTGAAGAGCATTTTGGTGTCGTGGATGAGCGGTTTACGCTCCAGTTTCAGGCCTACATACGCGATCTCTTACAGCGTTACCCCACAGATCAGGAATGAAGCCCGACCGAGCCAATAGTGCCCCAGCACCCTACCCGGCGGCCCCTCGGGCGCTCATAATGGCACTATGGCATCTGCCGAAGGCTCCAGGCGAAGAACCGCGACCGATGTACAGCCGATCTGGCGTCAGTATTACCAGGACGCGCAGCGGCCCTTATATTGTCTGCTGTTTCTATTTCCACTAGTGGCGACATACGAATTCGGGGCCATGATTCTGCGGCCGGTAGCCTGGCCCGAGCGGCAGCTTCTGGCTCACAGCCTGATTCAGAAGCTGTTAGGCTGGTTTGGAGCTACTGGCTTCTGGCTGCCGGCGGTGGCTTTGCTGCTGACACTGTTTATCTGGCACATTCTGAGCCGCCATGCCTGGCGCATTCATGGTTGGGTGTTGCCCTTGATGGTGGTGGAAAGTGTTCTGTTGACCGCTCCGCTGTTTGTGCTGGGCGAGGTCATGACGCAGGTCACGTCAACCTCGGCGCCGGCGGGTGGTGATATCAGGCAGCAGCTCATACTGGTCCTGGGAGCCGGGATATATGAAGAACTGGTCTTTCGGCTATATTTGATCGCGGGTCTGGCCTGGCTGTTGGAGAGCGTCTTACGGGTGTCGCGGAAGACGGCCATGCTGCTGGTAGTGGCTTTGTCCGCGATGATCTTCGCGGGCTGTCACTTCACGCCGGTGGGTAGTGAGCTATTCAGTTGGCAGCGTTTCATGTTACTGGTGCTGGCGGGGAGTTACCTGGCGGTGGTTTTCATACAACGTGGCTTGGGCGTGGCGGCCGGCTGCCACGCCGCGTTCAACATCATCCCATTATTATGCGGATGGGCTCGTTGAGGGACCGCGCTTCAACACCGCGGATGGTCGCCGACCGCGGCTAATCCGCGTAAAATGAAAGATTAACAAGACGGCGTGAGCGGTGCGGGCCGCGCGCCGATCAGTCATAAGCGGGTATTGAGGGAATGAGCTTTCAGCCCTTTCCAGGTGAACTGGCGGAATCTCGACTGATCGAGATCCCGGCCGATCTTGACGACGCGGGGCGCAAACGTTTTGTCACGCTGATCAGGAAGGCTGTCCAGAAACAGGCTGAACTGGCCGGTCAGAGCAATGCAATTCTGGCACTGACCGGTGATCTCGAGCAGGAGGGTAACCTGCTGCGCATCCGCCACGAGCCCGCGACGCCGGCGGAAGCGGCCGTGGTCCTGGATTCCGAGGAGCGTCCGGATCTACTGATGCTTAACTGGTTGACCTGGTCAGTGGCTCAAGCCCTGGCCACGGCGCACGCCAGCATGCTCATCCACGGCAGCCTGCAAAATGGGGCCCTCTATCTCGATGCCATGGGCCGTTTGAAGCTGGGGGATTTCGGGATAGGTCCGGCGTTTGAGCTGGTTTGCGGGGGAGCGGTGCGGCGCTACCTGGCTTGCGACGTGACGGCCGACGCGGATGAGCAGGGCCGGATACCGTCCGGGAAGTGGATTTTATTATCAGAGGACGCGCGGCGCGACTTTGGCTGGATCGCCCCGTTTTTCCCGCACGAGTTGCTCGAAAACGATGATACCCGCTTGAACGTCAAGTCGGACCAGTTCGGGCTGGGCACGTTGCTGTTCCTATGGGCCACGGGCAGCCATCCGTACGGAGCTTCGCTGGGTGATCCGACGCTGAACTTTTATTTCCACCTGGAGCCGTTCGCGCTTGACGAGGAGCGTACCGAGTGGAGCACGCATTTTGAACGCGAGCGTGGTGGCGTGGCCACCTCGGCGGATGAACCAGTGTTGTCCTGGGCACGGCTGGTTGAAAGAACGCTGAGCAGTGATTCGGGGCAGCGCTTTGCCGATTTGAATGAAGTGCTGGGTGCATTGCACGGCATTCCCCCGGCCTGGGAGCAGGCCACCAGCACGCTGGGCGCGGCCATGCCACTGTTGCGTGACGGCCAGCCCGAAGAGTTTCTCGCGAAAGTCGGGCCCTGGGGGCGTGATGAAACTCTGCCGGAAATCTGGCGCGAACGACTGGCGCGCCAGCTTGCCATCGTTAAAGAACAAAAAGAGGTTATTGTTCGGCGCCGCACACTGGCGGCGCGGCTCAAGGAGGCTGACGAACTGCTCAGTGGGGGCGACATCCCCGGAGCCCGGGCCGCGGTGGAAGCTGTCATGGCGGCCGAGGAATGTGATGACGCACTACGCCGCGGCGCGGCGGAACTCCTGGAGTGGTGTGCGGAGCAGGAAAGACTCGTAGAGACGGCCCTGGACGAACAAGCTCGCGAGGCCTTCGATTCAGCTCGTGAGGCGTTGACGCGGGGTGATTTCGGCGACGCGCGCCTGTGTCTGAATGCGGTCGTCGAAGATCCGGCTTCGCCGGACTATCGCGTTGAACAAGCCCAACAACTGCTGACCGAGATTGAGGAGGTCGAGGAAGGCTGCAAGCGGCAGACGGCGGAGTTGGAAGCGGCCCGGGCGGAGCTTGAGCGGGCCGAATTTCAGCCGGCCATTGAGCGGTTGGAAAGTGTGCTGGCCGAAGCGAATCTGATCGAATCACTCGCAACTCCGGCGCGCCAGTTACTTGACAAGATTCAAGCCAAACAGCAAACGGCGGCTGAATATGAGGAGATGCTGCGGTCGGCCGAGCAAGCCTGGCAACAGGCGGACCTTGAAACAGTTCAATCTCTATTGGCCAGTGTTCCGGCGGCGATCGACATCCCGCCGATTGCACAGCAACACGAAGCCCTGACAGCGTGCTGTGAGAGCCTGCGCGCGGCCCTCGATGCCCGTGACGCCGCCGAGCAATTGCTGGCGGCCGACAATCCGCAGGCCGCTCTAACGAAGACGGATGAGGGGCTACGGGTTGAACAGCTACCGGGATGTCTCGAGCAGGATCTGTCCGAGTTGCGTACGCGCTGTGCGACGGCGTTGGAAGAGCGGCACCGCGCGACAATCGAGCATGCCAACCAGCAATTACAGCACGCCCAGAAACTGTATGACCAAGGTGAGGCCGATGCGTGTCGCCAGGCCGCCGAGCCGATCTTGCAACAGGCCGACATCCTGCCCGAGGAGACTCGTACGCAGGCCGAGGAGTTGCTGACAGCTTGCCAGCGGCTCAGTTCCGCCGGCAAACTGTTGGATGAAATCACCCGTCAGTTGAGCAACGATGATCTGGACAGTGCCGAGCAGAGCTTGAGTCTGCTGCCTCGGGACGGCCTGCCAGACACGATTCTTCAGCGTGGCGCCGAGCTGGCGCGACAGATCAAGGAGGCCCGCCAGGATCACGCGGAGCGGCAATTACTGCGGCTGCGCGCCCAACTCGACGATGCCGAGCAAAAGGTAGCGGTCGGCGAACTGGACGAAGTGGAACCCATTTTGGCGGCGGTCGAGGAATCCACACTCTCTTCCGAAGGGATGATCGGGCGCGTGGTGGCGATTCGTGGCATGCTCGTGGAATTGGTCCCGATTGACACTACCCTGAAAGCCGCCCAAGGCGCCGTCCAGGACGGGGATGTTGAACAAGCCGGGATGCTGTTGGAGCAGGGCGGGCAAGCCGCGGGTGTCGCGGTGGTGCCATTGCCGGCGGAGTTGCCAGCCTGGGCTGAGCAGCGCGCTGCCAGTTTGCGCCAGCAAATCACTGAGTTTCGCGAGGAACGCCGGCAGGAAGCCGTGGCGACGGCGCGGAAGGCCCTCGACGCGGCGGAAAAAGCACTGGCAGCCGGAGATCCGGCCACCGCTCGGTCCCGTCTCAAGCAAGCCGCCGTTGCCCTTAAACTCGATCCGGAACTAGCGCTCCGGCATGAGGGCCTTGAACAGCAGGCCAGCGAGCTTGAAGAGTGGCTGCCCAGGCTACAGGCTGCCGAAGCCGCCTTGAAGAAGGGTGATTTCGCGGCGGCTTATAAACAAGCCGACCAACTGTTAAAAGCAGAGGCTATTCCGCCTGTCGTACAGGAACGAATCCAGGCTGTTCAGCAACAGGCCAAGCAGCGCATCGCGGCCCGCCGAAAGGAAATCTCCGCCGAACTTGCCACACTGGAACAGACACTGACTGAGCGCGGCAGGCGTGCCAAGACCCTCCCGCAGCAGTTACAAACACTGCGTGCGGATACGCTGGCCTCGAAGGAACAGCGGCAGGAAGTGGATAAGCTGCTGGAACGATTCGAGGCCCTGCCGCCGCTGAAACGTTCCCCAGTACCCATTATTGCCGCGGTAGCGGTGGTCGCGGTATTGGGCGCGGGTGGGGCCTGGATGTTCTGGCCCGAGCCGACACCGCCAGAACCCCCGGATCGTCTGGAGCAGGTGCCTGGACTAGTTGATTTGATCAAGACGGAGAGCCCGCCTCTGGCCGATCTGCCAGTGGAGCCGGACACGGTTGTCGTTCAGCCAGATGACACCGTCGATCCGGATGTCGCGCGGGAGTTCCCCGGCGAGATTACGCCCGTACCCACCTTCGTGGAGCTGGTGCAAACCAGCAGTCAGGCGCTGGCCGACCTGTTGTCGGAAGTCGACGCGGAAACGGCGTCCCAGTCGGTGGCATTTGCTGAGATTGATCCCAACGACTGGCAAAAAATTCCCGATGAGCCGGATTCGGGGACGCTCTCCGTGACGGCGACCACTAGTGCCGGGGATGTGTTGGTGGGGGTGACCGCGCAATATCGCGAAGCTCCGGATCCATGGGAGTTCGTTCTGGAGCTCGAAGATGCCGAGTTGCGGAAGATCGCAGAGTGGCTGCATCCACGGATTGAAGCAAAAATCGCGGCACAAGATGAACTTGATGATAAAAAGGACTTGTGCCAGACGTATGCCGGGCCACTGGACCGGTTGAAAGCAGAATCCTGGGCCGAGAATCTGCAACTTCCGAAGGCATGTCAGCCGGATATCACGCCACCAAAGACCGCTAATAGAACCTGGACGCTGCTAGAACTGGTGAATAAGCACAATTCGGCCTTAGGCGGATTATTAACGGCGTTGTTACCAGACGCAGAGACACCCCTGCCATTGCCCGAGTTCAGTCCAGAGGACTGGCGTGTTGATGGAATTCAGTACGACTGCACGATCGCTATCACAGCCTTGGATGATCAATTGACTCTCGCGGTCAATACTTCTCATGACGGGACCGGGGAAAACTGGAATTGGAATGTGACCTTGCCCGACTCCGAGTTGTCCAAGGTATACCGCTGGATATCCGCCAGGGTGGCGAGCGAGTTGACCACTCTGGCAGATGCTGGCCGCGTGGCTGCGGTCTGGCAGCGCCATAAGGAACTGCGCGGTCAATTGGAAAGCCTGCGGGAAGAGCTGCAGCTTGATAACGTGAACAACCTGCTGGCGGGACTACCGCCCGCGTGGAGTGAGGATCAACTGCCGGTTGGTTATGTGGCGGGCACGACTTTGCATCCCGATCTGGGTTACCCGACCACGCTCACCGCCGGCGAGCGGACACTGTTACTTGTATACCTGCACCCCAAGGATCTACTGTGGGACACGATTAATGAATCTAGTAACTGGCAGGTTTACTATATAGATGCAACTGAAATGCCGGCTGCCTGGGATAAATTCTCGGATGCACAAGGTCAGGCCACGAGCCAGTTTGAGCGCGATTTGCCGACACGATCCGAGTGGATGCGGGCGGCCTTGATGTTGCGTGCCGACCCTGCCGCGCAGGATTTCATCGGTGGGCGCTACGAATGGTGCCGGGATGACGAGAATGGGGCACCGTGGGTCTGTGGCGGATGTACGCTGCGCGATGCTGGCGGGCAGCTCATACCACCGCCGCCGGATTCTGACAAGCCGGCGGAATTATGGACTTGGTTGCAAGGCAAACTGGTGACCCACCAGCGTCAGTATGGTGATGAGCTGACTTCCTTTCGCACGGTACTGCGTCTTTTCCCCCAGTCCCAATGACCGTCTGACGAGACATTTAGATTTTTTCGCTCCAGGAATCGATCCTGGAAGTCTGTCCGTTTTGGTGCTTGACCACAGCCGAAGTGGTCGGTAACTTGCAGTGGATTAGAGCGATAATTGGATTACGGAGACTGGGGCATTTCGAGATTCGCGAACGGGGCTGGCACGGCCCCCTGATCGCTGGGGACGTGTTGCCACGAGTATTGATGTTCAATTCAGCAGGATGTGATGAAAATGAAGCGTAAAACACACTCTCGTTGGTTGGTACTATCAGCCATGGTTGCGGGCTTGCTATGTCAGACTGGTCCCTGTTGTCTGCCGACTGATGGTACGGACCAGACCCAGGACCTCGCCCAGCAGGTAGGTCTGTACCTGCAACAGACGGCGACTAACGTCGTGGCTGACACGGTCTTTTTCTTTCTGGATAACCTGCTGGTGCGCTGGACAACCTGAGCACTTGGATCCTGACCAGGCCAGGAAGGAATTTGGACAAACAAAGAGGACGGAAACCCATGCGAAAGCTGCTATTACACGGTCGCTGGTATCTGGCGAACCTGTCTCTCCTGATGGTGGGTGGCTGTGTGACCAGTACCCAACTGCTTGATTTTACGCGCACGGAATTCGCCCGTCTGTCGGCTGACACGATCGGACAGATACTGTCGATCTGGATTCAGTCGGTCAGCCCGCTCTCGGTTCAGTAGCCGGCGGGGGCGTGTCTGGTCGCCAGTGGTGGCGACTGGCAGGGACTACTCCGAGGATCTGGCCGGTCCCGTCGGCCACGCGGAACTCGGTATAACAGGTGCGAACATGACACTTTGCCCGACTTACCTGATCCGCTGCTGGAGAGTTGTAGGGGCAGCGGTCGTGGCGACAATCCTGCTGGCGACGCTGGCGGTGGCACAAACTCCTCAAGACCCGGCGACCGGGGTACCACCACCTTCAGCCAGCAACCTGGTTAAGCTCAACGAAGGAATCAAGGCCTTCCTGGACGGCAAATTTGCCGGCGAGGATTACACTGAAGCGAGCCGGATTCTGGAAGAGCTGCGGCAGGTTGAGCCGGATAACGCCGCCTGCCTGTACTACCTGGGGCTGATTTACCTGCATGACGGCCTGGTAGTCAGCGGTGAGGCGGCAACCAAGGAAGGCGAAGAGAACGCAGTTCTCTCCCGCCAGGCCCAGGACCTCTTTTCCCAGGCGCGCCGATGTCTACGTGGTGTGATTGAGAGCGCCGATCAATCACTGGTGCCGGTGGAGGCTGCCCTGGATTTGGGGGTGGCTCAACTGGCCAGTGAAGACGCCGAGGCTGCCGCTGAAGCCGCCGTGCTCGCCCAGCGGGGCGCGCGCACCCTGGAGACATACGTCAATACCGAGCAAGGCCGCAGTGATTTTTATGGCTATTTCTTCCTGGGCGTGGCTTACTACCGGCTGCATTCGCCCTCCGGCGAGGGAGACTATCTGCGCAAGGCCGTGGATGCGATGCATATGGCGCAAGAGTTGGCCGAAACACAAGGTCAGATGACCGCCAGTACGGAAGCACGCCTGCGCTATTACGAAGCCCTGATCGCGGTGGCCCACGGCGATGTGACTGGCTATCGCGACCTGCTGGAAGAAGTAGTCAGCCTGATTGAGGACGAGGGCGCCGAGGTTCGCAAGAACGCCCAGGAATTGCTGGATGACCTCGACAAGCGCGAAACTCGCAGTCCCAGCCCCATCGGCATCAAGACCCCCCTCGGACGGCTACGGTTCGAGGGCTTCGTCAATCTCGGTGGCTTCTATGATACCAATGTTATCCTGTTGGGTGAAAACACCGCCTTACCGCGACACATCGTCAGGCAAGCGGACACGGTCATGGGAGTGGAGGCTGGCTTCGATGTCACGCACTTGATGACCCCGCGCGAGGGGATACCCGGGGAGAGCTTCCTGATCGGCATGGGTGGCACGACGGCACATTTCTGGCATCCCAGCATCGGCGAGTTCGACACCAACTCCTACGGCGGGCGGGCGTATGTCAACTGGGAAGCCCTAAAGAACCTCTACATCGGATTTCAATACGATTACTCCTATACCCAGTTGGGGCACGAGCCCTTTATTCACAGCAATCGTGTGACTCCCGTGATATCCAAGATCTGGCTCCAGCCGGAGTCCCAGGATGAAATCCTGGGACGCACGGATTTGTACTACAGCTACGACTATCGCGACTATCTGGACAAGCTGACCGATCTCCGCTTCGACCGGGATGGTGAGTATCACACCATTGGGCTTACGCAGCGTTTTAATCTGCTGCGTGCCGACCAGTTGTGGCCGGAGTATTATCAAGAGGATGAGACCAAGGCGCGACGCGACGGCAACGATGCCTATCGCTGGCTGGAGGTGCGCGCCGGTTATGCCTATCGTAATGAGCGCACGCGCGGCCAGGAATTCGACCTGTATGGCAATTCGTTGCTGGCCGGCGTGCAGGTGCCCTTGCCCTTCCGCTTGATGTTTGAATTCGCCAGCGAGTTTACCTGGGATACCTATCAGAACGAAAGTCTGTTCGACTTCGAACGCAAGCCGCGTTCCGACTTCATTCAGTACTATGACTTCGGCTTGACGCGGACGCTCATCGACCGCGGCGACTACGCCAGCTTGCCAACCCTCCTGGTCAGGCTGCGCGGCGGAATCGAACTGACCTTTCAGGACTCAAATATCTGGAATCGACTCGGCGAAGAAGTGTATTCTTATAACCGGGCAATTTATAGCCTGAAGTTGATGGTCAACTTCTAAGGATCCGATTTAGAGATACCGGTGTCTGAGAACTCCGGAGGTGGTCATGTATTCTAAAAACCGCAAGCTGAATCGGGCAGGTCTGATACTGTGCGCGGTGCTCGGCGTGATGATCGGATCAGCGCTGGCACAGGAGGGCCCCGTTGTCACCGCCATGTCGACCGGTGACGCTGTATTTTGGACACCAGCCGGCGACGAACGTGGACCTGTTGAAGTCGGTGTGCCGCTGGAAGAAGGTCGTATCGACGTACTCGCCGAGCAACAGGCAATGCTCTACAGTGCCGCGGGGGCGGTGGCAGCCGTACTACTGGGACCCTGCACGGTTGACGTCCTGACGGACTACGATCAAATCGAGGTCGAATTGGTTACCGGACGACTGATGCTGGCCTCATCCACGCCGGCTGATGAGCAAATTGTGCAGCTCAGTGTATCTGACGCGGCCGGTGGACGCCCCCTGGTACAAGCTTTTGCTGGACAGGGTTGGACGTTTTTGATGCGGCAGGGGCAAGTAGTGGAACTGGGCTATGTGGGCGAGACTGGCGCCGCGGCATTATCCGCACAAGTTATCGGTGCCGATCTGGAGCTGCCGTCCGGCTATCGTGTCTCGATTCAGGCTGGCTCGCCGCAAACACATCCCATTGGCCCATGGCTGGCATCAAACGGCTTCGACACCGTGGCACTCGGGCAACGGATCGGCGTGGCCTCGGCTCAGAAATGGCGTCCCGAACTCCAAAACCAACTATTCACCGAGGTCATTACCTGGGACGTGCATGCTCAGGCGGGCTCGGTAATCAAACGCCTGGATGTGCAACACTTTCGTCCGGAAATACGCACGGTAGCGGTGGCGGTTACCGGTCAGATCAAATCAACCGCCCAAGCCGGTCGAGCGGCCGGAGTTGAACCGGCGGACTTTGCCAACGAGATGCCACCCCTTTCTCCCGCGGCTATCAGCGTTGGCGGCGTGACGGCGCTCGAGCTCAATGAATCCGCCGCCAATTTGGTGCGAATAACAGGGAGCCGTGGATTGGGCTATCGGGGTCTCAGTCGTCTGGCACTGCCAGGTTTGACGTCCGCCGGTACGCGCACGACGGGGCCGGCGGGATTGGGCGCCCAGCGGTGAGTAATGAGCGGACAGGTCCGAAAAGTAACTTGCTGGGGTGATTGGATTTTTTAAAAAGCGCTACTCGGAACGTAGGCATCAAGCGTTACAATACAGCTACATGGCCGAATTCGTCGACCGGTCGTACAGGTCGGTAGTCCGGTCGCATGTCGGATCATGAGACTCGAATTCAACTAACGCCACATGGATGTCTGGCGCAGTATGATCCGCGCAAGGATGCGTGACTGAAGAGTGTACGCATATTTGGTGGTGTAATCGATTGGTTGGGCCTTGCCGGGAACCGGGCTCCAGTACATTCGGCCGGTAAGGATTTTTTCAGCTAGCATTTTGCGGGAGGCTGACTCATGCGTGGCAATGCAAACATCGTTAGAACATTTCGGCACATTGTTTCCGTGGCGCGATCACGACCCTTGGCGGTTCCCATCCTGGTAGTCCTGGGCCTGATGCTGGGCGTGGCGCCGGCCTATGGCCAGGCCGACAACTTTCTGCTCGAGGTGGATACCACGCGCCCGGTTGTCGACCAACCAGCCACGTGTACGCTCACGGCTCGTGATAATACTGATACACCCATTCCGTTCTACAATCCGGCGGTCGATATCACCGTGACGGCGAGCGGACACGCCGGCATGGTCGTCTTTGGCGGGGCCGACATCACGGACAACCTGAATAACACGGGCACCATCGCCAATGGCACGGTGTTTGACGGATCCGGCCAGCTCACCTTTACCGTGACATACGACCTCACCGGCGACGCCGTGACGCTGGACGCCGACGACGGGACGGCTTCTTCCAACACCGTGGACGCAACCTGGACGGCAGATAACTTCCTGCTGACGCCCAGTGCCACCAACACGGCGGCCGGCACGGCTATCACGCTCACAATCACAGCGCGCGACGGTGCTAATGCCGCCATCGCTGGCTTTACCGCGCCGGATGCGATCACCGTATTGACCACCACTGGTGGTGACGGGACCAACCTGTCCTACACCAGTCTCATTCCGGGCTTTGTTGATAATGGCGACGGCTCCGCGACGATTCCGGCCAGTACCACGTTCGACGGCAGTGGCGAGGTCGATGTCGACGTTACGAACACGTTGGCGGAAACGTCCACCGCGGTGGTGTTCGATACCATCGTGACGCCCGGCCAAACCGCCATCACGTGGAATCCGGCGGCCGCGCACCATCTGGTGTTCTCCGTCCAGCCGGTATCCAGCGAGGCGGGCGCGGACCTGCTGCCGGAAGTCACGATCGAGGACGAGTTCGGCAATACGGTTACCGCGGACGACCGTATGATTACGCTGAGCTTGTTGAATGCCGGGGGCGCTACGCTCAACGGCACGACCAGCATTGTCACGTTCAACGGCGTGGCGCTCTGGACCGCCGCCGACGACTTGAACATCACCGTCCCGGCCACTGGGTACCAGTTACAGGCCGCGCATGACGGCGCGCCTTTCGCTGGCTCCGATACGGTTGACAGCGACGCGTTTGACATCGCCAACGGTCCGGCCCATCACTTGGTTTTCTCGGTCCAGCCAGTGAACACCACCGCCGGTCAGGATCTGTTGCCAGAAGTCACAATTGAAGATGAGTTTGGCAACACGGTTACCGATGACGAACGTACAATCACGCTTGATTTCGCGGTGAATCCCGGTAGTGCAACTTTGCTTGGCACGACCAGCCTGGCCACGATCAGTGGCGTGGCGACCTGGACCGGCACCGAGGGTCTGAACATCGAAACCGCAGACACGGGCTACGAGCTTCGGGCTTCTCACAGCGGTATGGGCTTTGCTGGCAGCGACACGGTCGACAGCAGCGCGTTCGACGTCACGGCCGACGCGGCTAGCCAGTTGACCTTCACGGTACAGCCCAGCAACACGCCGGTTAATTCGCCGATAACCCCGGCCGTTGAGGTGGAGGTACAGGATCAATACGGCAACCGTGTTCCGGGCGCCACCAATACGATCGCCATCGCGATCGACAACAATCCCGGTGGCGGTTCGCTCGGCGGAACCACGATCCGGGCGGCGGTGAATGGCACGGCGGTTTTCAATAATCTCGCCATCAACGCGCTCGGCACGGGTTATACATTGCAGGTCATCTCGGGAGCCCTGGATCCGGAGACCTCCACAGCTTTCGATATTACAACCGGCGCGGGGAATAAGTTGCGCTTCTCCGTACAGCCGAGCAGTGCCCAGGCTGGAGTAGTAATCGCGCCGGCGGTGCGGGTCCAGATCGTCGACCAGTATGGTTTCCTGGTGCCGGGTGCCACCGACGACGTGACCCTGGCGATCGACAGCAATCCCGGCGGCGGCACGCTCAGTGGCACGCTGACGCAAGCTGCCAGTGGCGGCGAAGCCATCTTTAATGATCTGAGCATTAACAAGGTCGGCGTGGGATACACGCTCGAGGCCACGGCCCTCGGCCTGACACCTGACACGTCCACTACCTTCAACATTACACCGGGCGATGCTACGCAGGTGCGGTTCGTACAACAACCGAGCCACACGCCAGCGGGCGTCGCTATCACCCCGCCGATCACGGTGGAGGTGCTCGATGCCGACGAAAACCGTGTCAGCACGTCCGGCACGGCCATTACACTGACGATCGAAGACAATCCCGGCGGGGGCATGCTCAGCGGCACGGACACGCGGAACACGGTCAACGGACTGGCCACGTTCAATGATCTGAGTATCAACGCCGTGGGTAACGGCTATTCATTGCGAGCCGCGGCTGGCGCCCTGACCCAGGTGGTCTCCAACACGTTCAATATTACACCCGGCGGCGCCGTGCGGGTGGAATTCGACGTGCAACCCTCGAACACCGCCGCGGATGGCACGATCACACCGGCGGTCACCGTGCGGGTCCTGGACGCCCAGGACAACCTGGTGACAACCGCGAATAACGCTATCACACTGGCTATCGACACGAATCCAGGAGGCGGTACGCTCTCCGGCACAGTAACGCGCGGCGCAATCAACGGCGTGGCCACCTTTAACGACCTGAACATCAACAAGGTCGGCACGGGCTACACGCTGGAGGCTACCTCGGCGGGTCTTGCCCCAGATACGTCCGACGCCTTCAATATCACACACGGCACCGAAGCCAAGCTGAGATTTTTCCAGCAGCCGGTCAATACGATGGCCGACGTGGTCATCACACCGCCGGTCACGGTTGAAATTCTCGACATCCACGACAACCGGGTCACGTCGGCGGGCAATGCCATCACGTTGTCTATCCAGAGCAACCCGGGCGGTGGCACGCTGAGCGGGACGAACCCGCAGAGCGCAATCGCCGGCTTGGCTACGTTCGACGATTTGAGCATCAACAAAGTCGGTACCGGATACACGTTGCGCGCTCAGTCGGGTGGACTGACCCAGGCTGTTTCTGATCCATTCAATATCACCAGTTCCACGACGGCCACAAACCTGCAATTCGTGCAGCATCCCACCAGCATGATCGCCGGCGTGGTGATTGCCCCGGCAATCACGGTCGAGCTGCGCGACAACAGTGATAACCTTGTCCCGCTCGACAACGTCGCGATCACACTTACGCTGTCCAGCGGCACGCTGTTTGGAACGAATCCACGCCTGACGGTCAACGGCGTGGCTACGTTCAACGATCTGAGTATCCAGGAGGCCAACACCGGGTTGACCCTGACGGCTACATCGGCGGGGCTGACGCCGGATATCTCGAATCCGTTCACCATCACGCACGCGGCCGCGGCGCAGGTGGAGTTCGTGCAGCAGCCGACCAACACCGCGGCGGATGGCACCATCACGCCGGCCGTTTCGGTGCGCGTGCTGGATGCGTTCGGGAACTTCATCAACACGGCCAACAATGCCATCACGCTGGACATCGCCAATAATCCCAGTAGTGGAACGCTGTCCGGCCAGACGACTCGTGGCGCGGTGGCCGGTGTGGCCACATTCCCGGGTCTGGGCATCGACAAGGTCGGGAATGGATACACGCTGGAAGCCACGTCACCCGGTCTTGCCCCGGATACGTCTGACAGCTTCAACATCACGCCTGGCGCCGCGGCCAAGCTGCGCTTCGTCCAGCACCCGGTCAACACGACGGCCAACGTGGTCATCACACCGCCGGTCACGGTTGAGATTCTCGATATCCATGATAACCTCGTCACATCGGCGGGCGATGCCATCACGTTGTCTATCCAGAGCAACCCGAACAGCGGCACGCTGAGCGGGACGAACCCGCAAAGCGCGATCGCCGGTCTGGCCACGTTCGACGATTTGAGCATCGACAAGGTCGGCAACGGTTACACGCTGCTGGCCACCTCGGGCGCGCTCGCCACACATACTTCCAATCCGTTCAACATCGCGCCGAGCGCCGCCACGCAGCTACATATCGAGCAACAGCCGAGCAATGTGGTGGCTGGTGTATTCATCGCGCCGCCCGTGACGGTGAAGTTATGGGATGCCAGCGAGAACCTCGTCCCGCTCGACGGTGTCTCGATCACGCTGGTGCTATCAACCGGCACGCTGCACGGCACTAATCCGCGAAACACCGTTGGTGGCGTGGCCACGTTCAACGACCTGTGGATCGAGGAAGCCAATACGGGGCTCACGCTGACGGCCACGTCGGGCGGTTTGACGTCCGACACCTCCATGCAGTTCGATGTCTCCCACGCCGGTCCGAACCAGCTTGAGTTCGTCCAGCAGCCGACCGACACGGCGGCCGATCAGGTAATCACGCCGGCGGTGACCGTGCGCGTGCTGGACGCGTTCGGCAACTTCATCCCGACGGCCAATAATGCCATCACCCTGGCGATTGATACCAATCCGAGCGGCGGAACGCTGACTGGCACCGTCACGCGTGGCGCCACGGCCGGTATCGCCACGTTCAATAATCTGAATGTCGATATAGTTGGTTCCGGCTACACGCTGGAAGCCGCCTCGGACGGCCTGATCGCCGACACGTCGGCTGGCTTCAACATCACGACCGGCGCGGCGGCCGCCGTGCGATTCGTGCAACAACCGACGCTCACGGTCGCTGGCCAGGCCATCACGCCGGCGGTCACGGCGGAGATCGTGGACATCAAGGGCAACCGGCTCGACGTGGCCGACGCGATCACCGTACAACTGCAAACCAACCCGGGCGGCGGTACGCTGAGTGGCACATTGACGCGCAACTGCGTCAACGGGCTGGCCACGTTCGCTGATCTGAGCATCAACAAGACCGGCGTGGGCTACAAGTTACAGGCCGGTTCCCCCAGTTTGACTTCAGCCATCTCGGCCGAGTTTGAGATTACTTACGGCGTGCCCGATCACCTGGTGTTCCAGCAGCAACCAACCAACACCGACACCGAGAGCCTCATCTTCACGACGGTGGCGGTGCTCGATGTGAATAACAACCTGGTCAAGAACGCCGGCAATATGATTACGATGACGATCAATAACAATCCGGGTGGCGGCATCCTGACGGGCACTAATCCGCGCCCCGCGGTGAACGGCGTCGCCACGTTCGATGACTTGAACATCGATAGTGTCGGTTCTGGCTACACGCTACGGGCTGCCGCGGCCGGCCTGCTCAATATCGTGTCCACGCCGTTCAACGTCACGGCCGGCACCAACATCGTGGCCGCCAACACGGAGTTGCTGTCGGATGGCAGGCTCCAGGTCACGTATAACATCCCCGGTTCGCAAACCGTGAATCCGTTCAAGATCCGCTTTGGGTTGGATCGTGGTCCCGTGCCGGATGGCGTCATGGACATCGTATTCGGCAAGGTGAACGCGACCAAGACGGCACCTGGCGGTCCGTATACCCAGACGCTGGGTAACGTGCGCATACAGCTCGATGGCGTGCTGCGCGATAGCGATCGGATCCTGGTCGAGCTCGATAGTGACGACGAGGTGAACAACGAGAACGACGAGACGGACAACACCGCCGCCACCACGCTCGCCGTCGATCTGGCGGTCGAGTCCGTGACGGCGGAGGTACGCGGGGCCGACTCTAGAGTCAGCGTGACCTACCAGGTGAACAGCCCGGCCAACGTGCCGGAGTTTGCCATCCGCGTCGGCCTGGATACCACCGGCGACGGGGCCATCAATGACGTGCTGGAGGAAGTACGGGCGACGGGTACCCGCGTGGCTCCCGGTCCGCACATCGTGACGATCGTCCTGCCCACGCAGTTCCTAACGCGCGACATCGATTCGAACGTCGTGCTGACCGTGGTGGCCGAGATTGATGCGCTCGATGAAGTGTCCGAATCCAATGAGAGTGCCCTCAGCAACATCATGAGTACCAGCGACGAGCGGTATGAGCTCGATCTGGAGTTGACGCGGCTGACCTTCCCGGGCACGGCCTTCGGGCGCGACTTCGAGGCCAAGGTGAGTTACAACGTGGCCACCAACGCCGTCAGCGAAGACTTCACCATCACGTTCTACTTCTCGTACGACGCGAGCGTGGATGATCTGGCGGGCGACACACCGATATTCACGCAGTTCATTACTGCCGCGGATGACAAAGCCCCAGGGTCGCACACCAACATGACCTTTACGTTGAACATCCCCGTGGAGTTATTCGATCCGGACGATGGCGGCGCCAGCTTCTATATCAAGACGCGCATCGACGATGGTCTGGTGGTTACCGAACAGAATGAGGGCAATAACGTGCTTGCCAGCCTGAACGACACGTCCGATCCGGACGCCGATCTTGACGGCGACGGATTGACTCAACGGCAAGAGCAGATCGAGGGTTATGACATTCTCGTTGGCGTGATCCTGAACGCCCAATTCGCCCCCGAGGCTCCGGCTTTGTACCGGGCTTTGAAAACGTTTGACACTAACGCCGACTCCGACGGCGATGGCCTTGATGACCTGCTCGAACGCACGACGAATACCAATGCCACGCTGGCCGACAGCGATGGCGACGGACTGGACGATAATGAAGAGGACAATAACCCGATGAACGGCCGCGTCGACCCCGGCGAGACCGATCCGCGCAAGTGGGACACGGACGGCGACGGACTGAGCGACAAGGAAGAGCTGGACGGCTTCTGGGTGATGCGCTATCCGGCGGGTGCGCAATCCGGTCAATACCTGACAGAGCGGCGCAGGCACGTACAGACCGACCCGACGATTACGGATACCGACGGTGACGGTATCAATGACTTCAACGAGGTCAACACGTACGAGCCTAATACGCATCCAACAGACGGCAGCCTGTCCAGCATCGGGCTATCGGCCATCCCGGCGCGCGTGGGGTTTGCGGTCAACAAGGCGTTCCAGGGTATCCGTACCGATCCGACCATGCGTGATACGGATGAAGACGGTATTCTCGACATCAATGACCCGGCGCCCAACATCCACCCGGCACGCTGGGGATATGACAGCAACAATGATGGCGTCTTCGATCAAACCGATATGGACTGGCTGAAGAACCAGCTAGCCGAAGAGCAACAGAAGACCTTCCCGGCCACTATCCTCGACTTCCAGCGCCGCCTGCTCGACTTCGACCAGGACGGTGATGGCTTCCTCGAGGCCCCGGACGCCAACTCCGACGGCTTCCCGGACTTCACCCGCTTTAACGAGGCCACGCTGGAGCAGTCTTATCGCATTGACTTCAGCAATGATGGCTCACTGCTCGATGGGTTTGACGTCGGCGGCCTGCACGAGAACGATCCCCAACTCGCCGATATCACTGACAAAGGTGAGGATGGCCGCTATGGCACCTACCGGGTCATCCGCTCGGCGGACGGTACGGAGCGCGGCGACGGCACACTGGATCTGGCGGACGACACGGCCAGTACGCCGGGCGTTGCGTCCGGCTTCCTGCTGCTGTCCGATAATTGCCCCAACCAGGCCAACCCGTTCCAGGACGATTTCGATGGCGATGGCTTGGGCGATGCGTGTGACAACGACCTGGATAATGATGGTGTCCCGAACTCGCTGGACGGGACCAGTCAGCGTCCGAATGCCGCGCCGCTGTGCGGCTTCGGCATCTTCGGGGCCATGACGCTCAGCCTGGTCGGGCTGGCCGGGATGCGTCGTCTGAGTGGCGGTTCCCGGCGCCGGGCGTAGGAAACCGCTTACGAGCGGTGTCAACGGTACAGTAACAGAGTAATCGCCGATATATTGCGGCACGGTAACAACAGAGGCGACCACGGCTATTGGCCCGGTCGCCTCTGGCATTGATAACATGGCGATTCCCGGTTGATTGGAGTACGATAAGTTGTCAGATTTAGCTCAGGCGGAAGTTGAGAGGTGTATTATGAGATTGGGCCATAGAGCTGTCCTTTCGTTCCTGATAGTCGGCTTGCTGCTCTGCGGGCTGGTCCTCGGCCCGGGTTGCCGCACCGAGCAACGCTCCACGACCGTGCATGCCGACCAACCGGATGATGAGCGTGGCGGACAGGCTGATACCATGGCGGGATCCGATGCCGAACGGGCCAAGGCCGATCTGGACCGCTATCAGCACCGTGAGAAGAACCGTCGGCCGGCGGCGCCACCCACGCGTTCCGGAGCGCGGGCCGTCGATCAGCCCCGCAGTGGTACGCCGCGGCCTTAACTGCCGGATGTCATGCTGAACGGTCGTTGCAGGATATTGTTCCCCGCGCTACTCCGTCCAGCCATGCGTCCGGGGTAGTTACGCCGATCGGATCTGGGGATGATGCACATCCGTATACACGTGTTTCTGCTCCTGTTCGTCCTGGGCTTCGGCCTGGATAGCTCGCCAGCCGCCGCGCAGCCGCCGGCGGGCACCACGGACACTCTCCCGCCATATAAAAATGTGGATCAGGTGAAAGAACTTGACGATTACCTGGAGAAATTTCGTACCGCTGATCCGCCTTCGCCGTTGGAATTGAAAGAGTTCAGTCGCCTGCTTGGTGAGCCGTTCGACCAGATTGTCTGGCTCATAGCTCGCATGCGTAATCTGCCAGAGGGCCAGGCGGAAGTACTCCGCGGATTAATCGAACAGCGCCTTGAGAAATGGATCGGACTTCGCGTCGCCGAGATGGATACGCTACGGTCATTCCTGCAACCGGTGGTTGAAGTCGTGCCAATAGCCCAGGTCATTGATCACCAGGAACTGGTCAGGCGTCTACCGGGCGAAACCGAACTAACATCCCTGGAAGCTCCTGACCAGTTCAAACTACTGGCGCGTGGTGTCCCGGCTGAGGCACTCGGAGTTGGGCGGCGGGAGCCCTGGGATCAACCTCGGCGGGTGTTGATGGAATTAGGCCAGGGCAGCAGTGGTAGCTTGCCGCCCATGTGGGAACTGCTGGAATTGGACCGCGAGCTACGCGAAAAACGTGTCGCGACGCTACAAAATCCACCCGATACCAACACTCGCGCTACTTTTGACATCGCGGCGGCATTGCTAGGACGGGCCATGGGCCTGGATGGCGCGACACGCGGCGTACCAAATGAAGATAATGCCAGTTACTGGCAAACTATGGCCGATCAACTGGAAGCGGAGGACACGGCACTCTGGCAATGGGCGGCGGCGGCCAGGATCCTGCAGGCGGCCAACTCAACCACGGCCGGTGATGCCATACAAAAGGCGACCGAGCAGCTTGGCAAGGCCCAGGCGGTTGCCACGCTCGATCTCGAGCAACGCCAGCGGGCTAATTCGCTGAATAGCCTGGAGAGCTGGATAGCTAAGCTGAACACCTCCGGTGGCAGTACCGTTATCGAGGGCGAACTGCCATTGGGACCTAACTTCCGTCGTGCGGCCACCAGTGCACGGCAGGGCGATGAACAGCAGGTTGAATCCCTCTGGGCGCGGGCGAAAACCGATCCAGATGCCCTCGATCGTGCGTTTCAGGCCATGCAAAGAGCCAAAAGCAGCTCGGTTCCAGGCATCCCTGATGATGCTATTCAACCGGTCACCCTGAATGAGATGAGAAGCTGGTTCTCAATAGCCCCCCAAGACTACCCGGATATCCATCTCTTCCTGGAGGTGCTGGAAACTAGCCGGGGCACTTATGCTGTGATGCTGCGTTCCAGTACAGGAACCACAAACCCGGTCGATACCTGGATGACGAAAGCTCTGGGTCCGGCATCGCTCTCCGAAGTGCTCCGGGAGGCCATGGGTGCGGGGGCAAACTTTGGCGATGGTCGTATTTTATACGCGCCGGATGGTACCGGGCGCACACCGGCCGGATTGAAGGAAGCCGAAGGTGCGCTGCTGGAAGGTGTTCGTCATAGTTGGACCCAAGGGAAACTCAGAGAACGTCCGAGTTGGCTGGTCTACCTGCCTTCAGCCGCGGTCTTCAAAGCGCGCGGCGCCTGGACTGATGATCGGGCTCTGCGGTTGTGGGCTCAGCAGGCGGCGGCCGCGACACCGGCTGACCAGGGTGTCATTGGATTTGCTCGTCTGCAGACCAGCGATCGTGGGCCAGCCTTGTTACCTGCACCAGGTGAAGGTCGACCCGCGAAAATGATGATGATCCGTGTCGGTAGTACATTTAAGCGCTTTAAGGAAATCGCCTATTCGGGCCAGCCAGCTATCGACAGTCTGATGAAAGCCAAAAATGATCCCAACGTAACCGACGGCCGTGAATCCACTGCCGGCGTGATCCTGCTGACAATATCCGAGTCCAATGCGGGCGGTTAAAGCCGACTATTCCCAACTGTGACTGGCCGTTCAGGCTCAGCCATTGCTGCCGGTGCATAGCTGCGGGGTCATCCACTGGCGAGTATTAGAGAAAGGGGCCGCTCCCGGGTGGGAGCGGCCCCCTGAGGGCTAATTATTGTTCAACCGGCCGCGCTTAGCGACGACGGATGAGCAATCCGGCCACAGCCAACAGCACCAGGGCCGCGGGCTCCGGAATGACGCACAAATCACCAGCAACGTAATTCACCGTCGCGAATCCGGTCGGATCGAGCGCAAAGCCCTCCGTCGGATCGGTCGGGTAATCGTCACTCATGAAAAGACCAGTCACTCCGAGATCCAGGCCCAGGAAGTCAATCGTGGCCAATACGACGCCGGTACCCCAGACATTGCCGGGTTGCGGTACCAGGCCGCCCAATAGGTCGCCATCCGGGTTACCCACGATCGCGTCGAACATTGGCCCGATCGAGTTGAGGGTCCACGAGGCGATCGACGGATCGTCGAGCGTCAGGTCAAGACCCCAGCCCAGAATGGCGTCATCCTCGGGGATATCAGCGACGATATCCACCGCCACCGTACCTCCAACCGTGGTCCACGAGTGTTCCGGGTTGAAGCTCACGGTGATATCCGCGGAGGCGCCCAGGGCGAAGACGCCTACCGCGAAGATAGCACAAAACAGACTACACTTTCGAAGCATCTTTCATTCTCCTCCATCCAAAGAGGTTCAGTTCCAGTTACATCATAACAACTCTCTATTGCAATCGACTGATTGTCGTGTTGCGCGAGCAGACGGGCCGGGATGTCCGTCGGCAGGTAACCGACGGACATCCACATAACCCGGTTTTACATTAGGGCATCATGCCGGTGCCAAGGCTCGGCCGGCGATTCATGCCACTCGGGCCATCTTGTGATGGAATCGGCAGCGGTGAACCCGGGTTGCACGCGCGGTACGCCGCAACCCAAGCCTGGTAATCAGCCAGACCGACACATCCGTCTTCGTCGATGTCGGCCGCAGCCAGGTACGCGGGGTCGCCCGAGCAGGAACCAAACGCTGCCAGGAACATCGCGTAGTCGTCGCCGTCGATGGCGCAGTCGAAGTTGAAGTCACCGAACATCGAGATGGTCAGGATGCCGCTCCCACTGTTGCTGCTGTAGCCACCGACCTCGATCAGGTAGTCGTTGCCGGCCACCATCGAGACCAGGGCCGACGACTGCAGGCCCGGGCAGCCCGGACCACTGTCGTCGTTGCACACGATCTGACGAGCAGGCAGGCCGGTGCCGCAATCGCAGCTGTTGTATACGGCCAGCTTCGTGTCGAACGAGCTGCCGCACAGGCTGATCAACACGTCGGTCGTGCATGTGGCCGTGTAGCAGTACCAGATGTTCTTACTGGTCATGCACGTGCCGTCACCGTCGTGGGTGGCCAGCGTCGTGTTCCACGGCAGCGCGTCGACGTTGCAGATCGGCAGCGCATCGGCGCAATCGTCGTTGCCCGGCGGGCAGGAGGTCGTGGCACAGTTGGTGCCCGCACCCATGTAGTTACCGCCGGCCGCGGCGCAGTCGAGCGCCGACAGATCCGCGCACGACTGATCCGGGAAGCAGCAGGCGCCCAGAGGCTCGCCGCACGGCGGGGTCAGGTCGGCACATAGCGTGTCGGCCGCGAAGCGCAGCGGGGCCATGCAGTCGAGCTGCTCGACGTTGTCGGTGCAGAGGCCCGTGGCATCGTCGCAGCAGGAACCATAGGTCGGGACGTATTCGCCCACGATCACGGTGTAGTCCTCGGCCTCACCCCAGATGTAACTCTCGCAGGGGTCCGTGGTCCACGTGGAGTAGCGCTCGATGACACGCATACGCGTGGCGCCATCCAGCGCGCTGACCGGGATCGTGATGTTCGCACTGACCGTCACCGGCGTGCCCGGCGTTATCACGGCGGAACCGATCTGGTACGACGTCTCGAGCACGCCGTTGCGGTCGAAGTCGAACCAGGCTGTCACGTACTGGGTATAGCCGCCGGTCCCGTCGAAGGACACCGACATGGTGTACGTCGCACCGTTCTCGACGGTCGTCGAGATATCGGTGTAGTCGCCGTAGGCGCACGGCACGCCTTCGTTCGCCGTGTTGTTGTTGATGGTGTTGAACGTGACGTTCGTGATCCAGTCGTCAGGACTGGGCGCGTCAGAGTAGCACGGCGTGCAATATTCCACCGTGCCGCAAGGCGGGGTCAGATCAACACACAGCGTGTCGGCCGCGAAGCGCAGCGGGGCCATGCAGTCGAGCTGCTCGACACCTTCGGTGCAGATGCCGGTGCTGTCGTCGCAGCAGGCACCGTAGGTCGGCACGTAGTCGCCCACCATCACGGTGTAATCCTCGACCTCACCATAGGACGCGTTGCCGCAAGGACCTGCGCTGCCAGTCCACTCGATGCGGATACGCATCTGCGTGGAACCTATTGTGGCATCCACTGGCACGTTAATGGTGCCCGTGAATTGAGCACCCGGGCCGTCGCTGACGAGCAGATATTGCTCGGTGGCGGTGTCGAACACGAAGTCCTGGTTCCAGTCAACCCAGACCGTAACGTGATCGCTTGTGTACGGGACCGGGTTGAGCACCGTTATGGCGTAACCGACGCCGGGCGCCATAACCGTAGACTGGGCGGTCCAATCCTGATACCCACCCGGGCCACAGCCGGTGCCGGCGTTGTTGATGGTGCCGACCACCACCGTGTCGATATACTCATCGCAAGTGTTGCTTCCGGCGTCGCAGTAGAACGGCGTGCACGGGTTCGGATCGCAACCTGCGCCTTCACCCATCCACATACCGCTCACGCCAACGCACTGTTCCTCGGTTTGGTCGGGCACGCATTCGCCACTCGGCATGCAACAGGCACCAGTCGGAATGTAACACGTCTCGCACGTCAGTGTGATGACGTAGTCGTTGTTGCTGTCGCACGGCAGGTCGCCCCAACTGGACGGACCGACGAAGAAGTAGTAGGTGCCGGGCGGCATACATGCGGTCGTAATGCTGACCTCCTGACACTCGCCACCGATGGTGTACACTTCGAAGTAGCCAGTGACGTTGGCACAGCCCGGCAGACCAGGAACGGTCTGCTCGATCTGCCCGATCAACAACCCGAGTGTGCCCAGCTCGCCCTCACCCGTGAGGGTGAAGATCGTCGACTCGGCGACCGTGATCTCGTACCAATCTGTGTCACGGGTAGAGGTGTTGGCCCAGGCAGTGCCGCAGACCGGCACGCCGCACACGATCGGCTCGAAGGCCGGGACGGTCATGTTGCAGCCGCCGTTGGTGTCAGAGCCGCAGGGCTCACCCTCGGCAATGCCACCAGCCGGACACGGCACGATGCACGGGCACTGGTCGCAGGTGCTATAGGCACCCAGCCACAAGCCGGTGCAATCCGCCTCCGGCAGGAGTTCGCAGGTGCCGTCATCGTAGCAGCAGGCACCCACGCAGGGGTTCGGGTCGCAAGGGACGTCGTCGCCCTGATAGACACCACCCATGGCGTCACAATCGCCGATGAGGCCGAAGGTGCAAGTCGCGCCGACACAGCAGGCGCCGTAGACCAGGCCGCAAGGCGGATTCAGGTCGGCACACAGTGTGTTAGCCGCGAAGCGCAGCGGCGGCAGGCAGCTAAGCTGCTCGACGTCATCGGTACAGATGCTGGTGGCATCGTCGCAGCAAGCGCCGTAGGTTTCGACGTACTCGCCAGTCAGGCAGAAGGCGAAGTCGAAAGCGCTGGCGGGGTCACCGCAAACGAGTGTGTTCAGGTTCGCACCACCACAGTGCGAAAAATCGCCATCAGGTGTGCTAACCCACCAGAAGCGGCAAGCAGCATCGCCGGCGCCCGTGATCGAGATCCAGCCATCGGTCAGAGTGCAGCACGGCAGCAGGGTGGCCGAGTACTCATACAGGATGACTTGGTACGTGGTGTGATAACGCAGACCGGTATCAACCCGTGTGGGAGATACGGTATACGTGCAGACCGGGCCACCGGCGATGTCCGGCGTGCCGCCCGAATCGGCGTAAAACTCGATCAAGAACAGGTTTTCCACCTGGGTGCAATTACCCAGGCCCGAGGTTAGCTCGCCGCCCCACCAGTGGACGTCGCAGATCACACCCTGGACACCTGAGTAGTTATCCACGCGGACGTAGGGGAAACCGGGGTCGGAGACGCCCAGTGTCCAAGACTCGTCCGGCAGATACGGCCGCTTGCTGAAGAGCGAGCCATCCGGGCAATGTGGCACATCGGGGCACTCGAAAGGCGGGATACTCATGCAGGTCTCGCCTTCGAACCAGGTACCGCCCATTGACTCACACTCGACTTGGCCGAAATCACCGATGCAGTCGCCAGCCAGGCAGCAGGCCCATGGAATCTGCACATCTTCGATGATGTCCAGGAAGTAGGTCCCGCTCGCGGAGCCGTAACCATCGCATACGATGTAGTAATCCGTGCCACCGGTAAGTGACACGCCCAGTATTTCAGACACATACGGCTGGCCAGAAGCGGACGTGCACGCGTCGTCGTTGCATACGTAATACGTCGCGCCTGGGCAGGTGCCTTCGTACACATACAGCTTGGAGTCATAGTTCGTATTGCCGGCACACATCGTCATGTTGACGACGACGTCGGCGGCCGGGGTGAACAAGTAGACGACGTCGGGCGAGGTCGAACCGGTGTAATTGCAGACCTCGTCGTAGTCGTTCGTGTAGCCGACGGTTGTGCCGGTCACGTTGATCGGCAGCCCCGGTCCAACAACCACGGCATCGGCGCAGGTGTCACCACCCTGCCGTACACCCACGGGTTCCTCGAAGGGGTGTTTGGTGGCACGGGTGTGCGCATCTGTGATGGATCCGACAGCCCCCTGGGTTGTCAGCTCCGTTGGGTTGGTGACAGCGGGTGGCTTTTTGCCGGTGTCCGCCATCAGTACGCCGGTACATAAAAGTACCGCGCTAAGTACAAGAACTACTTTTCGAAAACTCATTCCTGTCACCTCCATTGTCTCTCTATCTGTCTCTGGAGAAACCACGATATGTTGAAAACACCGGTCGCCGCCCGAAAAGGCAGACACGGTCGCGAGAATGTTATGGTTGCGGCACCCACTCCGGACCACGAAAGGCGACTGTGTTGTTGAGAAATTAACGTCTGGGATTTGTTCGAGGAGAGCTGGAAATGGTTGGTGAGTGAACAACTGCCCGGACCGGCAACCCACCACGGCGCCGGTACGGCTACCGCACTCCGTAGTGCAATCCAGGTGTTGCAGTTTCGTTCAAGCTCGCGATAGTTAAGCAGCGTAGTCAAGTGCTTCTCTCACCCAGGAGTCACTGACTGAAATCTCCGCAACTACTCTTCGCTTGCGTAAGTACCACACCTCCGCGGGCTGACATGTGCCTCAAACGGCGTTACATGTTTCGATTTTCCAAGACGTGTTCAGTTGCCCATACTGGATTTTGTGGTAGCTGACGCGCTCTCTCCTCCACAGGTGTGGCGGTTGTGCTATATGTTCCCCAATAGCGCAACCCCACATTGATAGTATTGTACATCCGGCGACTTCAACAGGTCAAGCTTAAAAGCCCCCCCCTTATGGGTATGGCGTACTCAGTTTTTCAATTCAGTGGCCCTGGACTTATCGGTCGTTATGCTCTTTTCAGTATTCGGTACTGGCCCCGTGACCTTGACGTCGCTTTCCAACCATGCGATGCTTCCAATGTTCACTTGGTCCCCTGGGAGGGAGATGATCATGGCAGACGATCCCAATGTGCGTTTTACGGCCGATACTGACGACGAGGTGTCGCCACGTTCGGACTATCATTTGATCTTCGTGAGTGATCTCCAGGCTGGTGAGCACATTGAGCAGCTCACGCCAGTCGACAAGGAATCATTCTCGGACCTTATGACTCGAGCGCGGCCCACGCTGGCGCTGGCTCTCAAGCCCCCCCTGGGCAGCGGCCCGGATTGGGAATTCGAGCTGGTCTTCGATTCACTTAAGTCCTTTGAGCCAGCGGGTTTTCTCGCTCAAATGACCGCTGCTGGACCGCGTTTGGCGATCTGGGAGCAGATCGGGCAACGACGCCTGGGACAGGTCTCCGAAGAGCAACTGGCCACCACCATCCAGAATGCGGCTCTAGCGGATCCCTCCCTGGCCTGGCTGCAGGCCGCCCCGGGTCAGAATGACAGTAGTGCTGCTCCTCCGCCGGTAGATTCCGGTGGCAGCATCCTCGATCTGGTTGACGAGCCTGACGAGAAAAGCCGGATTACAGCGGAGGTGGAGCGTGTCGCGGCCGATACGGGCTCGCGCGAGAAACGCATTGGGGCGGCGGAAGGCGGACAGCTCGACCAGCGGGCTCAGCGTTTGCAGCTTGAACTGACTGCAATCGCCGATGCCGTGCTCAAGCATCCGGATGTCCGTCGGCTGGAAACCGCCTGGCGGGGCCTGAAATTCCTGGTTGATCATCTGGATTTCCGGGCTGGAGTCCGTTTAGCGGTCCTGCACGCCTCACGGGACGAGGCCATCTCACATTTCGCCGAAAACGTCGTTGATCCAGTCTTTGACGGCGAACTGGACACACCCGGTCTGGTTCTATTCGACTATCCCTGCGAGAACACCCCGGTGGACGTTGCCTGGCTTGATGAACTCGGGCAGCACGCGGCGGGATTGCCGGTGCCGGCGGTTTTTCCGCTGGAAGCCAGCTTTTTCGGTGTACGCACGGTCAAGTTAATCAAGAATCTACCGAATCTGTCGGGACTGGTGGATGGGTGGGAATATGCCAAGTGGCGTTCACTACGCGAGCAACCATACAGCCGTTGGCTGGTTCCGGTTCTCGGACGTTTCGTACTGCGAGCCCCGTTCGAGGCCCGGTCGCGCGCCCGCGAGTTCACCTGCGCGGAAAAAATCACCAAGGCTTCCGACGTGCTCTGGGCTGGTGGGCACCTGGCGATGGGTGTCTGTGCCGCTCGTGCCCATGCCCGACACGGTTGGCCGACGCGCATGTTTGGGGTCGAGGCAGGTAAGATCGAAGACCTGCCGGTGGTAACGAATCCCACGGATGTCGACAATCCCTGGGGGCCGGGTGACGCTGTCCTGCCAGAGAGCAAGGTCGGAGAATTTGCCCCGGTGGGCATCAATCTGCTCCAAGGTATCCGTGGTAAAGATTACTGCGTGTTATCAGGTGGCGTGACGGCGGCCAGGCCAAAGCCCACCGCCGATATTGGCGCGCACCAGGCAGCGCTGGAAGTCTCTCTGCCTTATCAGCAATTCAGCAACATCGCGGGGGCGTGGCTTTGCGAACAATTGCCCGCTCTGCGCGGCCTCGACGAGGAGGTTTTGCAGAAAAAGTTGCTGATCGGCCTGCGTGATCTGCTTCAACTCGGGGCTGAAGACCCTAAAGAGACAGTGGGGGTCGGAATCGGGCCCGCGCCGGACAATCCAACCCAGAAACTCGTGCATGTGGAAATAACACCCCCTGACCGCGTCGTGCCGGGCGGCCTGAATATCCACTTTAACTTCCCGTTACCCTCCTGACCGCGTGACGTCAGTCCGGTAATGTCAAGGTTTCGATGTACTCTTGGAATCACCGACGCTCGTTGTGACTTTGAGCGGCGGGGCGACCATAACCTCGATACGCTTTTGCTCCAGGAACGTAAAGGCATCGTTTCTGGGCATAATCAGTGGTAGCAGGAGTGGGGCTAATACCGACAATAGCAGGGTAATGGTTCCCACCAGGCCAATGATCCGTCGTGTTTCAGGACTGAGCCGGGCAAAGGGCCGATTGATCACGTCAAGCAAACCATCTACCAGGCTATAGAGCAGACCCGGCCGCGAGGAAGTAGAAGTCTCAAGCTCGTGTTCCTCATCGTGGGTTGGGACCGGGGCTTTAGCTCGGGCATGTTGCCGACGCTCCTGAGGTGAGCGCTTCCATATAAGCCGGAACAATCTCCCGAATATACCACCTTTACTTGGGGCGGGATCCCGTGTTGAGTCGCTGTTGGGTGTATCCCGGGATTCCATGGGAATTGATGAGCCGGACTGACTCGTTTCCGGTTTAGCCGAGCGCCGCCGAGGCGTGTCAGCATTATTCTCGGCACTATCGGCGGGGCGGGGTGCCATGACGGCGGAAGGGACCGGGATGGGAACGACCTTGTGGTCTGATTGCTGATCCGAGTCATCGTCAAGGTCGGGAATGTTGTCCTGCGTGGGACCGAGGGCTTCAATCTCCCTGAACGCTGACTCCAGCTCTTCCTCGGAAATCAGTGTATTTGTACTGTCGCTGCTCACTTCAGCACCCGCAATTGATTGGCGCGCACCCATAATTGAGATCGGTGCTTGTTGGCCCGGGCTTCATTTATGTCTGCACGCCGGACCTTTATCTCTGAGGCGGATCGTTGTACAAACTTGTATTGAATGTGATCGACTGAGTTAACCTACGCTTATTAAATCACTGATGAAGCTGCCGGGCGAGTTCCAGGACGGCGGTTTTAATGCCTGACCGTCGCCGCGGGAGATGCGAGATGATACGAGTCTGGGTTCTGATAATGTGCCTGAGCGCGGTGCCACTGACGGCCGTTGCCACCGAGCCGGCAAACCAACTGCTGGCCCACGTACCAGATGGCGCGGGGCTGGTCGTCGTCTGCTCCAGCCTGGATAAGCTGGTGACCGGCCTGTCGGCTTTCGGGCGGGAGATCGGCGTGGACGAGCTGGCCGAACTCCACAACCAAAAACTACTGGAAGAGTTCGAGGTACTGGATCAGGACCGAGGTATCGATACTGGTGGTCCGCTCCTGCTGGCCCAATATCCGTATGGCACTTCACCACTGGTGATGGTCGTGGCTAAGGATATTGAGCTATGGAAAAACAGAGTTAGTGCCAAACCGCTCGAAGACCGGATCTTTCGAGCAGAGACTTCCGGTGAGCCGCTGTTCGCCGGTATTGCCGGGAATGTGCTCATCATCGGCGATGACCTGACCAGCGTACGTGCGGCGCTGCGGGCGGATGGTCAATTGGCTAATCGTTTTCATAAGCAGGCCGACGCGGTACTGGCACGTAATGACATCGTGGTATACGTGGAATTGTCCACCTGGCGACCAATGATCGAGACGGGTGTGATGGCGGCCAGCACGTACATGCAGATGGGCATGGCGATGAGTGGGCAGGCCGATGAGGCCGTGCTGAACATGTGGAAGTGG